>CALDKM010000072.1:0-16607 GCA_937898875.1 uncultured Pseudomonadota bacterium | reverse complement strand
CAGATCCTAATGAACGGTCAGTCGGGGGGTACACCTCTAACAGACGCGGCGTTCGTTTACGTCAACGGCCTAAAGGAGATTCAGTTCAACAACGGATTGAGCACCAGGTTTGGCGTTCCGATGGATACGTCTGCCAGCTACCTTTTCAACGCTGCGTCAGGGTCGCGATGGCTATCCGGAGTCGCCCTAGGTGCATATACTGGCAAATTTCGCATAAAGATCGACGGCACGGCCACGAGCTACTACATTCCCGTTTACCTATAGCGAAGGTGGCGCCCCTTGGTCCCTCAATTAGAGACGCAGCAGACAATGACTCTTGACAGTTCGCGGGCCTCCATTGAAGGACCGAGTAACGCCGATCCTATTCAGAGCGGGGCCACCGAACTCGAGCAGCTAAAGATGATGGTATTGGCCGAGAGAATCGAACGGTTGTCTAGTGAGATCCGTTGTCTCAACGTCGAAGTCCAAATGAAGGCGCAGGAAATTCGCGGCTTGCAAGCTCAGGGAATGGGCATGCGCGCCGAAATTGCAAAGCGTCTCGGCATTGATGACCCAATTCGCCGTCAGGCTGGACTTTAGCATATTTTGAGATCCACTATTCCATCAGTAGTGTCCCAACGTTATTCGAATTTTACCTCCTGGTGCACGAGCTTTGCCACCGTGAGCAGACTTTCCCGCGTCGCGTCCGCACCGCGCATCGTCGTCACTCCGAAGGTCGCCGCATGCCTACGACATCGACAAGCGACCGGGCAAATAGCGCGGTGAAAATGCGGCGAATTTCAAGAGCCTGCTAGTGCCTCCGGCGATCGGACGCGTCGCGAACCAGCGCACGGCGAGGCGCCAGAGCGACGTCACCTCGGCCGATCGCGCCGCGTGCAGCGGGTCGGCCTCGTCGGACGCCCTGGGATGGGCCGGCCGCGCATCGAGGCGGCCCACGACCTCGAGCCCCGCCCCGTCGATCCAGGCGAGCAATTCCGGTCTCGACCGAAGGCCCAGGCGCTCCGCGAGATCCGAGAGGATCAGCCAGCGTTCGCCGCCGGGGTCGAGATGCGCCGCCAGCGCGGCAGAACCCGTCGTTCGCCGAGATCGCCCGGGCGATGGGGGCCAACGGCGTGCGCATCGAGGGGCCCGAGGCGATCGCGCCGGCAGTCTCGGCCGCGCTCCGGGCGGATGCGCCGGCGGTGATCGAGTTCCTCACCGACTCCGGCGTCCTGCACGAGCCGTACCGCCGCGACGCGCTGAAGATGCCGGTTCGGGTGACCGAGCGCTATCGCAACGACGCCGCGCCGGCCGGCTAGAACCGCGGATGCGCTACGACTACATCATCGTCGGCGGCGGCTCGGCCGGCTGCGTGCTGGCCGCACGCCTGTCCGAGGACCCGCAGGTCACCGTGCTGCTGATCGAGGCCGGCGGCACCGGCGGCGGCTTGTGGGAGTCACTACCACTCGGCGTCGGCAAGGTGCTGGCGCGGCCGGAGCGCGTGTGGACGGACGTGACCGAGCCCCGGTCCGGCACCGGCGAGCAAGAAGCGACGGGGGTGGCGGGCCGCGGCCTCGGCGGCTCCTCCAGCGTCAACGCGATGCTGTTCGTCCGCGGTCACCGCGCAATGTGCGACCGGATCGCCGCTGCGGGCTGCCCCGGCTGGAGCTACGCCGAGTGCCTGCCGCACTTCAAGCGCCTGGAGGACTGCCGCTTCAGCACTTCGTCCGCGCGCGGCCGGGGTGGCCCGATCGGCGTGACGCGCATCGAGCCCGACCCGATCTCCGAGGGTTTCCTCGCCGCCTGCGCCGACCACGGCTACGCCGGCGTCGACGACTACAACGACCAGGATGCCGACGGGACGAGCTAGATGCAGCTGTCGGTGAAGCACGGCTGGCGCAGCAGCGCAGCGAGCGGCTACCTGCGGCCGGCGCTGCGCCGACCCAACCTGACCGTCCTCACGGGCGCGGTCGCGCAGCGCGTCCTGATCCGCGACCGTGTCGCCACCGGCGTCGCCTGGGTCGAGGGCGGCGCCAAGCGGACTGCGGAAGCCTCGCGCGAGGTCATCGTCGCCGCCGGTGGTATGCGCTCTCCGGCGCTGCTAGAGAGATCGGGCGTCGGCCAGCGCCGCCGCCTGGAGACACTGGGCATCGACGTCGTCGCCGACCGCGCCGAGGTCGGCGAGAACCTGCAGGACCACTTCATGCCGCGCCTGTGCTTTGAGACCACGGAGCCGGGCACGGTCAACAACCTGTTCAACAGCCGCCTGACGCAGCTCGCCCACGCTTGGCGCTTCCTCGTATCGCGCCGCGGGCTGTTCGGCGATTCGCTGCTGCGCGCCACTGCGTACGTGCGCAGCGACCGGCAGCAGGAGCTGCCGGACCTGCGCCTGCAGGTTGGGCTGATGAGCGCCGAGGGCCGCATTCCGAAGGCCGATCCGCGCGGTACGACCGCGGCAGCGCGCCACGGGCTTGATCCCCGCTCGTCGTTCCACGTCGGTGTCTACGGCATCTACCCGCAGGCACGCGGCAGCGTGCACGTGCGCCGCGCCGACGCGGTCACGCCGCTCGCCGTGCAGCCGAACTACCTCGGCACCCAGGCCGACCGGCAGGCGTTGATCTCGGGCTTGCGCATCATCTACGCACTGGCGAAGCGCCCTGCCCTTGCCGGCCTCATCAACCGCGAGATCCGACCCGGGCTCGGCGCGGCGAGCGACGCTGAGATCCTCGACTTCGCGCAGCGCACCGGGCACACCTGCTGGCACCCTACGGGTACCTGCCGGATGGGCGACGATCCAGCGGCGGTCGTCGATCCGGACTGCCGCGTGCGCGGTGTCGAGCGGCTGCGCGTCATCGACGCCTCGGTGTTCCCGGTGATCGTCAGCAGCGACACCAACGCCCCGGTGCTGATGCTCGCCGAGGCGATGGCGGAACGTATCCGCGGCGGCCCGCCGGCGCCGCGGACGCCCGACGCATGACGCGCATGCCCTTCGCCGAAGCCGAGCGTACGGTCACCGCGGCGTTTGCGCGCGGCAGCATGAGCGAGGGCGGCGCCGCGATATGTTGGACCAACACCGAATCGTGAATGCCGCCATGGGGGCGGCCGAACGCCGCGCATGGCCAACAACCCGTTCGTGATCGCGGCACCGCGGCGTGCCAGGCCGCTGGTGCTCGACATGGCGATGTCGCAGTGCTCGTATACGGCCGGCTGCAGGTGACGCGCCTCAACCGCGCAGAGCCCTTCTGCAGGCGGACGTCGAGGCCGCGCTGGAAACGCTGGCAGAGGTGGAGAAGGCGCCGCAGGACGTCGAACCGAACGACATGTACGGCGGAGAGCGGTGGCTGGTTGCCGTACGGGTCCTGGCGGCGGCCGGGCGGAGGGAGGGCGCGAACCGCGTGCTCAGGGTCGCGGTCGAGTCGATCCGCCGCATCGCGAGGGACGAGCTCCCGCCAGCGTTCCGCGACGCGTTCCTGCGACGCAACCCCGTCAATCGCGAGTTGCTTGCGCTGGCTGTCCGCCTGACGTAGACCGCCGCTCGCGAGGGGCCGCCGGACGCGGATCCGCGTCACGCCTTTGCGCGTCTCCGCCGTCACCCGACTTCCGTCGCCACCCGTGTCACGTCCGCGTGATGCGTACCCCGCGGCGAACCGGGGTCAGATTTGAATCTGACCCCGGTGGAGGACGTCCTCGGCCTGCCGATCGGCGTGGTAGGAAGAACGCACCAGCGCCCCGACGGCCGCGTGCCTGAACCCCATCGCATACGCCGCCCGCTCGAGCTCGGCGAACGCGTCCGGATGCACGTAGCGCTGGACCGGCAGGTGCCCGCCGGTCGGCTGCAGGTACTGGCCGATCGTCAGCATGTCGATGTCGTGCGCGCGCATGTCGCGCATCGTCGCGAGGATCTCGTCGTCGGTCTCGCCCAGGCCCACCATCAGCCCGGACTTGGTCGGCACGCCGGGCACGCGACCCTTGAACTCGCGCAACAGCGCGAGCGAGTGCGCGTAGTCGGCGCCCGGCCGCGCCTGCTTGTAGAGCCGCGGCACCGTCTCGAGGTTGTGGTTCATCACGTCGGGCGGCGCCGTCTCGAGGATCGCGAGCGCGCGCTCCATCCGGCCGCGGAAGTCGGGCACCAGCACCTCGATCTGCGTCGCCGGCGAGCGTTCGCGCACGGCGCGGATGCAGTCGACGAAGTGCTGCGCGCCGCCGTCGCGCAGGTCGTCGCGGTCGACGCTCGTGATCACGACGTACGAGAGCCCCATCGCCGCGATCGTCTTCGCGAGGTTCGCGGGCTCGTCCGCGTCGAGCGGCAACGGGCGCCCGTGGCCGACGTCGCAGAACGGGCAGCGCCGCGTGCAGACGTCGCCCATGATCATGAACGTCGCCGTGCCCTTGCCGAAGCACTCGCCGATGTTCGGGCACGAGGCTTCCTCGCACACCGTGTGCAGCTTGTGCTCGCGCAGGATCCGCTTGATCTCCTGGAAGCGGGGCGAGGACGCCGCGCGCACGCGGATCCAGTCGGGCTTCCTCAACGGCTCGGACGCGACGACCTTGATCGGGATGCGCGAAGTCTTCGACGCGCCCTTGTGCTTGACGCCCGCGGCGTTGCCGCCGGGAGGAGGGGTGTCGGAGGTCATGGTCGGCGTTCGCTGATCGTGGCGGCGAGGATCGGGGCGAGCGTCTCGCCGGCCCGCTCGACGGTCGTCGCCACGCCGAGATCCGCCAACTGCGTCACGGCGAGGCCCGGATAGCCGCACGGGTCGATGTCCGCGAACGGCGAGAGGTCCATCGCGACGTTGACCGCGATGCCGTGGTAGGTGCAGCCGTTGCGCACCTTGAGACCCAGCGCCGCGATCTTCGCCTCGACGCCGTCGCGCGAGACGTACACGCCGGGCGCCGACGGCTTCCCGTAGGCGGAAATCCCCGACGAACCGAGCCATTCTACTACCGCGGCCTCGAGGCGCCGGACCAGCTCGCGCACGCCGAGCCTGCGGCGCTTCAGGTCGACCAGCACGTAGACGACGAGCTGCCCGGGCCCGTGGTAGGTGACCTGGCCGCCGCGGTCGACCTTGAGCGCGGGGATCGCGTTGTCGCGGAGCACGTGCTCGCGCCGTCCGGCGAGACCCAGCGTGTAGACCGGCGGGTGCCCGGTGATCCACAGCTCGTCGGGCGTGTCGTCCGTCCGGGCGTCGGTCCACGCCTGCATCGCGCGCCAGCAGCGTTCGTAGCCGGTGCGGCCGAGCGTGCGCAGCATGAAGCCGGTCGCGTCGTCGCGGTGCGCGGGGGCGCGGGCGATCCAGGCGAGGTCGGCAGCCGCGGACTCGCTCACGGGCGGTGCCTCCTCGCTGGCCGCTTCGGGCCGGGCGCGGCTGGCGGCGCGGACCAGCCCGATGCCGGGAACTCGAACATCCCGCCGCCGAGGACGTGCGACCGCTGCCACACGACGCGCTCGCGAAAGACCGACAGCATCCACGTCTGCTGGTCGAGCGGCGAGCGCTTCGCGAAGGCGTCCGGATCGAGCACGGCGCAGCATCCGGCGTGCACCGGATCGCGCACCGACTCGTAGCGAATCGCGCGCACGCCGGCCGTGCGGGCGACCTTCGCGATCGCCTGGCACGCCACGTAGTCGTGCGGGTGGATCCACGACGGACGATCGGCGTCGAACGGCGGCGTCCGGAGATCGATCGCGGGCGCGTCCAGGCGCACGCGGAACACGGTCTGGCTGGCGGGTGGCATCCGGGCGAGGGCGGGCGAATCCATCAGATGGCGCCAGCGCCAGTACCCCAGCTCGGCGCAGGCGGTCCGGACCTCGTCCGCACAGTAGAACACGCCGGGATCGGTTTCGCCGCGGAACCGCGAACCTCCACGGGGCGGGGAATACCGGAACGGCGTGTAGAGCAGGAAATCCAGCCGAAGCGCGTTCAGCGGCACCGGAGGCTTGCTTTCGTCGAGCAGATCCTCGAGGACGCGCTGCTCGTCCGCGTTGTCGACGAGCACGTTGGTCGAGACGAGGTGCTGCGCTTCGACCGCGCGCCACGCGTCGCCCGCGTGGCGAATGGCGCTAGACGCGACCTCTCGCGGCGTCCAGGTACGCGACGACACGGACCAGACCCTCGACCGACGTCAGCAGGTCGCGCGGGCGCGTGCCGAGCGCGAGATTCGGGCTCGCGAGCCACGTGCGGGCGACGTCGTCGTGCCCCCACAGCGCGTCGAGCGAACGGAACAGACGGACGAACAGGCGCGCGAGCTCCCATTCCTTCGCACGATCCGGCGAGAGCCGGTACTTGTCCGACCGCAGCCGGGACGCCGTCGCCTCCGACACGCCGAGGATGCGCGACAGCTCCTTCTGCGTCAGCCCGAGGAGATCCGCAGCCCGCACGACCGCCTTGCCGAGGACGCGCGACGGTGCCGGGGCTTCGGGGGCGGCCGCTTGCATCGCTCCGTGTCGGGGTCCACTCACGAATTGTCCTTTCTACAGGCAATGAATCGCCGAAAATATTGCCACAGCAATGGCATTTCGGCAAGAGGCCCCTCATCGACCCCTGAGCTCGACCGCCCATCCCCCGCGACCGACGCCGACCCGGAGTGGCGTCGCTTCCCTCGCGCCGCGCAAAGGTCCGCCTGTCATCGGGCGCCCGCACGCTGCGGCCGCGACGGGAATGAAACCGTCTCGGCCCGGACCGGGCTCGCGCGTCGAGCCCGGGCCGGATCGGACCGGCGGGCCCCTCGCAGGGAGGACTCGGGGCGGGGTCGCGTTCGGGGCGGGCAGCCGCGGGCGACTACAGCACCATCGCGACCAGCGGATGCGACGTGAGCTCGCGGTAGAGGGCGTCGAGCTGCTCGCGCGAGGTCGCGGTGATCGTCGCGGTGACCGACAGGTAGTTGCCCTCGCGCGACGCGCGCATCTCGAGCGACCCCGCATCGAAGTCCGGCGCATGGCGCAGGACGACCTCGACGATCGCCTGGGCGAAATCGTCGGTGCGCCGCCCCATCACCTTGATCGGGAAGGCGGTCGGGAACTCGAGGGCGGAGGAGCGGCCTTCGTCGGCCATCGTCGTGTCGAGGAGCTTCATCAGGCGGAATATTGCGCCGCCGGCGCTTCCGCGCAAGGGTCGCCCACCTTCGTGCGACCGGCATGCGGTCGACGCCGGACCTGCAGGGCGTGTCCGCATCCCCCGCTACGGATACATGTACCGCCGCGTGAGCGGGTGCGGAAGCGTGCCGTCGGGCAGCGGCTTTCCAGCCAGGAGCTGCCACAGCGAGAGCCAGCCGCGGTCGAACGCGTGCGCCGATCCGGCGAGGTAGACGCGCCAGACGCGGTAGCGCGCCTCGCCCGCCTCGCGGCGCGCGGCCTCCGCGTTGGCCTCGATGGCCTCGGTCCACCTCCACAGCGTTCGCGCGTAGTGCTCGCGCAGCGCCTCCGCGTCGACGACCTCCAGGCCCGCCGCCGCCATGCCCTCGATCACGCGATGCACGTGCGTGAGCTCGCCGCCCGGAAACACGTACTCCTCGACGAAGTCGCCGATGCCGCTGCCGAGGCTCTGGGCGCGAAGCGGATTGTGCGTGATGCCGTGGTTGAGCACGAAGCCGCCCGGCGCGAGGACGCGCCAGATCTTGCCGAAGTACTTCGGGAAGCGCGCGACGCCGACGTGCTCGAACATGCCGACGCTCGCGATCTTGTCGTAGAGCTCGCCTTCGGGCAGGTCGAGGTAGTCCTGCAGGCGCACCTCGACGCGCGACGCGAGTCCGCGCGCGGCGACCTCCGCCTTCACGTGGTCGTACTGGTTGCGCGACAGCGTGATGCCGGTCGCGCGCACGCCGTAGGTCTCCGCGGCGTGCATGACCAGCGCGCCCCAGCCGCAGCCGATGTCGAGGAAGCGCTCGCCGGGCCGGAGGCGAAGCTTGCGGCAGATGTGGTCGATCTTCGCGAGCTGCGCCCGACCCAGCGTGTCGTCCTCGCGCTCGAAGTACGCGCACGAGTAGACCATCCGCTCGTCCAGCCACAGCCGGTAGAAGGCGTTGCTGACGTCGTAGTGGTGCTGGACGTTCGCGCGGTTCGGCCGGCGCTGATGCTTCCAGAGGCGCAGCCGGGCGGTCAGCGGGTCCCTGCCGTGCGCGACGTCGCCGACGAGCGATTCGACGACGTCGAGCACGCGGCGCGCGCTGCCGGAGAAGTCGATGTCGTTCCTGACGTACGCTCGCGCGAGAGCCCCCATCGCCGGCGAGGCCAATGCCTTCAGGCCGGACCAGGTCCGCGCGACGATCTCCACCTCGGGCGAATCGGAGAGCGCGAGACGCCCGCCGTCGGGGAGCACGAGCGCCACCGGAACGTTGCGGCCGGCATAGCGGCTCGCAATGATCTGCTGGAGCGGTTCGGCCATCGTCGGGTCGGAACGGGGACGGATCGGAGCGACGCCCGAAAAGTGTAGCAAAGCGTCGGCGCGAGGGGATAGGACCGATTTGCCGGTACCATCGGGGAACGCCCGCGCCCTCGCGCGCCCGCCTGCCCCCGCGACCTTGACCCGCGCCCCCTCCGCCGCGCCCGCCCGCGCCTTCACCGAGCACCAGTTCCGCGACGCCCTCGCGCAGTTCGCGACCGGCGTCACCGTGATCTGCGCGCGCCATCCGGACGGGCGATTCGTCGGCTTCACCGCGAACTCGTTCAACTCGGTGTCGCTCGACCCGCCGCTCGTCCTGTGGAGCCTGTCGCGCAGGTCGGCGTCGCTCCCGGCGTTCGAGGGGTCCGACCGCTACAGCGTGAACGTGCTCGCCGCGGACCAGGTCGACCTCGCTCGCCGGTTCTCCCGGCCGCACGCCGACCGCTTTGCCGGCGTTGCGTATCGACTCGGCTGGGCGGGCGCCCCGCTGATCGACGGCTGCGTCGCGTGGATAGAGTGCTCGCACCACGCGCGCCACCGCGCCGGCGACCACGTCGTGTTCATCGGCGACGTGCACGACTGCGCGCGAGGCCATGGCCGCGGCCTCGTCTTCCACGAGCACCGCTACGCGACGACCGCGCCGCTCTGACCTCCGGTGTCGGGCACGTGCCCGACACCCAGGGGCGACGCTACGCCCTCCGCGAAGCCGTCGGCTTGTGCGCCTGGAACACTGCGTACATGCGGCGGAACACCGGACCGGGGACGCCGCCGCCGAAGGGCCTGCCGTCGAGCGTCGTGATCGCCAGGACTTCCTTGGTCGACGACGACAGCCACATCTCGTCGGCCGCGAGCGCCTCCTCGCGCCGCACCGGCCGGACCTCCATCGGCATGCCGGCCTCCCGCGCGAACTCCAGCGTCGCGTCGTAGGTGATGCCCGGCAGGATCTGGTGGTCCTTGGGCGGCGCGACGATCGTCCCGCCGCGCACGATCAGCACGTTCGACGCCGACGCCTCGGTGAGCCAGCCGTCGCGGAACATCACGGTCTCGGCCGCGCCGAGGTCGGCGGCGCGCTGACGCATCAGCACGTTGCCGAGGAGCGACGTCGTCTTGAGGTCGCATCGCTGCCAGCGGTTGTCGTCGGCGGTGACGACGGCGACGCCTCGCTCGACCTGCTCGCGGGAGGGCAGCGGCAGCGGATTGCTCATCATGAACACGGTCGGACGCGCGCCCCTGGGGAACGCGTGGTCGCGCTTCGCGACGCCTCGCGTGACCTGCAGGTAGACGGCCTGGTCGTCGAAGGGCTGGCGCGCGACGAGCTCGCGGACGATCGCGTCCCATGCCGCGTCGTCCATCGGGTTGGCGAGCCGGATGCCGTCGAGGCTGTACTGCAGCCGCTTGAGATGATGCGGCATCCGGAACGGCGCCCGGTGATAGACGGGGATCACCTCGTACACGCCGTCGCCGTAGATGAAGCCGCGGTCGAGGACCGGGATCTTCGCCTCGCCCATCGGCAGGAACTCGCCGTTCAGGTAGACGATCTGCTCGCCGTCGATCATCGGGGTCTCCTCCGCGCGTCCATGCGCGAGCCTCGCCCGCGCGACCGCATCACTTGAACCACAGGCGCACGCTGTCCCACGCGCGGACGAAGACGTTCGCCGGGCCGACTTCGTCGAGCGCGATGAGCGGGAACTCCGCCATCGACCTGCCGTCGAGCGCGACGCGGACGACGCCGACGCGCTGCCCGCGCGAGACCGGCGCCACGAGCGGTTCGAGCGCCTCCAGCGTGAGCTTGAGGTCGCCCGCGCGGCCGCGCGGCAGCGTGACGTAACGGTCGGCGAGGAATCCGGCGCCGACCTCGCGCTCCGCCCCCTTCCACACCTTGAGCGCGGACACGGGCTTGCCCGACTGGTAGAGCTGAACGGTGTCGAACGCCTGGAAACCGAAGTTCAGCAGCTTCTGGCTCTCCGCCGCGCGGGCCGAGTCCGACAGCGCACCCAGCACCACCGACAGCAGGCGCCGCTCGCCGCGCTTCGCCGAGGCGACGAGGCACCAGCCCGCGACCTCGGTGTGCCCGGTCTTCATGCCGTCGACGTAGGGATCGGACCACAGAAGGCGGTTCCGGTTGGGCTGCGTGATCCTGTTGTAGCGGTACTCGCGCAGCGAGTAGAGCGGATAGTACTCGGGATAGTCGCGGATCACGGCCTGCGCGAGGGTCGCGATGTCGCCCGCGGTCGACCAGTGCTGCGGATCGGCGAGCCCCGTCGCGTTCACGAACTGCGTGCTCAGCATGCCGAGGCGCCTCGCCTCCTGGTTCATGCGCTCGACGAAAGCGGGCTCCGACCCGGCGACCAGCTCCGCGAGCGCGATCGAGGCGTCGTTGCCCGACTGCACGATCATCCCGTGCAGAAGCTCGTCGACCGACACCGACTTGCGCGGCTCGATGAACATGCGCGATCCCTCGGCGCGCCAGGCGCGCTCGGAAACGCTCACCATCTGCGACGGGACGATCGACTTCCGGCGCAGCGCCCCGAAGACGACGTACGCGGTCATCAGCTTCGTGATCGAGGCGGGGTCGCGCCGCTCGTCGGTCCGGTGCGACGCGATCGTCTGCCCGCTCGTCACGTCGACGAGCGTCCACGCGGCGGCGGCGATCGAGGGCGGCGCGGGCGCCTGAGCCGAAGCGGGTGACGATGCGAACGCGCAGGCGGCGATCGCGAGCGCCGCGAGGAAACGGAACATTCGGGAAGCGCGGTCGGAGGGAGTCGAAATTATAGCGCCCCGCCGGGCGAACTCTCCCTCCGGGGGCGCGGGCGGCGAAGCCGCGACGTCGGTCGCGGCCGCCGGCAGCCTCGTCAGAACGGGCTCACCGGGATGACGGCCACGACCTCGCCGCGCGCGGTGTCGACGATCGCCGAACCGACTTCGAGGCGCCCGACGACAGGAACCCAGGCGAGCGATTCCCTGGTGCGTCCGGATCGCGCGATGGCCGCCGCGACCGTGCCGGGCGCCTGCGGGTTCATGCGCTCGAGCTCCTCGATCGGGCGCGCCTTCGCCTTCAGCTGGCCGGCCATCTCGGTGAAAGGCACGTAGTAGCGCGGCAGCATCGGCAGGTCGATCCCGGCGGCGGCGAGCAGCATCGCGCGCTCGCGTGCGGCCGGGTCGTCCGGCAGCCGTGCCCCGACGATCCTCGGGCCGCCGACCGGCAACGTGTCGAACGGGGGCTTCGCGGACGCGAGCGACTCCGGGTCGATTACGTTGGCCGCGACGACGGTGAAGCGCTCTCCCGCGAACACGACGAAGACGGGGCGCGCCTGCGCGATCACCGTGATGCCGTAGATCAGCGCCGCGACCTGCAGGGCCGCGATCACCGCGAGGTCGAACCGGAGGCTCTTCTTCGCGGGATTGAACACGACGAGCGTCAGGAGCGGCCCGATCACGACGTCGACGCCGATCAGGATCATCATGAGCGCGGCGCCACCGGCCAGCCGGAAGTACGGCTGCGGATACCAGACGAGCAGGAGCGCCGCGAGCACCACCGCGGCGACCACGACCGAGATCGCGAGGTGGATGCCGGCGGCCTGGAAACGATTGAGCGTGGCGAGGGCGGGCATGGCGAAGCGAACCTTACACCGTCCGGCGCTCCCCGAGGAAGACGAAGTCCACTTCCGGCTTCCGCCCGGCGACGAGATCGGCGAGTGCGCGCCCGGAGCCGCAGGCCATCGTCCAGCCGAGCGTGCCGTGTCCGGTGTCCAGCCACAGGTTGCGGTAGCGCGTCCGCCCGATCAGCGGCACGTTCGACGGCGTGGCGGGTCGAAGGCCGGTCCAGAACACCGCACTGTCGCGCTCGGCGGCGTCCGGAAACAGGTCGAACGTGCGCCGGACGAGCGACTCGCAGCGAAGGTCGTTCATCGCCGTGTTCCAGCCGTTCAGCTCGGCCGTGCCGGCGACGCGCAGGCGCTTTCCCAGGCGCGTCAGCACGATCTTCCACGCGAGGTCGGTGAGCGACACCGTCGGCGCGCCGCTGTGGTCGCCCACGTCGAGCGTGATCGAGTAGCCCTTCGCGGGATACACGCCGCAGGGCACGCCTATCGGCTCGAGCGCGAACGGGCTGTAGCTCCCGAGCGCGACCACCACCGCATCGGCCGTCAGCGTCTCGGTCCGTCCGGCGGCGGTGCGGACGCGCACGCCGGAGACCGCGTCGCCGGCCGTCTCGATCGCCTCGACGGTCGTGCTCCAGCGCAACGTCGCGCCGCGCGCCGCCGCGAGCTTCGCGAGCTCCTCGGTGAAGACCTGCGCATCGCCCGTCTCGTCTGTCGCCGTGTAGATGCCGCCGGCGATGCGGCTGCGGCACGCGGCGAGCGCCGGCTCGATCGCGACGCACTCGTCCGCCGTGCGGACGACGCGGTCGCAGCCGTACTCGCGCATCAGCGCCGCGGCCGCGACGCCGTGCTCGAACTCCTTCGCGTCGGTGTAGAACTGCAGGATGCCGCGCTCGAGGTGGTCGTACGCGATGCCGGTCGCCGCGCGCAGGGCCTTCAGGCAGTCGCGCGAGTAGAGCGCGAGGTTCAGGCACTGGACCGTGTTGTGGCGCGTGCGCGACGGCAGGCATTCGACGAGGAACTGCAGCCCCCATCTCCACTGCCGCCAGTCAGCGCGCAGGCGGAAGAGCAGCGGTGCGTCCTCCCGGCCGAGCCACTTCAGCACCTTGAGCGGCGCCTCGGGATTGGCCCAGGGCTCCGCGTACGACGCCGAGATCTGCCCGCCGTTCGCGAACGAGGTCTCGAGCGCGGCGCCGGGCTGGCGGTCGACGAGCGTGACCTCGTGGCCGTCGGCCGCGAGGTACCACGCTGCGGTGACGCCGATGACGCCGCCGCCCAGGATCAGGACGCGCACGTCAGGCCGGTTCGGTGTCCGGCACCGTGTCCGACACCGGGATGCAGCTGCAGAACAGGTGGCGGTCGCCGTAGACGTTGTCGACGCGGCCGACCGGGGGCCAGTACTTCGACGCCTCCTGCGCCACCGACGGCCAGCCCGCGATCCTGCGCGAATACGCATGCGCCCAGTCGTCCGCCGCGACGGAGGCGGCCGTGTGCGGCGCGTGCTTGAGCGGATTGTCGGCGCGGTCCATCCGGCCCGCCTCGATCTCGCGGATCTCGGCGCGGATCGCGATCATCGCTTCGACGAACCGGTCGAGCTCGGCCTTCGACTCGCTCTCCGTGGGCTCGATCATCAGCGTGCCCGCGACCGGGAAGCTCATCGTCGGCGCGTGGAAGCCGTAGTCGATCAGGCGCTTCGCCACGTCCTCGACCTCGACGCCCGACGCGGCCTTGAGCGGCCGCAGGTCGAGGATGCACTCGTGCGCGACGAGCCCGCCGGGCCCGCTGTAGAGCACCGGGTAGTGCGGCGCGAGACGCTTCGCGACGTAGTTCGCCGCGAGGATCGCGCACTCGGTCGCGGCCGCGAGCCCGGCGCCGCCCATCATCGTCGCGTACATCCAGGGGATCGGCAGGATCGACGCGGAGCCGAACGGCGCGGCCGCCACCGCGCCGATGGCCCGGCCCGGTGCGCCGGCACCGGGCGCGTTCGCGGGCATCGCGCGGTGCCCCGGCAGGAACGGTGCGAGGTGCGCCTTGCACGCGACGGGACCCACGCCCGGGCCGCCGCCGCCGTGCGGGATGCAGAACGTCTTGTGCAGGTTGAGGTGCGAGACGTCGGCGCCGAACGCGCCGGGGCCGGCGAGCCCGACGAGCGCGTTCAGGTTCGCGCCGTCGACGTACACCTGCCCGCCGTGCGCGTGCACGATCTCGCACACCCGCGTGATGCCGGCCTCGAACACGCCGTGGGTCGACGGGTAGGTCACCATGATCGCCGCGAGCTCGGCCGCATGCGTCGCGGCCTTCGCCTCGAGGTCGGCCAGGTCGACGTTGCCCGCGTCGTCGCACGCGACGACGACCACGCGCATGCCGGCCATCTGCGCCGAGGCCGGGTTCGTGCCGTGCGCGGATGCCGGGATCAGGCAGACGTTGCGCCGCGGCTGCCCGCGCGACGCGTGCCACGCGCGGATCATCAGCAGGCCCGCGTACTCGCCCTGCGAGCCCGCGTTCGGCTGCAGCGACACCGCGTCGTAGCCGGTCGCGGCGGCGAGCATCCGCTCGAGGTCGCGAATCATCTCCACGTAGCCGGCGGCCTGGTCGGCGGGCGCGAACGGGTGCAGGTGCGCGAACTCGCGCCACGTGATCGGGACCATCTCGGACGTGGCGTTGAGCTTCATCGTGCACGAGCCCAGCGGAATCATCGCGCGGTCCAGCGCGAGGTCGCGGTCGGCGAGGCTGCGCAGGTAGCGGAGCATCGCCGTCTCCGACCGATGCCGCGCGAACACCGGATGCGTGAGGTACGCGCTCGTGCGGACGAGCGCAGCCGGCAGTGCGTCGTCGACGGCGGCGTCGAGGTGCGCGACGCGCATCGGCGCGTCGTCGCCGGAGAAGACCTCGAACAGCCGCTCGACGTCCGCGGCGGTCGTCGTCTCGTCGAGCGAGATGCCGACGGATGCGCCGTCGATCGTGCGCAGGTTGATGCCGGACGCGAGCGCGGCGGCGTGCACCGCGCGCGTCTTCGATCCGGTCTCGACGACGATCGTGTCGAAGCACGCGCGCGTGCGCACCGCGTGGCCGAGCCGCTCGAGGCCGGCCTTCAGTATCGCGGTGAGCCGGTGCACGCGCCGCGCGATGCGCGCGAGCCCCTCGGGGCCGTGGTAGACGGCGTACATGCTCGCGATGACCGCGAGGAGCACCTGCGCCGTGCAGATGTTCGACGTGGCCTTCTCGCGCCGGATGTGCTGCTCCCGCGTCTGCAGCGCCAGGCGGTACGCATGGTCGCCGTGCGCGTCGACGGTCACGCCGACGAGGCGCCCCGGCATCGAGCGCTTGAACTCGTCGCGCGTCGCGAGGAAGCCGGCGTGCGGGCCGCCGTAGCCCATCGGCACGCCGAAGCGCTGCGCCGAGCCGACGACCGCGTCCGCGCCCCACTCGCCGGGCGGCTTGAGCAGCGTGAGCGCGAGCAGGTCGGACGCGACGATCACGAAGCCGCCGCGTGCGTGGACCGCCGCGGCCACCGCTTCGAGGTCGCGGACCTCGCCATCCGCCCCCGGGTACTGGAGGAGCACTGCGAACGCGTCGGCGCCCGCCGCGCCCGACGCCGGGCCGGTCGCGACGATCACGCCCATGGGTTCCGCGCGCGTGCGCACGACGTCGACCGTCTGCGCGAACACGTCGTCGGCGACGTAAACGGTGCGGCTCGCGGACTTCGCCACGCGCAGCGCGAGCGCCATCGCCTCCGCCGCCGCGGTCGCCTCGTCGAGCATCGACGCGTTCGCGATCGCCATGCCGGTGAGGTCGCACACCATCGTCTGGAAGTTGACCAGCGCCTCGAGGCGGCCCTGCGAGATCTCCGGCTGGTACGGCGTGTAGGCGGTGTACCAGGCGGGGTTCTCGAGCACGTTGCGCAGGACGACGCCCGGCGTGATCGTGCCGTACCAGCCCTGCCCGATGTGCGACTTCAGCACGCGGTTCCTCGATGCGATCGCGCGGAGCCGGGCGAGCGCCTCGTGCTCGGGCACCGGGCCGGGGAGCGCCAGCGGCGCGCGGCTGCGGATCGCGGCGGGCACGATCGCGTCGATCATCGCGCCGCGCGACGCGAAGCCGAGCGCGGCGAGCATCGCGCGCTGGTCGTCGTCGTCGGGGCCGATGTGACGCGAGGCGAATTCGTCGCGCCGCTCGAGGGCGGCGAGCGTGGGGCGGGCGGCGGGCATGGGGCGGTCGTCCTGTGGCGGGCGCGGTCGTCGCGCGGCGTCAGTCGCCGATCACGGCCTGGTAGCCGCGGGCGTCGAGCATCGCGTCCATCGCGGCCGGATCCGACGGCTTGATGCGAAACAGCCAGGCGGCGAAGGCGTCCTCGTTCACGGTCTCGGGCGCGGCGGGCACCGCGCCGTTCGCGGCGACGATCTCGCCGGCGACCGGCGCGTAGACGTCGGAGGCGGCCTTGACCGACTCGACGACGGCACAGGCCTCGCCGGCGGCGACCTTTCGGCCCACCGCCGGCAGCTCGACGAAGACGAGGTCGCCCAGCGCGCCCTGCGCGTGGTCGGTGATGCCGACGGTGACCGTGCCGTCGGTCTCGCGGCGCAGCCATTCGTGGCTCGAGGTGTAGCGCAGGTGGGCGGGGATGTTCATCGCGTCTCCGGACGTGGGTGGAAGT
>CALDKM010000071.1:0-4124 GCA_937898875.1 uncultured Pseudomonadota bacterium | reverse complement strand
CGCCCAACGTGCTGCTGATCATCACCGACGACGCCGGCTTCGGCGTGCCGAGCACGTTCGGCGGCGTCGTTCCGACGCCGACGATGGATCGGATCGCGCAGAACGGCCTGCGCTACAACCGGATGTTCTCCACCGCGCTGTGCTCGCCGACCCGCGCCGCGCTGATCACCGGGCGCAACCACCATTCGGCCGGCTTCGGCGTGATTTCCGAGCAGTCGACCGGCTTCCCCGGCTACAACAGCATCATCGCCAGGGACAAGGCCACCATCGGCCGCATGCTGCTCGACAACGGCTACGCCACCTCGTGGTTCGGCAAGGACCACAACGTTCCGAGCTTCTCGGCGAGCCAGGCGGGGCCGTTCGACCAGTGGCCGGTCGGCATGGGCTTCGAGTACTTCTACGGCTTCGTCGGCGGCGACGCCAACCAGTGGCAGCCGAACCTGTTCCGCAACACGACGCAGATCTATCCGTTCGAGGGCAAGCCGGGCTGGAACCTCGTGACCGGGATGGCGGACGACGCGATCGACTACGTGACGCGGATGCACCAGATCCAGCCGGACAAGCCGATCTTCATCAAGTACGCGCCCGGCGCCACGCATGCGCCGCACCACCCGACGAAGGAGTGGGTGGACAAGATCAGCCGGATGAAGCTCTTCGACGAGGGATGGAACAAGGTGCGCGAGCGCATCTTCGAGAACCAGAAGCGTCTCGGCGTGATCCCGAAGGACGCGAAGCTGCCGCCGTGGCCGAAGGACGTGCTGAAGGAATGGGACGCGCTCTCGGCCGACGAGAAGAAGCTGTTCATCCGCCAGGTCGAGGTCTTCGCCGCCTATGCCGCCTACAGCGACCACGAGATCGGCCGCGTGGTCCAGGCCTTCGAGGACCTGGGCAGGCTCGACAACACGCTCGTCATCTACATCAACGGCGACAACGGCACCAGCGCCGAGGGCGGGCCGCAGGGCACGCCCAACGAGGTCGCGTTCTTCAACGGCCTGAATCAGCTGCCCATCGACGTGCAGATGAAGTTCTACGACGTGTGGGGCACCGAGCAGACCTACAACCACATGTCGGCCGGCTGGTCGTGGGCGTTCGACACGCCGTTCTCGTGGTTCAAGCAGAACGCATCGCAACTGGGCGGCGTCAACCAGAACATGGTGGTGTCGTGGCCGGCGCGCATCAAGGACAAGGGCGCCTTGCGCGAGCAGTTCGTGCACGTCATCGACGTCGTGCCGACGATCCTGGAGGCTGCGGGCATCCGCGCGCCCGAGATGGTGGACGGCATCAGGCAGGCGCCGATCGAAGGCACGAGCTTCGCCTACACGTTCGACGCGAAGAACGCCAAGGCGCCGACGCGGCACAAGACGCAGTACTTCGAGATGATGGGCCAGTGGGCGCTCTACCACGACGGCTGGTTCCTCAGCACCAAGGTGAATCGCGCGCCGTGGGAGGCCTTCGGCCCGGCCAACCCGAACCCGCTGGACAACCAGGTACTGGAGCTCTTCGACCTGAACACGGACTTCAACCAGACCACCGACGTCGCCGCGAAGCACCCGCAGAAGGTCAAGGAGCTGAAGCAGATCTTCGTCGCGGAGGCGAGGAAGCACCAGGTCTTCCCGATGGACGCGTCCGTCGCGGGACGGATCGTCGCGCCGCGCCCGAACATCACCGCCGGACGCAGCGAGTTCGTCTACACGCGTCCGATGGTCGGCCTGCCGCAGGGCGACTCGCCGCTGCTGCTCAACACCTCCTACACGGTCACCGCCGACATCGAGGTGCCGCAGGGCGGCGCCGAGGGCATGATCCTGACCTCGGGCGGGCGCTTCGGCGGTTACGGCTTCTACCTGCTGAAGGGCAAGCCGGTGTGGCTGTGGAACCTGGTCGACCTCGAGCGCCTCAAGTGGGAAGGCGCGGATGCGCTGACGCCGGGGCGGCACACCGTCGAGTTCGACTTCAAGTACGAGGGGATCGGCCCCGGCACGTTGGCGTTCAACAACTTCAGCGGCGTCGGCCGACCGGGCAACGGCACGCTCAAGGTGGACGGCAAGGAAGTCGCGACGAAGCGGATGGAGAAGACGCTGCCGATGATCCTGCAGTGGGACGAGAGCTTCGACGTCGGCTCGGACACGCTCACCGGCGTGAACGACGCCGATTACAAGCCGCCGTTCGCGCTGACCGCCAGGCTCAACAAGCTGACGATCAAGGTGGATCGCCCGCAGTTGTCGCCCGAGGACGTCAAGCGCCTGGAGGCGGCGATGCAGGCCGCGGCGAAGGCGCGCGAATAGTGCGGGAGCGCGCCCATCGCGCCAGGGCTTCGCGGCCGCGGCGCGTACGGCGCGCGCACGCGACACCAGTCATCCTTTGAAAGGAGTCCCCATGAAAAAGAGTCCCTGGCTGATCCTCGCAGCGGCGGGCACCGCCTACGCCGTCGTCGCCTACGCGCAGTACCCGATCATGGACGCGGTCGCCAACAAGGTGATCCAGAAGTACCAGTCGTCCACCTGCGAGGATCTCTGGGCGAAGAAGGGCCAGCACGGACCCGAGGAGCAGCGCGTGATCGGGTTCCTGAAGAGCGACCCGCAGATGCGCAAGGCGTTCTTCGACAAGATTTCCGGGCCCGTCGTCAACAAGATGTTCGACTGCGGGATGGTGCCCTGATGCGACGCGTCCGCACCGAAACCGCCTGGTGCACGCGATGAGCCGCAGCACTTCAATGGGAACGGGCCGCGCGCTCGCGCTGGCCGCGGGCGTCGCGCTCGCGGCCGTTGCGTACGCGCAGGCGCCCGCGCCGGACGCCAGGGCGCCGGCGAAGCCGGCGAAGGCCGCCGCCCCGGCGAAGAAGTCCCAACCGGCCGCGAAGCCCGCGCCCGAGTTCAAGCTGATCCTCGAGCCGCGCGCGATGGAGCTCCTCAAGGCGACGAGCGCGAGGCTCGCGGCCGCGAAGACGATGTCGTTCACGGCGGTAGCGAGCTACGAGTACCCGAGCCGGCTGGGCCCCCCGATCGTCTACACGGTGCGCTACGACGTCGCGATGCAGCGTCCCGACAAGCTGCGCGTGGTCGTGCCGGGCGACGGGCCCGCGTCCGAGTTCTACTTCGACGGCCGCACGATGACGGCGTACGCGCCGGCCGAGAACCTGGTCGCCGTCGCCGACGCGCCGGGCACGATCGACACCGTGCTGAAGCAGGCGTACCAGACGGCGGCGATCTACTACCCGTTCACCGACCTCGTCGTCGCCGATCCCTACGCGGCGCTGACCGAGGGCGCGAAGCTCGCGTTCGTCGTCGGCCCCTCGGGCCACGTCGGCGGCGTGAAGACCGACATGGTCGTGTGGGCGAACGACGACGTGTTCCTGCAGATCTGGATCGGCACCGACGACAAGCTGCCGCGGCGGATCCGCGCGATCTTCCGCGAAGACCCGATGGCGCTGCGCCACGAGGTCGAGCTCTCGAACTGGCAGCTCGACGCACCGGTCGCCGCGGACACGTTCGCGTCGGCGAAGGCGCAGTCCGCGCAGCGCATGGCGTTCGCGAATCCGGCGCCGGCCGCGCCGCCGGGCGTCAAGTCGATCGTCAAGGGCATGACCGACAAGCCGGCGCCCGCGAAGGCGCCCGCGAAATCGCAGTGAAGGGAAGAACTCCGATGAAACCGATCGTCACCGGCGTAGCGGTACTCGCCGCAGCGGCCGTCGCGGCGTGGACGCCGCCCGCCTCGGGCTGGAGCTCGGCGAACCGCTACGGCGGCAGCACGTCGCACAGCGCCGGCTCGACGAGCCACGAGAACCGCTGGGGCGGAAGCTCGGAGCACGCGGCGGGCGAAGGCACCGAGCACTCGAACGTGTACGGGGGCAACACCGCGCACGCGACGGGCGGCGGTACCGAGCACACGAACACGTATGGCGGCACCACCTACGGCGCGTACGGCGCGGGCGTCGCGCACACGTATCCTTCCGGCGCGACCGCGTACCGGCCGCCGGGCTATCCGCCAGGCGCGGTCCCTCCACCCGTCTACCCGGTCTACCATCCGCCGGTCGCGGTCCCGTACTACGCCCCGGGATGCTACGGATGCGCGGCCGCCGCGGGCGCCGTCGCGGGCGTGGCGGTCGGGGCGGCGGTCGCGTCGGCGAA
>CALDKM010000070.1:0-28011 GCA_937898875.1 uncultured Pseudomonadota bacterium | reverse complement strand
CGTGCAGGAAGTGGTTGCCGCCGATCGAGTAGCCGTCGCCGTCGCCGCCGGCGACGAGCACCGTCAGCTCCGGCCGCGCGAGCTTGACGCCCGTGGCCGCCGCGAGCGCGCGGCCGTGCACGCCGTGGAAGCCGTAGCAGCTGGTGTAGGCGGGAATGCGGGAGCTGCAGCCGATACCCGAGACCACGACGGTATCCTCGGGCTTGAGCGCGAGCATCGCGAACGCCTTGGTGATCGACGAAAGCACCGAGTAGTCGCCGCATCCGGGGCACCAGATCGGCTTGGTGCCCGACTTGAACGTGGCGGGCGTGCAGGCGGTGGCCGGACGCTCGGCGTCGGCTAGGGCAGTGGCGGTCGAGTTCATCGGGGATCTTCAGACGGAGACGGTCGGGCGCCCGAGGGCGCCGGAGATCCGGCCGGCCGCCGCGACGATCGCGTCGGCGAGCTCGGCAGGCTTGAGCGGCAGCGGGCCCGGGCGGTGGAAGCTCTCGGGACGGCCCGGCAGGTCGAACCACGCGCGCAGGTAGCGGTAGAACTGCGCGCCGTGATTCTGCTCGACGACGAGCACGTGCCTGACGCCCGCGAGCGCCTCGTCGAGCTTCTCGGGCAATGCGGGGGCCAGCAGGCGCATCGCGACGAGCTTCGCGCGTACGCCGGACGCGGCAGCGCGCGCGATCGCCTCGCGCACCGGGCCGGTCGTGGACCCGAACGTGAGCACGGCCAGCTCGCCGTCGCCCTCGATGTCCGCCCACATGTCGCCGTAGTCGTGCACGGCGAGCTTGCGCGCGCGCTTGTCGAGCTGCACGCGGTGGTCGCGCGCGCCCGACGACGGCGTGCCCGCCTCGTTCTTCTCGAGGCCGTCGGCGGTGTAGGCGGTTCCGGGAACGCCGGGGATCGCCATCGGAGAGACCCCGGACGGCGTGTCGCGGTAGCGCTTGAAGTCGGGCGCGTTCGCCTCGGCGACGAGACGCCTGCCGACGAACGCGAGGTCCGCGGGCCGGTCGACGATCGCGCGCGACTGGCCCATGAACTGGTCGGAGAGCACGATCGCGGGCGCCTGCAGCGCCTCGGCGAGGTGCACCGCCCACTGCGTCGTCGCGAGACAGTCGGCGATCGACGTCGGCGCGACGACGAGGCGCGGCGCGTCGCCGTGCAGTCCGGACACCGCGTACGAGAGGTCGCTCTGTTCGCTCTTCGCCGGGATGCCGGTCGACGGGCCGCCGCGCATCACGTCGACGACGACGAGCGGCACCTCGGCGCTCACCGCGAGCCCGATGCCCTCGGTCATCAGCGCGAGCCCCGGTCCGGCGGTCGCCGTCAGCGACGGGACGCCTGCGAACGACGAGCCGACGATCATGTTGATCGACGCGAGCTCGTCCTCGGCCTGCAGGAGCGTTCCGCCGACCTTCGCGAGCGCCGGCGCCATCCATTCGAGCAACTCGGTCGCCGGCGTGATCGGGTACGCGGCGACGAAGCGGACGCCGCCGCGGATCGCGCCCAGTCCCGCCGCCTCGTTGCCCGAAATGAGCCAGCGGCCCCCGCCGGGGGAGAGCTTCGGGAGCTTCGGAATCGAGCCGATGCCCGCCGCCGCCTTCGCGCCCGCGTCGATCGCCGCGAGATTCGCGGCGAGCGACGCTTCGTCGCGCTTCCACGAGTCGCGCAGCGCCGCCTCGATCGCCTCGCGCGCCAGCCCGGCCAGCGCGCCGGCGAGCCCCAGCGCGACCATGTTCGTCCAGCTGCCCGGGATCGCCTTCGCCATCTTCTTCATCGGCAGCGCCGCCATGCGCGCTCCGGTCGCGACGAACGGGGCGGGGACTTCGCCCTCGCCTTCGTCGCCGACGACGAGGCTCGCCCCGTCGAGGGGGATCTCGTCGGCGAAGCGGTGGACGTTCTGCCAGTCGAACGCGAGCAGCAGGTGGAAGCGGTCGTCGAGCGACGCCACCGGCTCGCGCCCGATGCGCAGGAGCGCCGCGGCCTCGCCGCCGCGGATCTGCGGTCCGCTGGTGCGGACCATGAGACCGTACGCGCCCGCCTTGGCGGCCGCCGAGAGGAGCAGCGTGCCGGCCGTCATGACGCCGGAGCCGCCGCTGCCCGCCAGTGCGATCGACAGGCCGCCGTGCGCCGTGTCGCTCGCGTTCGATTTCGATGTCGTGGAGGCCATGGTGCGCGAAGCTTCGCGCGTGCCCCGCGGTTGCGAATTGACCCAAATCAAGGCTCGCGCAACGGGGCTTCGGCAGCATGTGGGACATAAATTGGTATTGCAGTACCGATTTACCGGATTGAACGGCCGAACGGGGCGACGGCGACCCCGGCAGGCCGCCGCCGACCCACCCGAAGGAGGATCCCGGATGCCGCTACCCGCCCACCGCTGGCTGATGACCGCCCCGGGCGCCCCGCTCGTCCGCGCCGAGTTCGACGCGACGCCCGGACCCGGCGAGGTCGCCGTGGCGGTCGCCGGATGCGGCGTCTGCCACACCGACCTGGGCTACTACTACGACGGCGTGCGCACCAACGCGCCGCTGCCGCTGGCGCTGGGCCACGAGGTGTCGGGCCGGGTGGTCGCCGCCGGCGCCGGGGCGGAGCCCTGGATCGGCCGCGCCGTCATCGTCCCCGCCGTGCTGCCGTGCGGCGAATGCGACCTGTGCAGGCGGGGTCTCGCCCCGATCTGCCGCAGCCAGAAGATGCCGGGGAACGACATCCAGGGCGGCTTCGCCACGCACATCGTCGTGCCGGAGCGGGGCCTGTGCCCGGTCGACGAGAAGCGCCTCGCCGCGGCCGGCCTCACGCTCGCGCAGGTGTCGGTCGTCGCCGACGCGCTCACCACCCCCTACCAGGCCGTCCGGCGCGCCGGCGTGACTCCCGGCAGCCTGGCGGTCGTCGTCGGCGCGGGCGGCGTCGGCGGCTACTGCGTCCAGGTCGCCGCGGCGGCCGGCGCGAAGGTCGTCGCGGTCGACGTCGACCCGGCCAAGCTCGAGGCGATCGCCGCCCACGGCGCGTCGCTCACGATCGACGCGAAGACGCACGACGCCAGGGCGCTCAAGGGCGCGGTCTCCGCGTTCGCGAAGGCGCAGGGCCTGAAGCCCACCGAGTGGTTCATCTTCGAGTGCTCGGGCACCGCCGCCGGTCAACTGACGGCGTGGAGCCTGCTCGTGCACGGCGCGACGCTGTCGGTCGTCGGCTTCACGATGGACAAGGTCGAGGTGCGGCTGTCGAATCTGATGGCGTTCGACGCGCGCGCGCTCGGCAACTGGGGCTGCCCGCCCGAGTCCTACCCCGGCGCGCTCGACCTCGTGCTCGACGGCAAGGTCGCGCTCGCGCCCTTCGTCGAGACGCACCCCCTTTCCGACATCAACCGCGTGTTCGACGCGGTCCACCACCGCGCGATCCGCAGGCGCGCGGTGATGGTCCCGGCCTGAAGGAGCTCTCCCGCATGAACGCCCCCCACCCGGTCCGCGAATTCAAGCACCACGGCCTCGTCGCGGACTTCTCGCGGCCCGGCGTGCGCTTCGAGCGCAGGCCCGCGCGCACCCCCGACGGCAAGGTCGCCGAGGGCCTGTACAACGCCTGGATCACGCTCGACAACACGGCGCAGTTCAACTCGTACACGACGGACATGGTCAAGGGCGTGATCCTCGCGTTCCGCGCCGCCTCCGACATGCGCGACGTCAACGCGGTCGTGTTCACCGGCGCCGGCGACAAGGCGTTCTGCACCGGCGGCAACACGAAGGAGTACGCCGAGTACTACGCGGGGCATCCGCAGGAGTACCGGCAGTACATGCGGCTGTTCAACGACATGGTCAGCGCGATCCTCGCCTGCGACAAGCCGGTGATCTGCCGCGTCAACGGCATGCGCATCGGCGGCGGGCAGGAGATCGGGATGGCGTGCGACTTCTCCGTCGCGCAGGACCTCGCCCGCTTCGGCCAGGCGGGCCCCAAGCACGGCTCGGCGCCGATCGGCGGCGCGACCGACTTCCTGCCGGTCATCGTCGGCGCCGAGCGCGCGATGGCGGCCTGCGTGCTGTGCGAGCCCTTCTCGGCGCACAAGGCCTACCAGATGGGCGTGCTCACCGACGTCGTCCCGGCGCTGAAGGTCGACGGCAAGTTCGTCGCCAATCCGCTCATCGAGACGCAGCGTATGGTCGACGAGTACGGCCGCAACGTCTACGGCGAGCCGAAGACCGGCGAGGCGGCGAAGGAAGGCAAGGCGCTGATGGCGCGCGGCACGGTCGACCTCTCGCTGCTCGACGCGAAGGTCGAGGAGCTGTGCGCGAAGATGCTGCTCACGTTCCCCGACTGCACGACCAAGACGCTCGAGGAACTGCGCAAGCCCAAGCTCGACGCGTGGAACCGCAACAAGGAGAACTCGCGCGCCTGGCTCGCCCTCAACATGATGACCGAGGCGCGCGCGGGATTCCGCGCGTTCAACGAGGGCACCAGGGAGTCGCGCGAGGTCGACTTCGTCGCGCTGCGCCAGGCGCTCGCGCGCGGGCAGGCGTGGAACGAATCGTTCACCGACGGCCTGATGCCGGCGGCGCGCCGCGGGTGACCGGATGAGCGCCGCCGGGCCGTCCGAAGGCGCTCGCCCCCTCCCTCGGGAGGGGGTGCGCGAAGCCGCGTCAGCGGCAAGCCTGGGGGAGGCTGCCCGATGAGCGAGGCCCCTCTCAAGGCCGTGCTCGAGCGCGACGGCGCGCTGCTTCGGCTCACGCTCGCGCGGCCGAAAGCGAACATCGTCGACGCCGCGATGATCGGGGCGCTCTCCGCCGCGCTCGCGCGGCACGGGACCGATCGCGCGATCCGCGGCGTGCTGCTCGACGCCGAGGGTCCGCACTTCAGCTTCGGCGCGAGCGTCGAGGAGCACCTGCCCGCGACCTGCGGCGCGATGCTCGCGACGCTGCACGCGCTCGTCGTCGCGATGCTGGAGTTCCCGGCGCCGATACTCGTCGCCGTTCGCGGCCAGTGCCTGGGCGGCGGCCTCGAGGTCGCGATGGCGGGCAGCATGATCTTCGCCGCGCCCGACGCGCAGCTCGGGCAGCCCGAGATGAAGCTTGGCGTGTTCGCGCCGGCCGCCTCCGTGCTGCTCCCCTACCGCGTGAACGCCGCGGTCGCCGAGGACCTGCTGCTGTCCGGCCGCTCGGTCGGCGCCGCGGAGGCGCACGGGATCGGACTCGTGCACACGGTCGCCGACGACCCGGCGGCCGTCGCGCTCGCGTGGTTCGACGCGCACCTGGCCCCCAAGAGCGCCGCGTCGGTCCGCCACGCGCTTCGCGCGGCCCGGCTCGCGCGCATCGAGGCGATCCGCTCCGGGCTCGCCGCCGTCGAGAAACTCTACCTGCAGGGACTCATGAACACGCGGGACGCGAACGAGGGGCTCACCGCCTTCCTCGCGCGGCGCCCGCCCGTCTGGGAGCACCACTGATGAACGCCGCCACGCAGCCCCGCGCGATCGAGATCGTCGAGCACTGCCAGTCGCTCTTCGAAGACCTCGACTTCAACGCCGTCAAGCAATGGAAGGCCGCGGCCCCGGGCCGCAAGGCGATCGGCTACATGCCGGTCTACGTGCCGCGCGAGATCGTCCATGCGGCGGGCATGCTGCCCGTCGGCATCCTCGGCGGCGGGGACTCGCTGGAGGTCATCCAGGGCGACGCGTACTACCAGAGCTACATCTGCCGGATCCCGCGTTCGACGATCGAGCTCGGGCTGACCGGCCGGCTCGACTGTCTCGACGGCATGCTGTTCCCGTCGATCTGCGACGTGATCCGCAACCTGTCGGGCATGTGGCAGATCCTGTTCAAGGACAAGTACGTCCGCTATTTCGACGTTCCGCAGAACTACCAGGACGCGGTCGGCGGCACCTACTACATTCACGAGCTCGAGGTGCTGCGCGACGGCCTCGCGGCGCTGCGCGGAAAGCCGATCACCGACGCCGAGCTCAACGCGTCGATCCGGGTCTACAACGAGAACCGCGCGGCGATCCGCGACCTGTACGCCTACCGGGCCGAGAAGCCGTGGCAGGCGCCGACCTCGGAGGTCTACCTGCTGCTGCGCGCCGGGATGGTGCTCCCGCCCGAGGACCACACGAAGCTGGTCCGCGAGTACGTCGCCGAGGTCGACAAGCTGCCGCGGCCGAAGCGCGACAACGCCCGCGTCGTGATCAACGGCTCGTTCTGCGAGCAACCGCCGCTCGGCCTCATCAAGTCGATCGAGATGGCCGGCTGCTACGTCGTCGACGACGACTTCATGCTGGTGACGCGCTGGCTGCTCGACGACGTGCCCGCCGACCGCAATCCGCTGGAGGAGCTGTCGAAGGCGTTCCTGCACCGCTCGGCGTCGACCGCCGCGAAGTACGACGAGAAGCGCGAGGACAAGGGCCAGTTCCTGCTGAAGCAGGTCAGGACCGGGGGCGCCGAAGGCGTCATCTTCGCCGCGCCGTCGTTCTGCGACCCCGCGCTCCTCGAACGCCCGATGCTGCAGGACGTGCTCTCGAAGCACGGCGTGCCCCACACCGCGTTCAAGTTCGCCGAGAACACCGGCCAGATGGCGCCGATCCGCGAGCAGGCCGGCACGTTCGCCGATTCGATCAAGCTCTGGAACGCCGCGTGAGCCGCCGGCCCGCGCCGCACGACCCCCACGACCCGAGGCAACCCCGATGACCGCCACCGCCGCGATGCCCGCCACCTCGAAGAAGCCGCAGGACGTCCAGAAGGAGGACGCGATGTGGCTCCAGAAGGAGCTCATCAACAGGAACTACATGGAGCTCGCCACGGCGCGCGCCAACAACCGCAAGGTGTCGGCGACGTTCGTCCCGGGCAACCTGAACGAGCTCCTGATGTGCTTCGACTTCGCGCGGAGCCTGCCCGAGACCAACGCGCTGCAGAACGGCATGCGCAAGAAGTCGGGCAAGTTCATCATGGACGCCGAGCGCGACGGCCAGTCCGAGGACGTGTGCACCTACGTCAAGGCCGACCTCGGCATGATGATGGGCGGCGAGATCGGCCCGACCGGCGACCCGCTGCCGAAGCCGGACGTGCTGCTGCTCTCCTACACCGGATGCTTCACGTTCATGAAGTGGTTCGAGCTGATCCGGCACAAGTACGGCTGCGAGACGGTCATGCTGCACGTCCCCTACCAGGGCGAGGGCAGGATCGACCCGAACATGCGCAACTACGTCGTCAAGCAGCTGAAGGAGACGGTGATCCCGACGCTCGAGCGCATCTCCGGCGTCAAGTTCGACATCGACCGGCTGCGCCAGTACATGCGCGAGTCGGAGAAGGCCGAGGAGGACCTGGTCCGGGTCCTCCAGTCGGCGAAGAACCGTCCCTCGCCGATCGACGGCTACTTCGGCGCCGTCTACTACATCGGGCCGATCTTCACCGCGTTCCGCGGCACGCCGGAGGCCAGCCAGTACTACAGCGTGCTGCGACAGGAAATCGACGAGCGCGTGCGTCTCGGCAAGGGCCCGATCACGCCCGACGGCGAGATGGGCGAGGAGAAGTACCGGCTCGTCACCGAGGGCCCGCCGAACTGGACCAGCTTCCGGGACTTCTGGAAGATGTTCTACGACGAGGGCGCGGTGGTCGTCGCGTCGACCTACTCGAAGGTCGGCGGCCTCTACGACTTCGGCTTCCGTCACGACGCCGACCATCCGCTCGAGTCGCTCGCCGACTACTGCCTCGGCTGCTACACGAACCTCAACCTCCCGTCGCGGATCGACATGATCTGCAAGTACATCGACGAGTACCAGGCGGACGGGCTCCTGATCAACTCGATCAAGAGCTGCAACAGCTTCTCGGCCGGGCAGCTCCTGATCCTGCGCGAGGTCGAGAAGCGCACCGGCAAGCCGGCGGCGTTCATCGAGACCGACCTCGTCGACCCGCGATACTTTTCGGCGGCGAACGTCAAGAACCGGCTGGAGAGCTACTTCCAGATGATCAAGCAGAAGCGCGCCGCCGGCGTGGCGCACTGAGATGAACTTCCCCCCTATCCCGCTTCGCTCGCTACCCCCCGGAGGGGGGCACTCGGTGCCCTCCGGGCGGCCGAGCGGGCACTGAGGAGAACGGCATGCGCTGCTTCATCGGCATCGACCTGGGCTCGACGACGACCAAGGCCGTCGTCATCGACGAGAACCAGAACATCCTCGGACGCGGGATCACGAACTCGCGGTCGAACTACGACACCGCCGCGGCGGTCGCCAAGCAGGAGGCGCTGGTCAACGGCCGGTTCCACCTGTTCCGGCAGGCGCTCGGAAGCACGGGGGCGCTCGACGGCGACCTCGACGTGTTCCTCGGGCAGCTCGAGCGGGACTTCCGCAGCGAGCAGTACCTCGAGCAGCTCGCCGATCTCGAGGCCACCTGCCAGCGCAACCTCGAGGGCGCCAAGTTCGGCGACGCGACGAAGGACGTGAGCGCCGCGCTGACCGAGGTGTTCCGCCGGCTGGCGAACGAGGCGCCCAGCCTGTTCGCGCCCGGCGCGAAGCGCAAGAGCGACTTCTTCCGCGACATCGCGGGCAGCCAGTATCTCGCGACCGGCGAGGCCGTGGCGAAGGAAGCCGGCATCCGCTACGACTACCTGCTCAACGTGTTCGACCGCTCGATCATCGAGGTCGAGAACCGCGTCTACGACGAGTCGGTCCGCCGGCACCTCGCGTCCGCGCTCGAGCGCACGTTCGTCGCGCTCCCCGCGACGGCGGGCCGCCGCGACCGCGTCGAGGCGCCGATCAAGGGCATCCTCGACATGCCGATGGAGGAGACCTACGTCGTCGGCACCGGCTACGGGCGCGCACGGCTGCCGTTCTCGAAGGAGCACGTGCGCTCCGAGATCCTGTGCCACGGTCTGGGCGCCCACGTGATGTACCCGCGCACCGCGACCGTGCTCGACATCGGCGGCCAGGACACCAAGGCGATCCAGGTCGACCCGCACGGCATCGTCGAGAGCTTCCAGATGAACGACCGCTGCGCGGCGGGCTGCGGGCGCTATCTGGGCTACATCGCCGACGAGATGAACATGGGACTCCACGAGCTCGGGCCCCTCGCGATGAAGTCGACGAAGACGATCCGCATCAACTCGACCTGCACGGTGTTCGCGGGCGCGGAGCTGCGCGACCGGTTGTCGCTCGGCGACAAGCGCGAGGACATCATGGCGGGGCTGCACCGCGCGATCATCCTGCGCGCGATGTCGATCCTCGCGCGCTCGGGCGGCATCCGCGACGAGTTCACGTTCACCGGTGGCGTCGCGAAGAACGAGGCGGCCGTCAAGGCGCTGAAGGAGCTCGTGCGCGAGAACTACGGCGAGGTGACGCTCAACATCAATCCGGACTCGATCTACACCGGGGCGCTCGGCGGCGCGACGTTCGCCTGGCGCGCCGTGGTCGAGGAAGGCAAGACCGTGGAAGCACGAGCCTGAAGGAGCGCACGACCATGACCTACACGATCGGAATCGACATCGGCTCGGGCGCGGTCAAGAGCGTCCTGTTCCGCCACGGCCCGTCGGGCCCCGAGTGGCTCGCGAAGCGCTGCGAGCGCATCCGCCGCCGCGATCCCATGTCGCTCGCCGAGGAGGGACGGGAAGGCGTGCTGGCCGACGCCGGCGTCTCGCCGGAGGCGATCGACTACATCGCGACCACCGGCGAGGGCGAGAACGTCAAGTTCGCGACCGGCCACTTCTACTCGATGACGACCCACGCGCGCGGCGGCGTCTTCCTGAACCCCGAAGCCCGTGCGGTCGTCGACATCGGCGCGCTCAACGGCCGCGCGATCTCGATCGACGAGCGCGGCAAGGTGCTCTCGTACAAGATGACGAGCCAGTGCGCGTCGGGCTCGGGCCAGTTCCTGGAAAACATCGCCCGCTACCTGGGCGTCGCGGTCGAGGAGATCGGCCCGCTGTCCAGGACGTCGGCGAATCCCGAGAAGGTCAGCTCGATCTGCGCGGTGCTCGCCGAGACCGACGTCATCAACATGGTGTCGCGCGGCATCGCGACGCCGGACATCCTGAAGGGCATCCACCTGTCGATGGCGTCGCGCATCGTCAAGCTGCTGAAGGTCACCGGCGTCAAGAACGGCGTTGCGCTGATGACCGGCGGCCTCGCGCTCGACACCGGTCTCCTCGCCGCGATCCAGGAGGAGATGGTCAACGAGAAGGTCACCGTGAAGGCGGTGGGCCACCCCGACTCGATCTACGCGGGCGCGATCGGTGCCGCGTTGTGGGGGGCGTTCCGCCATGCGAAACTGCAGGAATTGAAGGAGAAGGCCGCCGCCTGACGCGGCGACGCCCGGAGACGAACCATGGCCCTGCTGATCAACGAGAACTGCACTTCCTGCGACGCCTGCAAGCCGGTCTGCCCGAACGAGGCGATCAGCGTCGGCGACCCGATCTACGTGATCGATCCGATGAAGTGCACCGAGTGCGTCGGCGCCGAGGACGAGCCGCAGTGCAAGCTCGTCTGCCCCGCCGACTGCATCGTGCAGAATCCCGACTTCGTCGAGACGCCCGAACAGCTGGTCGAGAAGTATCAACAGCTCCACGGCTAGACAGGACGGGCTGGCCCGGCGGCATCCGGCTCAGCCGCCGGTCAGCCGCTCGAAGAGTCGCTGCAGCTCGCTCCCTTCGACCCAGGCGCCTTCCGCCTCGTCGAAGCGCCAGCCGCGGAACACGCGCCGCTCGAGCACCCGCTCGCCGTATTCCTGGACGAGCACGGCCTCGACGTTCCGGGGGACGTGCACCGGAACGCCCTCGATCTCGGCCGCGTCGAGGGGCAACAGGTCGGCGACCCGGTAGACGTGCGGGCACTTGGTGGCGACGCGTGGCGCGCCGTCGTCGGCCGCCGGTGCCGGGCGCAGCGCCGTCACATCGAGGTAGAGCCCGGTCGCGCGGTCGATGAATCGCGCGTCGATCTTGTTCTCTTCGACCGTCTCGCGCGGATGCCGGTTGCGCGTGGCCGGGTCGAGGTAGCCGGGGTTGACGTCGAGCAGGAATCGCGTCCGATCGTAGTCGAGCTCCCCCGCGCGACGATCGAGCACCGCGAGCTCGCCGACGAGCACGCAGAGGTCGATGTCCCGGTCCCAGGGAAGCAGCCTTCGGCTCCACGCCCATCCGATCAGCGCGCCGTGCATCAGGATGGGTGTCACGCCGAGCGGCCGCACCGCGTTGCCGAAGGCCCGGAGCAGTTCGAGCAGGATCGTCCCCGCGCGCGCGCGCTCGACCTCGCCGGCGAAGTACCTCGCGTCGTAGTGCCCGTGCTCGCCGGCTTCGTGGAAGTGCTTGGTCATCCGGGGGGCGGCGGCACTGAACGGCGTGCGCGTTGCCTGCTGTCGCCGACCGTGCACTCGCCGGACCTCTCGCCGTGCCCGGGACGACTTGCCGACGGCCGCCGTCGCGCAAGCGAGCGGTTCGTCGCCGCAGCGGCACTGTGCTTCCCGCTCTTCACTCCGTCAAGCTGCCGCATGCTCGTCCGTCGGCTCGCGGGGCTTCCTCCGGCGGAACCTCGTCGGGCCGCCGCGATCGCGCCGGGTGGACGCGTGGCGTGCACGAACGGACCGGACCCTTCGACCTTCGCTTGCCGCCGGGTGCCGGGGGGCCGCGTCAGCCGGCGTAGTGCAGCACCGCGAAATAGTGACAGGCGGTGCCGACCACCACGAACAGGTGCCACACGAAGTGGCCGTAGCGCAGCCGCGAGTCGAGCGTGAAGAACACGACGCCGGCCGTGTAGGCAAGCCCGCCGGCGACGAGCAGCACGAGGCCGCCGGTCGCGACGCGCTCGACGAGCGGACCGAGCGCGATCAGCACCGACCAGCCCATCGCGAGGTAGAGGCCGGTCGACCACGCCGGGTGCGAGATCCGGTCGAACGCCTTCAGCGCCAGACCGGCCGCCGCCAGCGTCCAGACGACGCCGAAGAGCGACCAGCCCCACGGGCCACCGAGCGCGCCCAGCGTGAACGGCGTGTAGGTGCCCGCGATCAGCAGGTAGATCGCGCCGTGGTCCAGCTTCCGGAACACGCGCTTCGCGCGCGGGTGCGGGATCGCGTGATAGAGCATCGACGCCGCGTACAGCAGCACCATCGCGGCGCCGAACACGCTCGCCCCGACGACGCCGGCCGTCGCTCCCCGCCCCACCGCGGCGACGATCGGAAAGGGCGCGGCGACCGCGGCCGCGACCAGCGCCGCACCATGGCTGACACTGTTCGCGATCTCCTCGCCGGGGGACTGCGCACGTTCGCACATGCGCGCATTGTCTCACCCGGGCGCCGACCCGCACGGCGCACGATGAAACATCCGCCGACGCACTACGGGATGACCTCGTCTGCCCGCAGCAACAGCGACCGCGGGAGGGTCAGGCCGAGCGCCCTTGCCGTCCCTCCGTTGACGACGAGTTCGAACTTCGCCGCCTGCTCCACGGCGAGGTCCCCTGGTTTCGTGCCGTTGAGGATCCGGTCGACGTACCATGCGGCGCGCCGGAACGCGGACGCCACGTTCGATCCGTAGGACACGAGCCCGCCGGCGTCGACGAACTCGCGCTGCCAGTAGACCGCCGGCAGCCGGTGTTTGGCCGCGAGCGAGACCACCTGGCGACGCGCCGAGAACGCGAGCGGGTCCGGAAGCACCCACACGCCGTCGGCTCGGTCGCGGGCGATCCTGTCGAACGCGGGCTCCAGCTCGTCGCGTCCGCGCACTTCCACGACCTGCAACGCGACCCCCAGGCGCCGCGCGGCGCCTTCCGCAGCCTTGCGGTAGGTGTCGGCCCCGGGCGGCAGCGGATTCCACAGGAGCGCCACGCGCTGCGCGAGCGGAACGATCTCCCTGAAGAATTCGAGGTCCTTGCCGAGGACGTCGGGCGCCGGGTCGCTCGCGAGGCCCGTCACGTTGCCTCCGGGACGCGCGTGGCTCGTCACGAAGCCGGCGCCGACGGGATCCCGGGAGATGCCCATCACGACCGGAATGGTCGTCGTCGCGCGCCGAACCACCTCGATCACCGGATTGGCGCCGGTCACGATCACGTCCGGGCCGAGTTCGACCAGTTCCGCAGCAAGCGCGGGAAGTCGGCGCGCGTCGCCGTGCGCGAACCGGCGCAGGTACACGACGTTGCGCCCCTCGACGTAACCGAGCTCGCGCATTCCGTCCTCGAACGCGCGCGTGAGGTGCGCCTGCTCGTCGGGCGTCGCGACGACGATGTAGCCGATGCGGAAGGTCCGCGCCGTCTCCTGCGCGCGGGCCTCGCTCGCGCCGGCCGCCGCCGCGAAGATCGCGCCGATGCCGAATACGAGCGCCGCGCTGCGCAGCATCGCTCCTCCCCGAATCGAAGCCGCCCCCGGCAGGACGACGCTACGCCGTCCCGCACCCATGGTCAATCGCACCCGACCTCCGGCGGACCCGGACGTCCGGTCTGCGCATGCGGATGCCAGGAGCAACGGGCGAAACGCGCGACGCCGTCCCGCCCTCGGCCGACGGCGCGCCCGGGGAGGCGGCCGGGATCGGGTCGCCGTTCGAGGTGCGGACGCGTCAGCGTCGCAGCGGCGTTTTCGCGGCCGGCGGCCTGGTCGCGCCGCGCCGCCCCCGTACGACCGCCGCGATCATCGTCACGATGAACGCCGCGAGCGCGATCCCGTTGGCGATGGCGCCCGCCCGGAGCACCTGCATCGAGCCGACTGCGTCACCCGCGAGGCGCCATGCGACGCTCGCATGCAGCAGCGCGAGCGGCAGGTAGAACACGGGCGCGTAAGGCACTTTCACGCGAAGCACCGCCGGAAAGATGATGGCCGCGTGACCGAACACCATGGCGAAGACGAAGCCGAGGAAGAGCGCGTGCAGCGCCGCGTCGTAGGCCGGCGTCCCCGGCTCGAGGCCCGACGCCGCGATCGTCGCACCGGCGATCGCGAGCCACACGTAGCCCGAGAGCAGGCACACGGCCGTGAAGCGCGTCAGCCCCGAGTCGCGGACGGTGCGGCGGGCGAGGTCGTTGAGCGCGAGCCACGCGGCGAGCGCGAGGAGCGCCGCACCGAAGGCGCGGGCGCCGAGCGGGTCGGATGCGACCACCGCGCCGGCGCCCAACGCCAACGCGATCGCGACGAACGACACCCGCACCGGCGTCGAGCGCGGCAGGAAGCGCGAGAGCTCGAGCCGCTCGCCGGCGATCGTGAGCACGAGAAAGGCGGCCCATGCAGGCACCGCGGCCGACGGCCGCCCGGTCGCGTACCAGACCAGGTTGCCGGCGGTGAGCGCCACCGCGCCCGCCGCGATCGTCATAGTGTGTATTTCCGGCTGCATCGCGACGAAGCGCAGCGATGCGAACGTCAGGACCGCGGCGCCGAGCGTCGCCAGCCCGGCCGCGGCCGCGGGCTCCCCCGCGAAGAGCGCGATCCCGGCGAGGCCGCACGCGAGCGGCGCGGCGTAGGCCCACAGCTTCGCCGCCGCCACCGCGCGCTCGAGCGCGATCACGACTCCGAAGAAGCCGGCGACCATCAGAGGTCCGTGGAAGGCGGCGAGCGACGCCGCCTTCGCGTCGACCGCCACGCCGAGGCGGGCGAGCCCGGCGAAGACGCCCGCGAGGAGAGCGACGAAACCGAGGGCGAGCAGCGGGAGGCGCGCGCGCGGAGGGAGGTCGTTCACCGCCATGCCTCTCCGCGGAAGACCCTGCGAAGGCGGGGAAGTCCGGCGATGCTCATCGGTCCCCCACCCCGGCGCGCAGCGCGCCGCGCGCGCCGGAAGTCACCCGAGTGCGCGGACGAACGGGATGCGCTGCGACGGCTCGAAGCCGACGTCGTACAGGAAGCCGAGCAGCGCAAGGTCCCGCGGAGCCACGACGGTCTCCACGCGGTCGATGCGCAGTGCCGCGAGATTCAGGAACAGCTGTGACAGGAGCGCGTGGCCGATTCCCTGGTGCTCGTATTCGCGGTCGACGCCGATCGTATCGAGCACCGCGGTCGGGTCGGTGCGGCCGAAGTCGCCGAGGTCCGCGCGCGCCATGACGAAACCGACGACGGCGCCGTCCAGGCGCGCCGCGAGGGACACGCGCACGCCGCTCTCGGTCATCGCCTCGGCGAGCTTGCGTCCGATGTACGCCGAGCGGTCGTGCCCCGTGAGCCCGCGGTCGATGCGCACGATCTCGGCGAGGTCGGCGGTCGACATGGCGCGCACGTCGCAGGTGTCGCGCGCGAGGCGCTCGTAGTCGTTGTCCCCGGGCGCGCCGTAGTCGATCTCGAAGCCGGGACCGCGCCCGGACTCGACCGAAACCGGCGCGTCGACCGGCGCCTCGATCGCCGTCGCGTCGATCGCACGCTCGACGACGTGATTGGGCGCGAGGACGAAGCCGTGCTCGCCGAACCAGCGCAGCATCGCGTGGTTGTTCCAGCGCGCGGCCGTCCGGAGCTCGCGGATGCCGCGCTTGACGGCGACCGCCGAGAGCGCGTCCAGCAGGCGCCCGCCCACGTTGCGTCCCTTCGCGTCGGGGCGCACGCCCAGCGTTTCCAGGCGGACCGACGGCGCCACCCGGCCGAACTCGCCCTCCATCACGCGACCGAGCATGTATCCCGCGAGGCCGTCGTCGTCGTCGACCGCGACCTGGATGTGGAGGTCGGGCTCGCGGAACGCCGCGGCGAGGCGGCGCTCGAAGTACGTTCGCCGCGTGTGACCCTCGAGACGGGCGTCGATGGAGACGACCGCATCGAGGTCGTCCCGGGACAGGCGGCGGGCGTTGGCGGCGTGGAGCGGTGCGAAGGTGTCCATCGGGACCTCCAGGGCGATCCGTGCGGATCAGGCGGACGTGTAGGCGAACGAGAGCTCGCGATCGGCCTCGTCGTCGAGCAGGTCGTCGAGCATCGGGAGCAGCGCCATCGATTCCTTCTGGATGTGGGCGACCTGACGCTCGACCAGTTCGAGCGCGAGCCGGCGGAAGTCGCCCGCCTGCGCCGCGTCGAGCGTCGCCGGCCCGGCCTCGACGAGCGGCAGGAGCGCGACGGCGACCTCGCGTATCGCGGCGTGCTCCTCGGCCAGGAGCTCCGCGATGTCGCCTTCGCCCGCCTCGGAGAGGCGCGGGAAGAGCTCCCGCTCCTCGAAGTCGAAATGATGGGTCACCTCGGCCTCGAGGTGCCGCGCGAGCGGCCCGGCGAGCCGGACGAGCCCCTCGCGATCGCGCGCGACGAGCGCCTGCTCGAGCTTGCCGTAAAGGCCGAGCGACGCGCGGTGCTCGGCGTCGAGGGCCTGGGGGGTCTGGCGTCGGTAGTCCATCGGGGTCTCGAAGGTGCCGGACGCGGGCGTCCGTCGATTATGGTATTCTGGTACTCTTTTACCGGTTTAACCGGCCGGCGTCAATGACCGGGGCGGTCATCCTTCGCACGGCCGTGGCGAAGAATGCCGCGTAAGCGAGCGCCCCCACGGTCCCGGCGGCAGCGGCGGCCAGCACGAGCGCCCCGCTGCCCGCCAGGATCCCCGCCGCGAGAAGCGCGAGGGCGGCCGCGTGCAGCCAGAAGTGCGCTCGCAGCGGCTGCTCGGCCGTGAGCGACGACGGCGTCGGCGGCCGACGCCTGCCGCGCGCCGCGTGCATGGACGCGAGGAACGGGACGATGCGCTGCAGGATGCCGAGCACGAACGAGAGCAGCCAGCCCGCGATCAGCGTGGCCCCGAACAGGGTCGGCAGGCGCGGCCACGGTACCTCGAGCGCCACCCCGAGCGCGAGCACGAGGCTCGCGACGAGCGCACCCCAGCCGATCCGCGCCAGCCGGAATCCGATCCCGAGCTCCCGGCGCAGCCCGCGCATCGTCGTCTCGCGCATCAGCTGCACGTGCAGGATCGCGGCGACCGCGCCGAATCCCGCCGCCGCGACGCCGAGCACGCCCGGCAGCGCGCCGAGCGCGGCGGCCACCGAGAGCGCTAGCGCTCCGGTGGCGAGCGCGAACGACGCCCACGCGCGGTGGGCCGGGGGCGACTCGGCGAGCGCGAACATCGGCACGAGCACGTACGAGAGGCCCAGCGCGAGCATGCCCATGAACCCGTAGCCGGCGAGCGCGAGGTGCAGCGCGACCATCGTCGCGCGATCCACGGGCGCGCCGACCGTGTACGCGGCGACGATCGCGAGCGCGGTGACGAGCGTCGCGGCCAGCGACAGCGCCGCGACCACGCCATGCGCGACGACGAGCGGCATTCCCTTCGCCCCCGACAGGTTGACCCCGAACAGCACGACGTACACGACCAGCGAGCCCGCGACGGCGATCGCCCCCGCGCCGAGAAGCGTCGGCGAGGGCAGTCCCATGCCGGCGACGACCGCGGCAACGCCGGGGACGTAGGTCCAGAATACCGACGCGGCGAGCCTGGCGTGTGCGATCGGGCGGCGCGTCGCCACCGGAAAGAGCTGCAGGCTCGCGCCGATCGCGGTCATCGCCAGCACGCCCAGCGTCACCGCATGGAGTGCCGCGAGCGGCCAGCCCAGACCGCCGGCGAACGCGGGCACCTGCTCGGCACCCGCCATCGCGGCGAGCCACGCGACGACATGGAACGCCACCGCGGCGCCGAAGAACCGGAACGGGATCGAAGGCGGGAGCAGCCGGCTGCCTGCACCGGCGAGGAAGGTCGCTGCCACGGCCATCACCGTGCCCGCTCGATCCTCAGCCGCACTTCGCCCGGATCGGCGGCGACCGGCGTCGCGATCCATCCGCGCTCGGCGAGTTCCGGGTACAGGAACACCGGGTCGCGCTCGAGGTGCACCGTGAACGCGTCTCCCGCGGCGTCGCCGTCGATGGTCGACAGGATCGCCACCATCGGCCCGGGGGGGCTCATCCCGCGGACGTCCAGATGCGCGCCATCCGCGGCAACCCATCGTCGGGAGGACGCTCCGAAGGCGTTCATGCCGATGCCTTCGCCAGCTCGCGCACGAGGCGCTGCGCCTCGACCGACGCGACCTGCCGCCGCCAGTTCGACTGGGTCACGGTGGTGCGCATCGGCGACACCTGCTTCTGCACCGCCTTGCCGATCTCGGCGAGGAGCGCGTCGTCGACGGCGCGGCCGACCCACGCGTCGGTGCCGGCCAGGCGGAACGGCCGCGAGTTCGTGCCGGTCAGCGCCACGTCGATCGCGGCGATGCCTCCCGCGCCGATCGCGAGACGGACGGCCACGCCCGCGAGCGGGAAATCGATCGCCCCGCGCGCACGCGCCTTGCGGTAGGCGCTCACGGCGCCGCGGGGCTGCGCGGGGACGACCACCGCCACCACCAGTTCGCCCGGCTCCAGCGCCAGATGGGCCCGTCCGTCGTCGCGGTAGAGGTCCTCGAGCGCGATCGTCCGCGTGCCGCGCGTCCCTGCGAGCTCGACCGATGCGCCGCACGCGATGAGCGCGGGCGCGAGATCCCCCTGGTACGCGGCGTGGCAGCGCGTGCCGGTGGGCGCGACGTGGCAGGTGTCTCCCCGGTGCTTGAGGCAGTAACCGTTCGACTTCCGCCACCACTCGCTCTGGTTGTAATAGACGCAGCGCGTGTCGACGCACAGGTTGCCGCCGACGGTCGCGACGCTGCGGTGGCCGGGGCCCGCGATCGATGCCGCGGCCGCGGACACCGCGGGCAAGGCCGCGGCGACGCCCGCATCCGACGCGAGGCGGGCGAGCGTGACGCCCGCGCCGATTCGCGCGCCCGCGGTGCGGACCTCGAGCACGTCGAAGCCCGGCACGCGCGACAGGTCGACGAGCACCGGCGGCGCGCCGATGCCGTCGCGCAGGTTGGGCACCAGGTCGGTGCCCCCGGCGATCGCGCGGGCCTCGGGGGTCGCCGCGAGCCATTCGATCGCCTGTGCGAGCGACGCGGGTCGCTTCAGTTCGAAGGCGGGCAGGCGTTCCATCTCAGTCGGCCTCCTGGACCGCCGGCTTCGCGGCGCGGCGCACCCGCTCCGCGCGCCGCCGCGCGACGATCGCCTCGAGCACGCGGTCGGGCGACGCGGGCAACTCGTCGAGCCGCAGCCCGATCGCGTCCGCGATGGCGTTGGTGAGCGCCGGCAGGAACGCCGAGAGCGATCCCTCGCCCGCCTCCTTCGCGCCGAACGGGCCGTTCGGGTCGGGCGCCTCGACGATCGACGTGTCGATCGGAGGCGACTCGACGATCGTCGGCATCCGGTAGTCGAGCAGGTTCGCCCGCACGTGCAGGCCGTCGAGGTACTGCGTTTCCTCGCAGAGCGCCTGCCCCATTCCCATCCAGACCGAGCCCTGCACCTGTCCCTCGACCGCGAGCGGGTTGATCGCGCGTCCGCAGTCGTGCGCGACCCAGACCTGCAGGACCCGCACCATCCCGGTGTCCTCGTCGACCTCGACCTCGACGACCTCCGCGGCGTACGAGAATCCCGCCGACGTCCCCACGGCCGCGCCGCGGAACGATCCGCCCTGCGTCTCGGGCGGCGTCGACCACGTGCCCTTGACGGTGATCGTCCCGGCGTCGCGCAGGGCCTCGGTGACCACGTCGCGATACCCCAGCTCGCGGTCGGTGCCGACCACGCGGCAGCGCTCGCCGTCCCACTCGATGTCGTCCGGGCTCACCTCGAGCCGCCTCGCCGCCGCGGCGACGAGCACGCGCTTCATCTCGTCGGCGGCGCGGATCGCCGCGTTGCCGACCATGAACGAGACGCGCGAGCTGTACGAGCCGTTGTCCTTCGGCGTCACGACGCTGTCGTTCGCGAACACCGTGAGCCGCGACATCGGCAGGTGCAGCACCTCGGCCACCGCCTGCGAGATCAGCGTCGAGCTGCCCTGCCCGATGTCGGACGCTCCGGTGAGCACGGTGATGCCTCCGTCGAAGTCGAGCTTGAGGTTGATCACCGCGTGCGGCTCGCCGGTCCAGTGCACGGGCTTCGCCGACCCTGACACGTAGTGCGAGCACGCCATCCCCAGCCCCCGCCCGCGCGGAAGCTTTCCCCTGCGATCGCTCCACCCGGATCGGCGCTCGACGATGTCGAGGCACTCGCCGAGACCGCACGAGTTCACCTGCAGGTCGTTGATCGTGCGGTGCGGAGCGTCGATCAGGTTCGCGCGTCGCACGGCGAACGGATCGAGCCCGAGCTCACCGGCCATCGTGTCGAGCATCGTCTCGAACGCGTGACGCACGTCGACCGAGCCGTGGCCGCGCATCGCGCCGTTGGGCGGCGTGTTCGAGTAGACGCGGAAGCCGTGGTAGCGCGACGCCGGCACCCGGTAGATCGCGTGCAGGAGCGCGCCCGCGTAGAGGATCGTGACGAGCCCGTAGCCCGCGTAGGCGCCGCCGCGCTGCACGACCTCCGCCTCGACCGCCGTGATAGCGCCCGCCTTCGTGAGGCCGATCTTCAGCCGCACGTCGGTCTCCGGCCGCCCGCGATGCGTGAGGAACGTCTCCTCGCGCGAGAGCTCGAGCCGCACCGTTCCGCCCGCCGCGCGCGCGAGGAGCCCGGCGACGATCTCGAAGTTGAGCGTCTCGGTGCGGTGGCCGAAGCCGCCGCCGACGAACGGCTTGACGACGCGGATCGCCGACTCGTCGAGCTGGAGGCAGCGTGCGAGCGCCAGGTGCACGTAGTAGGGCACCTGAGTGACCGAGTGGAGCGTGAGCCGGCCGCGCTCGGCGTCCCAGTGGGCCACCGCCGCGTTCGGCTCCATCATCGCGTGGTTGACCTCCGCGTAGTGGAACGCGTGCTCGCGCACGAGGTCCGCCTTCGCGAACCCGCCGTCCACGTCGCCGAAGGTCTGCTCGACCGCGCGCTCGAGGTTGCCCGGCTTGCTTTCGTGCAACGGCACGGCGCCCTCTGCGCGAGCCGACTTCGCGTCGAAATACGCGGGCAGCGGCTCGAGGTCGAGCTCGATCGCCGCGAGGGCCGCCTGCGCCGTCGCGGCGTCGTCGGCGGCGACGGCGGCCACCGGCTCGCCGCAATAGCGCACGCGATCGCGCGCGAGCGGGTACTCGTTCTGCGCGATCGGGATCACGCCGTAGGCGATCGCGCAGTCCTCGCCGGTGACGACCGCCCGCACGCCCGGCATCGCGCGCGCGCGCGACGTGTCGACGCCGCGGATGCGCGCGTGCGCGACCGGGCTCCTCAGGATCGCGCCGACGAGCGCGCCGCGCGGCGCGAGGTCCGCCGTGTAGCGGGCGGCGCCGGTCACCTTCTCGACGCCGTCGACGAGCGGCTGGCGCACGCCCACCGACTTCGCCGGAGGCGGGCGCTTCGCTTCCGGGTTCATCGCGCCCCTCCGGCCGCGGCCTGCACCGCCTCGATGATCTTCACGTAGCCGGTGCAGCGGCACAGGTTGCCGCCGAGCGCCTCGCGGATCGTCGCCTCGTCCGGCGCGGGATTCTCGCGCAGCAGCGCCTCGGCCGCCATGATCATCCCCGGGGTGCAGAAGCCGCACTGCGTGCCGAGCTTCTCGTGGAACGCCGCCTGGAGCGCACTCATGCGGCCGCCGGACGCGAGCGCCTCGACGGTCTCGACGTGCGCGCCTTCGCAGCGCGCGGCGAGCGTCAGGCAGGCGAGCTGCGGCTTGCCGTCGACGATGACCGTGCAGGCGCCGCACTCGCCGCCGTCGCAGCCGCGCTTGGTGCCGGTCAGGCCGAGCTGCTCGCGAAGCAGATCGAGGAGCAGCGTCGAGTCGCCGACCGCCTCCTCGCGGAGCCGGCCGTTGATCACGAGCGAGAGGACGCGCTTGGCCATCGGATCACGCCGCCTTCGGGCGCAGGTCGCGGACGCGCACGGCCTTGCCCTGCGAGCGCGGGATCTCACCCGGCGCCTTGATCACGACGTCGGTCGTGATCCCGACGAGCGACTTGACGTGGTGGGCGACGCGGTGCGCGGTCTCCGGATACGAGGATGCGGGCACGCCGGGGGCGGACTCGACCTCGATGGTCACGTGGTCGAGGCTGCCGCGCCGCTCGACGACGAGCTGGTAGTGCGGCGCGATGCCGGGCAGGCCGACCAGCACCGCCTCGATCTGCGACGGATAGACGTTGACGCCGCGGATGATCAGCATGTCGTCGTTGCGGCCGGTCACGCGCAGGATCCGCCGGTGGGTGCGTCCGCACGCGCACGGCTCGCTCGTCAGGCGGGTAATGTCGCGGGTGCGATAGCGGAGCATCGGCAGCGCCTCTTTCGTGAGCGTCGTGATCACGAGCTCGCCCACCTCCCCCTCGGGCAACGGTGCGCCGCTGTCCGGGTCGATCACCTCGAACAGGAAGTGATCCTCCCAGCCGTGCTGGCCGGCCTGCTCCTGGCACTCGCATGCCACGCCGGGCCCCATGATCTCGGACAGGCCGTAGATGTCGATCGCCTTGAGCCCCAGCCGCGCCTCGATCTCGCGCCGCATCCCCTCGCTCCACGGCTCCGCGCCGAAGAGGCCGACCTGGAGTCTCCCCTGCCTGCGCAGGTCGACGCCCATCGACTCGGCGACCTCGGCGATCGCGAGCGCGTAGGACGGCGTCGCGCACAGCACGCGCGCGCCGAAGTCGACGATCAGCGCGATCTGGCGCTCGGTCGAGCCTCCCGACATCGGAACGACGACGCCGCCCAGCCTCTCCGCGCCGTAGTGCGCGCCGAGGCCGCCGGTGAAGAGGCCGTAGCCGTAGGCGTTGTGGATGACGTCGCCGGGCCGCGCGCCCGCGGCGGCGAGCGAGCGGGCCATCAGGCCCGCCCACGTGTCGAGGTCGCGCGCCGTGTAGCCGACGACGGTCGCCTTGCCCGTCGTGCCCGACGACGCGTGCAGCCGTGCGAGCTCCCCGACCGGCCGCGCGAACAGCCCGAACGGGTAGGTGTCGCGCAGGTCGGTCTTGACCGTGAACGGGAGCCGCGCGACGTCGTCGAGCGCGCGAATGTCGCCCGGTTCGACGCCCGCCTTCCGCATGCGCTCGCGGTGCAGCGGAACGTTGCTCCACGCGTTCGCGACCGTCACGCGCAGCCGCTCGAGCTGCAGCGCCATCAGGCGCTCGCGCGGCATCGTCTCGATCGCGGCGTCGCGATACCCGGCCACGCCGGCGCGCGCAACCCGGTCCGCTTCGGCGCTGGTCGTCGCTCCCATCGTCGTCCTCCTAGTGCGGTTCCGTCGTCGCCGCGTCAGGTCGGCGTGCCGCGGACCGGCATGCGCGGGATCGCGAACCCCTGGTTGTAGGCGCCGCGCACGACCAGCGCCGTCTTGTACACCGCGCCGGTGGCGAGCGCGAGCGCGCCGGCCAGGGCAGCGAGTCCGAGCACCCATCCTTCCGACGCGGACACCGCCGCCACCGCGACGAGCACCAGCGGGGCGAACGTTCCGCCGAACGCGAGCACCGCGCCCGCGGGAGCGAGCGCCGCCGACGCGCGCGCGTGGCGCACGATCGTCCGCCGGTGAACGAGCCACGCGACGAGCCGCGCGACGAGCAGGAGGCCGAAAAGCGTGATGCCGGCGCGGGTGCCCTGCGCGTGCCACGGGGCGGCGAGCCACCAGAGCCCCGCGCCCTCGGCGAGCGAGGTGACCACGATTAGCGTCGGCGTCGCCGTGGAACGCCAGGCGGGGATCCCCTTCGACGCGCGCAGGATGCGCCCCTGGCAGTAGGCGAACGCGAGCGCGGCGAGCGCGGCGAGCGCCCCCGTCGACGGCGCCGCTGCCGATCCCGTCGCATGGAGCCATGCGGCGAGCGGCGCGAGCGCGCCGAGGACGACCGCGGCGATCCCCTCGCGGCTCATCCAGGACGTGCGCGGATTCAGGAATACGTTGAGCGCCCGCAGCGGCCGGCCGATTTCGAGCCACACGGCGAGAAGGCCGACGCCGACGAGCGCGAGTCCCGCCAGGAGCGCGATCGCGGCAGGGACGCCCCTCGCGCCCGAGACGACGGACACGACGACGAGACCGGCACCTGCGCCGCCCGCGACGAAGTTCGTCGCGGCCCGAAGGTCCCAGTGGCGCTGCACCCAGGGCGTCGGTCCGTAGGTCACGCCAGCTCCATCGCCTCTTCGACGAGGCGCTCGAGCGCCGGGATGCCGCCGGTCGGCAGCGCCTTGTCCCAAAGGTAGTGGAAGTTCGGGCCGGTGCCGAGCTCCTCGTGCATCCGGAAGTGCTGGTTGCCCTCGAGCAGCTTCGACACGTTGCTGTCGGGATCGTCGAGGTCGCCGAAGGTGAGCGCCTGCGCGATGCACGAGTTCACGCACGCGGGCGTCGCCTCGGGGTCCACGCCGGGCGTCTTGCCGGTCGCGAGCCCCGCGTCGATGCGGTCGACGCAGAACGTGCACTTGGTCGCGACGGCGAGGCGATCCGGGTCGTGGCGCTTCGTCTCGTGCGCGGCCGGCTTGCCGTAGGCGAACGTGGCGCGCTGGGTCTTGTACCGGGCCTGGTAGGGACACGCGACCGCGCAGTAGGCGCAGCCGATGCACAGGTCGTAGTCGATCGTGACGATGCCGTCGGCGCGCTTGCGCGTCGCCGTCGTCGGGCAGACGTGCATGCACGGCGGATCGTCGCAATGCTGGCAGCCGACCGGCACGAACGCGCGCTTCACCTCCGGGTACTCGCCCACCTCGATGTCGAGCACGCGCCGCCACTGGACGCCCGGCGGCGTCGCGTTCGCGTGCTTGCACGCCGCGGTGCAGGTCTGGCAGCCGACGCAGCGGCGCAGGTCGGCGATCATCGTCCAGCGGGTCATCGCCGCTCCTTGCGCGGCCCGCCGACGCGTCTCAGCGAAACGCGCACGACGTCGGCGCCCGAACCTGTCGCGTCCGTCAGCCCCAGCGACATCGTCGCCAGCGTGTTGAGGCTCGCGAGGCCGAAGTCCTTGGCGTACGGCGTAGCCCAGTGGTCGAACTGGCCGATCGCGAGCAGCGTGTCGGGACGGATGCCCTCGCGGATCACCGCGCTTCCGCGCGTCGACCGGTGCGGCGTCGCGAGCTCGATCTCGTCGCCGTCGGCGATGCCCAGCCTGCGCGCCGTCGCGCCGTTGACGATCACGCCGCGGTGACCGGCGATGTTCCGGGACACCTCCCGGATCATCTGCATCCCGACGTTGCCGCCCCACGCGTACTGCATGCTTCGCGCCGTGAGCATCCAGAACGGGAAGTCGGCCGGCTCGCCGCCCTGCTCGCGCAGCGCGTCGTCCCACAGGCCCGGGAAGTCCTTCCAGGCAGGCAGCGCACGGTATTCCTCGAGCTGCCTGTCCCACCAGCGCATGTCGTGCTCGTGGAGCCGGGCGCCGAGCTCGGCGCCGACGCGCTTCAGCCGCTCCTGGTAGGGGAGCTCGAAGCGCAGCCCCTGCTCGACGAGCGTGGGCAGCAGGTACCAGTCGAGCTGGGAGAAGGGGTTGGTCATGAGCCCCTGCGCCTTCCACCAGTCGAGGCCGTGCAGCTCCCGGCCGTCGGTCAGCTCGGCGCTCGCCGCCTTGCACACCGCGTCCCAGATCGCGTCGCGCGTGTGCGTGCGCGACGTGTCCAGTTCGACGCTCCAACCCAGCCCCTTGAGCGGCACGCACGCGACGCCGCGGTTGATCGCGGCCACGTACTCGCGCGTGAGCCCGCAGCGCTCGGCGAGCTCGCTCGCGACGTCGGTGAAGTCGCGCGCCTCGCCCTGCGAAGCCACGACCGGCTGCCGCAGGGCGAAGCCCTGGTGGTTCCAGAACTGTTCGACGAACTTGGTGCCGCCGATGCGGATCAGCTGCAGGCTCTCGAGGTCGACGGCGTCGGGCAGCAGCACGTCGGCGAAGTGGTTGGTCTCGTCGCGCGTGAACGCGAACGCGACGACGAACGGGAACCGCGCCATCTTCTGCTGCACGCTCGCCGTGTCCCAGAACGAGATCGCGGGATTGGTCCGGTAGACGAACCAGACGTCGGGCGGCGTCACCTGCGGCAGACCCTTGGGCGTCTCGTCGAGGAACATCCACGAGAAGTGCGTGGGCCCCAGCGCCTGGCTCCACGGCCCGTCGGCCGCGAGCGGGATCATCGTCTTGTACGCGTTGCGGATGTTGGGCTTCGGCGACCAGCGCTCCTTGTCGGTCGGGTTCAACGGGTAGGCCATGAACCCGTCGGGGCCGGCCTTGACGCTCTTCAGCCGGTCGTTCTGCGGGCGGTTGAGTCGTACCGTCGTGCCGATCGTCCCGCCGGGCACCTCGAGCGCGCCGACGAGCGCGGCCAGCATCGTGCGCGCCCAGCAGCACTCGTAGCCGCCCCAGCCGTTGTTCACGGTCTTGCCGAGCGACACGGCGACCGGGCGGTACGGCAGCGTCGCGCCGTCGATCTCGATGGTCTCGCCGACGCGCGCGTGGTCGAGGTATTCGTTCGCGATCCTGCGGATGCGCGCGGCCGGCACCTCGCACACGCGCTCTGCCCATTCGGGCGTGTAGGGTCTCAGGTGCTCGACCGTCAGCGTGAACGCCGTCGCGCCCGGCAGGCGCCCGTCGGCGAGCACCGCGTCGTCCGGGCCGATCTCGATCGCATCGGCCTCGTAGCGCCCCTCGAGCGCCTCGTCCATGCCGGCCGCGTCGAACGGCACCGCCGCGCCGCGCGCGCGGTCCCACACGAGCGGCTTCCGCGACGTGCGGTCGCGCAGGTAGTAGCCGTTCGGGCCGACGAGGTAGGGCGAGGCGGTGCGCTTGACGAGGAACGGCAGGTCCAGGCGCTCGCGCGGCGCGTCGTGGACGAGCACGTGCATCAGGGCGAACAGGAACGCGGCGTCGGTCTTCGGCTTGATCGGCACCCATTCGGCCGAGCACGCGCCGGTGATCGACAGGTGCGGCTCGACCTGCACGCGCTTCATGCCGCGCACGCGCGCGTTCGCGTGACGCCAGACGCCGACGACGCCGCCCGACGCCTCGACGTTCGCGCCGCACGAGATCAGGTAGTCGGTGCGCGGCGTGTCCGGGGCGACGATGAACGCGCGGTGCCAGAACTCGCCGTACAGGTGCTCGGAGTGGTAGCACTTGACGCCCTGCCCTGAGCCGAACCCCATGTCGACGGGTCCCCAGGCCGACAGGAACGCGGGAAACGTCCCCATGTACGACTGCGGCGTGCCGCCGCCGCCGAAGGTCGCGGCGACGCGCGGATAGCCCGATTCGTTGAGCAGGCCTTCCGCGCGGATCGCGTTCAGCTTCCCCGCGATCAGCGTGAACGCGTCGTCCCAGGAGATCGGAACGAATCCCGGATCCTCGTTGCGCCCCTTGCGCGGATTGGTCCGCAGCATCGGGGTCAGCACGCGGGCGGGGTGGTAGGTCTTCTGGACCAGCCCGTAGGCCTTCACGCAGACCTTCCCGCCGCCCGGATGGATCGCGGCGGCGCAGAAGTTCGGCTCGACCTCGGTCGCGACGCCGTCCTCCACCTTCACGGTGAGCAGGTCGGGACCCGCGACGCACTGGTAGCAGTACGTCGGGACCCGCTTCGCGGCAGCGGAGCTCACGCGCGGGGCCGGGTCAGGTGCCGGCGGGGGCGAGTCCCGCCTTCTGCGCCTTCGCGGCGAGGCGGGCCTCGGTCGACTTCTGGTCGACCACGAAACGGTTGTGGCGGCCACGGCAGACCTGGTCGACGCTGTCGCGGGCCGACACCTCGAGCGAGACGGCGCGCCCCGCGACCGACGCGACGCTCACGGTGATCTCGACCTCCATCCCGAGGAGCGTCGCCGCGAGGTGGTCGATCTCGACGCGCGTGCCGACGGTGTCCTCGCCGGCGTCGAGGTGCGCGAGCAGCATCTCGCGCGCCGTCACCTCGATGTCGCGCACGAGCATCGGCGTCGCGTAGACGCGGGCCTTGTCGCCCATGAAGCCGATCGTGCGTTCGCGGTCGACGGTGAACGATCGCGTCACGGTCAGGCCTGGGACCAGCGTTGCCTTCATCGGGAACTCCATCAAGGGCGTCGCGACGGCGCGGGCCGCGGGGAGACCCCTCCCGGCACCGCGCTCCTCCCGGCCGGGGCCCGCGCGCGTCCGCCGCGCGGGGCGGGGCGGATCGGGGCGCGGTTGAGGCCCTGCCGATTCCGGGCTATTCTGGTAACCGGATGCCGAAATTCATTTGATGCGCATCAACGGGAGCGAACTCGGGAGCCGCATGGGTACGGAAGTGCGCAAGCGCAGGAGCGGGGCCCGGAAGACCGCTTCCCCGA
>CALDKM010000069.1:0-3768 GCA_937898875.1 uncultured Pseudomonadota bacterium | reverse complement strand
CTCCAGCTCTCGACCTTGTCCTCGAGCGGGCACTGGACGTAGTAGCGGCTGCGCGCGTGCGAGCGCATGCTGCAGAGCGCGAAGCCGCGCTCGTGGTTCACGTAGATGAGCTCGTCGGACACGGGCGGCCGGTCGACCAGCACGCCGAGCCACCCGAACGGATAGACGCGCTCGTGCGTCGCGAGCGCGCCCTCGGGGACGCTCTGCCGCGACACGCCGTGATAGCCGTCGCACCCGGCGATGTAGTCGCACGCGAGCTCGTGCACCCGGCCCCCGTGGCGATAGCGCACGACCGGCGAGTTGCCGTCGAAACCGTGGAGGCTCACGTCCTCGGCCTCGTAGACGGTCTTCGCCCCGGCCGCGCGGCGCGCGTCCATCAGGTCGCGCGTGACCTCGGTCTGACCGTACACGACGACCGACTTGCCCACGAGCGCCTTGAAGTCGATCCGGTGGCGCTGGCCGTGAGCCGAGATCTCGATGCCGTGGTGGACGAGACCCTCCCGATGCAGGCGCCCCGCGACGTTGGCCGCCTCGAGCGTCTCGACGGTGCCCTGCTCGAGCACGCCCGCGCGGATGCGGCCGAGCACGTACTCGGGCGTGTGCCGTTCGAGGATCACGTTGTCGACGCCGGCCCGCGCCAGGAGCTGGCCGAGCAACAGGCCCGACGGCCCCGCTCCGATGATCGCGACTTGCGTGCGCATGCTCCCCTTTCGCTCCGCGCCCGGTTCCCGGGCAGTGTGGCGAGCGGCGCGTGCCATGTCAATTGACGCCGATCGCCCGTGCACGCGCGTGCAAGAATATCGCCGTCGACGCTCAGACACCATGACCTTCCCACCCCTCGCCGACCGGCTGGTCGCCGTCGCGGATCGCCAGCCCGAGGCGCCCTTCCTGCACCGTCCGGGGCGCGCGGCGGTTTCCTACGGCGCGTTGTCCGGACAGATCCGTCACGTCCGCGAGCGACTGCGCTCGTGGGGCTTCGCACCGGGTGACGTCGTCGCCGGCTTCGTGCCGTCGCGCGCGCCCATGGCGATGGCCTGCGCATCGCTCCCGTCGTCCGCGACGTTCGCTCCGTTGAGCGCATCGCTCGCGGCCGACGCGTACGCCGCGCTGCTGGGCCGCCTGCGTCCCGGGGCGGTGCTCGCGCCGGCGGAAGCGGACCATCCGCTGCGCATCGCTGCCGCGACCCTCGGCGTGCCCGCCATTCGCGCCGAATGCGGCGAAGACGGAACGTTCGCGCTCGAGATGGAGGCGGAGGAGAGGAACGCGGTCGAACCGCTCGCGCGTCCCGAGCACGCGTACGTGCTCGTGACCTCGGGCACGACCGGCCGGCCGAAGCTCGCGCCGCTCGGGCACGCGCAGATGCTCGGCTTCGCCGACGCGATGATCGGCCTCCTGCGCCTGACGCCGGACGACGTCGGCTGCGCGCTGACGCCGTTCAGCCTCGCGGGCGGTGTGCGCACGTCGATCCTGATACCCGCACTCTCGGGCTCGTCGGTCGTCTGCCTCGGCGAAGGCGACGTCGACGGCGTCTTCCGCGCGATCGACGAGTTCCGGCCCACGAACCTGGCGGCTCCCTTCTCGATCCATCGCGGCGTCCTTCGCCGCGCGCACGCGTTCCCCGACCAGGTCGCCGCGAGCCGCTTCCGCTTCCTGCGAACGACGGCGGGACGGCTCGACCCGGACGAGATCGACGAAATCGAGCGCCTGTTCCGCGCGCCCGTGCTCCAGGGGTACGGCTCGACCGAGGTCTGCGGCATCGCGCACGAGCCGATGCCGCCGCGTCCGCGCAAGCGCGGGTCCGTCGGCATCGCGGTCGGAGGCGACGTGCGGGCGCTGGATGCCGACGGCCGTCCGTGCGCGCCGGGCGAGCCCGGCGAGCTCGTCGTGCGCGGCCCGCTCGTGTTCGACGGGTATCTCGACGATCCGGACCTCACCGCGAGGTCGTTCGCGGGCGAGTGGTTTCGCACCGGCGACGTGGGCCACGTCGACGAGGACGGCTGCGTGTTCATCACCGACCGCCTCGCGGAACTGATCAACCGCGGCGGCGAGAAGATCTCGCCGGTCGAGATCGACCGCACGATCGAGGCGCTGCCCGGCGTGCGCGAAGCCGGATCGTTCGGCGTTCCGCACCCGATCCTCGGCGAAGAGCTCGTCGCGGCCGTCGTCCTCGATGCCGGCACGACGATCCGCGAAGCGGACATCCTCGCGCACGTGCGCGACCGCCTGGGACAGCGGCAGGTGCCGCGCCGCGTCTATCTCGTGGACGCGCTCCCGCGCACCGAAGCGGGCAAGCTCAAGCGCCGGTCCCTGGCCGAACGGTTCGGCATCGACGTCGACCCGCCGTCATCGGCGCCGGAAATCGCGACGACCGCGAGCCCGCTGGAATCGGCGCTCGCCGGGCTGTGGTCGGCCGTGCTTCGTCGCGACCGCGTTCACCGCGACGACGACTTCTTCCTGCTGGGCGGCGACTCGATGAGCGCCGCCGAGCTCCTTCGCCAGGTTTCGGCCGTGTTCGGCGCGACGCTGCCGCTCCACGCGATGTTCGAAGGCGCCGCGACGCCGGCGGGCATGGCCCGCGCGATCGAGCGATCGCGCGCGGGCACTCATCCGTGAGGGTCGCTCCGGGGCGCCGACGCGACGCCGCCGCAACCCGGTCCTTCCGGCAGGCTCACTGCCGCTCGATCTTCGCCTGCTCGATCACGCGCCGCCACTTTTCGACGTCGCCCGCGACGAGGCGCCTCATCTCGTCGGGCGTGCTGCCGCGCGCGGTCACGCCGAGCGCGGCGAGCTTCTCCGTCACCTCGGGCGCCACGAGCGCGCGCCGGATCTCGGCGTTCAGTCGATCGACGATCGCGGCGGGCGTCTTCGCCGGTGCGGCGATCGCGTTCCACGACGACGCCGCGTAGCCGGGAACGCCGCTCTCCGCGACGGTCGGCACGTCGGGGAACGCCGGGTTGCGCCGCTCGGAAGACACCGCGAGGATGCGCACCGCCCCGCTCTTCGCCTGCGGCACGACCGGCGCGAGCATCTCGAAGGCGATCTGCACGTCGTTCGCCCGGAGCGCCGTGATCACCGCCGGGCTGCCCTTGTACGGCACCACCGTAGCGTCGAAGCCGGCCATCGACCGGAAGAGCTCGGCGGACAGGTGCTGCGTGCTTCCGACGTTGATCGTGCCGATGTTGAGCTTGCCGGGATTCGCCTTCGCGTAGGCCATGAGCGCCTTCATCGAGTCGATCTTCGCGTCCGCACCCGCCACGACCGCGACGTCGAAGAACCCCAGCGTCGACACCGGCGCGAAATCGGCGAGCGTGTCGAACGGCAGCGACTTGAACAGGGACGCGGAAACCGCGTTGCCGTTCGACATCAGGAGCAGCGTGTAGCCGTCGGGCACGGACTTCGCCACCGCCTCGGCCGCGACGATGCCGCCCGCGCTCGGGCGATTGTCGACGACGACCTGCTGGCCCAGCTGCTCGGCGAGCTTCTGCGCGACGACGCGCGCGGTGACGTCGGCGACGCCTCCCGGGGCGAAGCCGACGACGAGCTTGATCGGCTTCGCCGGCCACGTCTGCGCGGAGGCCGATGCCGGGACCTGCAGCGCGGACGCCACGAACGCGAACGCGAGGAGACGGGCGAGGAGTCGCATGCGGGCACCGAGACGGAGGATCGGGGGCGGGCGCCGGCGGACCGGCTCCGCGCGACATCATAGCCGCGCGTGCGCCGGCCCGGTGACGTCGCGGCCTGCTATGCCGATCCGTCGCGCGCCGCGCA
>CALDKM010000068.1:0-6334 GCA_937898875.1 uncultured Pseudomonadota bacterium | reverse complement strand
GTGCCCGACCGCGCGACGATCGGCAACATGGCGCCCGAGTACGGCGCGACGATGGGCTTCTTCCCGGTCGACCGGGCGACCGTCGACTACCTGCGCGCGACCGGCCGCACCGACGCCGAGATCGACCGCTTCGAGTCGTACTTCAAGGCGCAGGGGCTCTGGGGGGTGCCGAAGGCCGGGGAGATCGACTACACGAAGGTTCTCTCGCTCGACCTCTCGACGATCAAGCCGTCGCTCGCCGGCCCGAAGCGCCCGCAGGACCGCATCGAGATGCCGGCGCTGAAGTCGACGTTCACGTCGCTCTTCAGCAAGCCGGCCGCCGAGAACGGATTCGCGAAGAAGCCTGCGGACCTCGCCGCGCGCGTGAAGACGCCGGACGGGCTCGACCTCGGGAGCGGCGACGTGCTGATCGCCGCGATCACCTCGTGCACGAACACGTCGAATCCGGGGGTGCTGCTGGCCGCCGGCCTGCTCGCGAAGAAGGCGGTCGAGAAGGGGCTGACCGTCAGGCCGCACATCAAGACCTCGCTCGCGCCCGGATCGCGCGTCGTGACCGAGTACCTGACGAAGGCCGGGCTGCTGCCCTACCTCGCGAAGCTCGGCTTCGACGTCGCCGCCTACGGCTGCACGACCTGCATCGGCAACGCGGGCGACCTGAAGCCCACGATCAACGAGGCGATCACCGCGAACGACCTGGTGTGCGCAGCCGTGCTCTCCGGCAACCGCAACTTCGAGGCGCGCATCCACCCGAACCTCAAGGCCAACTTCCTGGCCTCGCCGCCGCTCGTCGTCGCCTACGCGATCGCGGGCACCGTGCTGAAGGACCTCGCCCACGACCCGGTCGGCACCGGCAAGGACGGCAAGCCCGTCATGCTGAAGGACCTCTGGCCGACCTCGCACGAGATCGCCGCCGTGATGCCCTACGCGATGGACCCCGCGGCGTTCCGCACGCTCTACGGCGACCTCGCGAACGCGAACCCGATGTGGAAAGGGATCGCGGGCGCGGCCGGCCAGGTCTACGACTGGCCGGGCTCGACCTACATCGCGAAGCCCCCGTTCTTCGACGGCTTCACGCTCGAGCCCCCGGCGCACGGCGCCGACGCGATCCGCGGCGCGCGCGCGCTCGGCATCTTCGGCGACTCGGTGACGACCGACCACATCTCGCCCGCGGGCTCGATCAAGCCGACCTCGCCCGCGGGTCTCTACCTGCAGGAGCACGACGTCTCGGTCGCCGACTTCAACAGCTACGGCGCGCGGCGCGGCAACCACGAGGTGATGATGCGCGGCACGTTCGCCAACGTGCGCATCAAGAACCTGATGCTGCCGCCCAGGGGCGACGGCACGCGCGAGGAAGGCGGCGTGACGCTGTACCAGCCGGGCGGCGCCAAGCTGCCGATCTACGACGCGGCGATGAAGTACGTTGCGGCCGGCGTGCCGACCGTCGTGTTCGGCGGCGAGGAGTACGGCACCGGCAGCTCGCGCGACTGGGCGGCGAAGGGCACGCAGCTCCTCGGCGTCAAGGCGGTGATCGCGAAGAGCTTCGAGCGGATCCACCGCAGCAACCTGGTCGGCATGGGCGTGCTGCCGCTGCAGTTCAAGGCCGGCGACGGCGTCGAGTCGCTCGGGATCAGGGGCGACGAGACGTTCGACGTCACCGGTCTCGCGAACATCCGCCCGCAGCAGGACGTCACGCTCGTGATCACCAAGGCGGACGGCAGCAGGCGGGAGGTGAAGGTCCTGTGCCGGATCGACACGCCGATCGAGATCGACTACTTCCAGCACGGCGGGATCCTGCCCTACGTGCTGCGCGAACTGGTGTCGACGGCCGCTTAGGCCTCGCCCCCCGACGCGACGCGCGGGCCGGTTCGGATCCCCGACCGGCCCGCGGCGTTTTCGAGGATCCCGCCACTGGCCCCCCACGACCATCCTCTGCGCCGCGCGGTGCCGCTCGTCCTCGCCGCGGGGCTGTGCTTCGTGTCGCTCGACACGGTGGCGAAGTACCTGGTGCGCGACCACTCGCTGCTCGCGGTCGTCTGGGCGCGCTACGCGGGCCAGATGATCGCGGTCACGCCGCTCGCGTGGCATCGCGTCGGACGCGGCTTCTGGCGGACGAGGCAGCCCCGGATGCAGCTCCTGCGCTCGGCGATGCTGCTCGCGGCGACGCTTTCGTTCTTCGGGGCGCTTCGCTTCCTGCCGCTCGCCGAAGCCGCGTCGATCTCGTCGCTCACGCCGGTCGCCGTCGTGCTGCTGTCGCCCTGGGTGCTGGGCGAGCGCCCCGGACGCGCGCGCTACGCCGCCGCGCTGGCCGGGTTCGCGGGCGTGCTGATCCTGATGCGGCCCGGCTCCGAGGTGTTCCATCCGGCCGCGCTGCTGCTTCTGGTCACCGCGGTCACGAACTCCCTCTACGCGATGCTCACGCGCAAGCTCTCCGGCGACAGCCCGTACACGACGCTGTTCTACAGCGCGCTCGTCGGCACGATCGCGCTCATGCCGGCGCTGCCCTGGGCGGTCGTCCCCGACGCGTGGACGTGGTCCCGCGCGGGACTGTTCGTGCTGCTCGGGCTCTTCGCAGGCGTCGGGCACCTGATGCTCACGCGCGCCTACCTGCGCGCGCCGGCGTCGCTCCTCGCCCCGTTCACCTACCTGCAGATCGTGTGGGCGACCGCGTTCGGCTTCGCGTTCTTCGGCCAGCTGCCCGACGGCTGGTCGTTCGCCGGAATGGCGGTGATCGTCGCGAGCGGCCTCGCGCTCGCCTGGCAGGAGCGGCGGCGCGCGCGCGCCGTCGTGCGCATCCCGTGAGCCGGAAGCCGCGGTCCGCCGGAGCCGCCGCCGCGCATCTGCCCGGCGCCCGGCTCCACGAGCGCGGGCTCACGATCATGGTCGGGCTGTTCATGATGCTGCAGCCGCTCGCGACCGACCTCTACCTCGCTTCGCTGCCGGGTCTGTCGTCGCGTTTCGCGGTCCCGCCGTCGACCGTCCAGCTGACGCTCTCCGTCTTCATCGCGGCGTTCGGCGCGATGCAACTCGTCAGCGGGCCGATGTCCGACCGCTGGGGCCGCCGCCCGGTGATGCTCGCGGGCCTCGCTATTTACGCCGTCGCGAGCCTCGCGTGCGCCGCGAGCCCCGGCATCGGCGTGCTGATCGTGGCGCGCTTCGCGCAGGCGGTCGGATGCTGCACCGTCGTCGTCGTCGCGCGCGCGATCATCCGCGACACGTTCGAGCCGGCGGCCGGCGCGCGTGCGCTCGCGCTGGCATCGACGCTGCTCGCGATAGGACCGGTCGCGGGCCCCATCGTCGGCAGCCTGCTCGAGGTGCGATTCGGGTTCCGGGCCGCGTTCGTGTTCGTCGCCGTGATGGGCGCCGTCCTGCTGACGGTCGCCGCGCGGCGGCTGCCCGAGACCCTTGCGCGTCCCGACCCCCGCGCGCTCGAGCCGGGAAAGCTCGTGTCGGCCTATGGCGCGGTTCTGCGCTCCCCGGTGTTCCTCGCCTACACGTTCGTGGGCACCGCGGCGTACGGCGGCGTCTTCGCGTTCATCTCCGGCTCGTCGTTCGTGCTGATCCGCGTGTTCGGCGTGCCGACCGCATGGTTCGGCGCCTGCTTCGCGTTCGTCGTGTCGGGGTTCCTGCTCGGCACGCTGGTCTGTCGCCGGCTGCTCCCTCGGCTGGGGCTGCCGCGCACGTTGCGCGCGGGCACCATCCTCTCGGCGACCGCGGGGATCGCAGCGGCGGCATCGGCGCTCGCCGGCGTGCAGCACTACGCGGCGCTGCTCGTCCCGATGTTCGGATTCCTGTTCGCGCACGGGCTCGTGTTTCCCTGCGCGCAGGCCGGCGCGACCTCGGCGTTCCCCGAGCGCGCCGGCGCCGCCGCCGGGCTGTTCGGCGCGCTGGTGATGCTCGCCGCGGCGGCGGTCGGATCGTGGATCGGCGTGTCGCACGACGGGACGGCCGTCCCTCTCACGGCGACGGTCGCGGTGGCCGGCATCCTCGCGTTGCTGGGCGCCACCCGCGGTGTCATGCGGCACCCGGGCATCGGGTGAGCCCGTCGATTGTGCAGGTGCAGCAATCCGGCCGTATTTCAGGTACAATGACTGGCTCGTCCCGACGGCTATCCCGGCGCCGTGGCGTGGATGGACCCCAACGACTCCCCAGGAGACACACCATGAAGTTTCGTACGATTGCCACGCTGACCGCGCTGGCGCTCGCAGCGTCGCTGGCTGCGTGCGGCCAGCAATCGCAACAGGCCGCCGACAAGGCGAAGGCCGAAGCCGCGAAGGCCGCCGAAGCCACCGCCGCCGCCGCGAAGGCGACCGCCGACGCCGCCACGGCCGCGACCAAGGAAGCCGCCGACAAGGCCGCGACCGCCGCCAAGGACGCCGGCGCCGCCGCTGCCGACGCGACGAAGTCGGCCGGCGCCGCTGCCGCCGATGCGACGAAGTCCGCCGTGGACGCGTCGAAGGAAGCTGCCGACAAGGCCGTCAAGGCCGCGCAGGACGCCACGAAGGCGGCCGCCCCGAAGCAGTAAGCGCAAGGCGCATCGATCGACGGCCGGCCGCGGCAACGCGCGCCGGCCGTTGTTCGTCCGGGGGTGCCCCGCCCGTGGGAGCGGGGGCGAAGCCTTCAGCTACGTACGTGCCGCCGCGTGTCTGGCGATCCAGCGCGTGAGCACGCGCCACTGCTCCCAGTCCTGCTCGGCGCGCGAGCGCGGCAGGTCGAACACCGAAGCGCCGTCCCGGGCGCACCAGACGTAGACCTGCGTCTGCCGCAGGTGCGCGACCACGGGCAGGTCGCAGCCCTGCAGGAACGCGTCGAGCTCGTTGGCGCTGTGCGTGCGCATGTCGACGCGCATCGCGACGATCCCGATCGGCAGCGTCCCCTGCCGGACCGCCTTGATCTCGCCGAGCTGCTCGAGGAAGCGCTTCGTCGCCGCCATGTCGTAGGCCGACGGCGTGAGCGGCACGAGCATCATGTCGGCCGCTCGCACCGCGTCGCGCAGCTCCTCGCCGTGCAGCCCGGCGGGACTGTCCACGACGCACCACTGCAGGTCGAGCGTCTTCGCGTCCTTGCGCCGCGCGCCGCGCTCGACCAGCACGATCGGCGGGAACAGCGCGGGCCGTCGCGCGAGCCATCCGGTCGACGACTGCTGCGGGTCCTGGTCTTCGATCCCGACGCGCTGGCGCTTGCCGGCGAGCCAGCCGGCGACGTTGGTGGCGAGCGTCGTCTTGCCGCTGCCGCCCTTCGGATTCGCGATCAGGATCGTCTGCACGACCGGCGCCTCCCCTTTCGACGTCGGACGACGCCTCGCACGGCGCCCCCCGCATTCGTGCCGATGGTATCGGAATCCCGGCCTCTCGCGTGGCACGCCGCTTGCACGCGTTGGCCTGGCGTACCCGCCCGCCCCATGCCGCTCGATCCCGCCACCCTCTGCGCACGTACCGCCGCCGGCGATGCCGAGATGGCCGCGCCGCGACATGGGCTCGCGATCGCCCAGCGGCGACTGCTGTCGTTCCTCGACCAGCCACTGGGCATCGACGAGCTCGGCGGCCGGCCCGGGGTGACCCCGGAACGGCTCGAGCGCGACCTCGCGCGCCTCGTGGAAAGCGGGCTGGTCGAGGTGCATCGACCGTCCGTCCCGACGATTCCCGCCGCCCGACCCGCCGCCCGCGCTCCATCGGGTGGAGGAGCGTCGCCGATGCGTCCGGCGGGCAGGCAGGGGCCTGCGACATGGGCCCCTTCCGGGAGGTCCGCGGGGTCCGGCACTGCGGGTCTCGGCACGCCGGTCGTCATCGGCCGCAAGGTGCGCACGGGACGGGCGCTCGTGGTCGGGTTCCTCGTGCTGGCTGCCACCATCGCGGCCATCGGGTACTTCGCTGCGGCGGACGTCGCCGGCCCCGCCCCGAAACCCGCAGGCCCGACGGCTTCCCCGGCGGCCCCCGGTGCCGCGGTCGACGTCGCGCCGTCCCGCGCGACGGCCGGCCCGCCCGTCGAGCCGGTGACGAACGCCGCGCCGATGGAACCTCCTCTGCCGGCCCCGGTGGCCGCCGTGCCGGAACCCGCACCCGCCGTCCGGTCCACCGCTCAACTCCCTGCAGCGGTGCAGCCGGCCCCCCGCGCCGCGGCTGCCGCCCTGCCCGACCCCGCCCCCCTTTCGACCGCATCCGCGCGCGAGCACACACCTGTGCCGGCCGCGACGGAACCCGTCCCGGTGACCGCTGCCGCGAATCCTGCTCTCCAGGCGCCCGTTCCGGCGCCCGTCGCGACGCCCGCGCCGGTTCCGGCCGGATTCTGCCCGGTGGTGTCCCAGCCGGCGGTGATGACTCCGGAGGGGTGGTACCAC
>CALDKM010000067.1:0-4920 GCA_937898875.1 uncultured Pseudomonadota bacterium | reverse complement strand
GTTCCCGCGCCGCCTCGTGCCGTCGCGCGAGCCAGCGCGCGATCGCGCTCCGCATGCGCGTCCACCACGGCCCGTCGCCGGCACCCGGCGCGAACCCGGGCCGAAGGGTGGGGGTGTGCGCGGTCATCGCGTCGCCCTCCGTTCAGGCCAGGATCGGCGCGAGCGCCGCGTTGATCCGCGCGCCTTGCGCCGGCGTGATCATGTCGCCGAGCAGCTTGCCGAAACGCGGCTCCTGCACGCCCGACCCGATGAACTGCCAGCGGTAGGCGGCCTTCGTCGTCTCGCCGACCCGCGTCGCCTCGTCGCCGGAGAGCGGCCGGCCCAGGATCTCGAGGAAGTAGTGCGTGTCGGCCGCGGCCTGCCCGCAGACGATCCCGTCGACCGCGCCGACCAGCGCGATCAGGTCGTCCACCGCCGCGTCGCGCGCCTCCGGCGTGAGCCGCTCGTTCTCGCGCGTCCACTCGATCTCGTCGAGGATCGCGTGCTGCGACTCCTCCTTCCAGTGGAACAGCAGGACGTCCTTGAACAGCGGCGACAGCGTGTCGTCGGGGTCGACGCTCGCGCGGTAGTGCGCCTGCGTGAAGAGTTCGATGTCGCAGGTGAGCGCCAGCACCGCCCAGGTCGACTTCGACAGCACGTCGCGCGCGACGCCGTCCGGGTCGGCCAGGAACCGGTAGCCGGCGGGCATGCGTTCCGCCATCATCCTCTCGAGGCGGCGGAACAGCGCCTGGTGCTTGAGCTCCTCGTCGGTCATGCGCACGAGCGCCTCGAGCGCGACCTGGTCGCCGAGCCAGTGGCCGCGGCTCACCTCCAGGACCTTCGCGCCGATGAAGCGCTCGGCGAGGCCGAACATGTTCGCGTAGTTGCGCCCCTGCACCTGCGAGTACAGACGCTGCTCGGCGCCGGTCAGGAACGGGAGGCGGTCGACGAGCGTGAGCCCGCGCGGCAGGAACGTGCGGGAGAAGTCGAACTCGCGACCGCGGATCACGTCGCGGTCGATGTCCCAGCGGACGCGCTTGCTGACCTCGATGCACTTCGCGTAGCGGGCGCTGTCGACGTGGGGCTCCAGGACTTGCGTGGCTTGCATGGTGGTTCTCCTCGTGTCGGTCGTGGGATTCCGGGTGGGGGTCGCATCGCCGCCGAAGCCGTTGGCGCCCGCTGCGCGGCGCGCCCAGGCCTCAAGCTCGTGGCGGGAGGTCGTGTCGAAGGGCGCTTCGCGTCGCATGGCGGTCTCCGGTTCGGGTCGGGCCGCCGCGGATCCGGCGGACCGGCCGCGGCGGTGCTGCGGAACGGAGTTTCGGCCGCGCGGGTAACCGCGTTCGTTCGCGCGCGAAACAGTTTGTTGTCGGTTTGTATCGGAGGCGCCGCGGCGCCGGATCCCTGTCTATACTTGCCGCGTCGAGGGGCGCAGGAACCGCAGCGATGACCGACGCCACGCGCGTCCTGATCGTCGAGGACGACCCGCAGATCCGCGCGATGCTCGCCGAGTACCTCGCGCCGCACGGCTTCGAGGTGACGGCGGCGGGCAGCGGCGCGGAGATGCGCGCGCGCCTCGACGGCGACGTCCCGGACGTCGTGCTGCTCGACGTCGCGCTGCCCGGCGAAGACGGACTGTCGATCGCGCGGTACCTGCGCGAGCGGCACGACGTCGCGATCATCATGGTCACCGGCGCCTCCGACGTCGTCGACCGCGTCGCGGGCCTCGAGGTGGGCGCCGACGACTACGTGACCAAGCCGTTCGACCTGCGCGAGCTCCGCGCCAGGATCAAGAGCGTGCTGCGCCGCCGCGGCGCGCCCGCGCGGCCGTCGCCGGCGGTCCCGGCCGCGGGTCCCGCCCGCGTCGCGATCGGCGAGCTCGCGCTCGACCTCGGTGCGCGGGCGCTCGTGGACGCCGCGGGGCGCGAGATCCCGATCACCGCGATGGAGTTCGACCTCCTGCGCGTGTTCGTGGAGCGGCCGAACCAGGTGCTGTCGCGCGACCAGCTGCTGACGCTCACGCGGAACCGCGAGTGGGAGCCTTTCGACCGGTCGATCGACATCCGGATCGCGCGCCTGCGGCGCAAGGTCGAGCCTGATCCGGAGCGCCCGCAACTGATCCGGACGGTCCGCGGGACCGGCTACATGTTCGTGCCGCCGCGCCGCGGTTCGTAACCGGCGCGTTTCAATCGTTTCCGGCGGGTAATCCCGGTTGGTCGGGGCCGCGGGCGCCGATAGACTGGGGCCGGAAGGAGGTCCGCCGATGAAGCCCGACGACAGCCCGCTGCTCGACGCGCGATCGACGCTGCAGCAGATCGCGGACAACGCGATGCTCGCGGTCTACGCGAAGGACTTCGACGGCCGGCTGCTGTTCGTCAACCGGGAGTTCGAGCGGATCGCGGGCCGCCCGGTCGACGCGATCGTCGGGCGCCTCGACACCGAGATCTTCCCGGCCGCGACCGCCGAGGGGTTCCGGCGCAACGACCGCCGCGTGCTGGAGGAGCTGCGCGCGCTCGAGTTCGAGGAGCCGGTCGAGGTCGGCGGCGAGAAGCGCGTCTACCTGTCCCAGAAGTTCCCGCTGCTTCGCCCCGACGGGCGCGCGTACGCGGTGTGCGGCGTCTCGACCGACATCACCGAGCGCAAGCGCGCCGAGGAGGCGCTGCGCGCGGCGGCCACCGCGGTTTCCGCCGAGGGCGGCGAGTCGGTGTTCGGCACGCTCACGCGGGCGATCGCGGCGATCCTCGACGTCGACGTCGCGTTCATCGCGATCTTCGACGACGACGCACCGGGCCGGATGCGCACGCTGGCGGCGATGCTCGACGGCGGGATGCTGCGCAACTTCGAGTACGAGCTCGAGGGATCGCCCTGCGCCAAGGTCGTCGGCCGTGCGTTCCGGATGGTCGAGAGCGGCGTGCGCTGCGAGTTTCCGCCCGGCACCCTGTTCGAGGTCAAGGGAATGGACAGCTACGCGGCGTTCCCCCTCAACGATTCGGCGGGCCGGCCGCTGGGGCTCATCGCGACGATGGACCGCGCGCCGATGCGCGACGCGCTGCTTGCCGAGTCGCTGTTGCGGATCTTCGCCGCGCGCGCCATCGCGGAGGTCGAGCGCGCCCGCGGCGAGGCGGCGCTGCGACGCTCGGAGGCGAGCTACCGGGCGGTGTTCGAGGCCACCGAGGACGCGATGTTCATCCACGACTGGGACACCGGCGCGATCCTCGACGTCAACCCGAAGGCCTGCGCGGTCTACGGCTACACGCCCGGGGAGTTCCGGGCGCTGGGCCTCGAAGCGGTGGGCGCCGGCGAGCCGCCCTACACGGCCGCGCACGCTGCGCACCACATTGCGCGCGCGAAGCGGGGCGAGGTCGTCGTGTTCGAGTGGCACCGCCGCAACCGCGACGGGACGCTGCACTGGGACGAGGTCTATCTGAAGGCGGTCGAGATCGCCGGCCGGCCGCGCGTGCTCGCGTGCACGCGCGAGATCACCGCGCGCAAGGCGGCCGAACAGGCGCTCCGCGAGAGCGGCGAGCAGTACCGCGCGATCTTCAACAGCGCGGTCGACGGGCTCGCGCTCTGGAACGCCGGGGGGCGGATCGTCGACGCGAACGCGTCGTTCCTGGCGATGTTCGGGCGCTCGCGCGGCGAGGTCGTCGGCGGCGACGGCGACGTCGTTCCCGACGCGATGCGCGACTACTGCCGCACGCGCCTCGCGTCGGTCCTCGCCGGGGAGCCCTGCCGCACCGAGCTCCGGGTGGCGCGGCGCGACGGGACGCTGTTCGACGTCGAGGTGCGCGGGGTCGCGATGCAGTACCGCGACCGGCCGCACGTGCTCGCGATCGTCCGCGACCTCACGCCGCAGCGCGAGGCCGAGCGCGCGCGCGCCGAGCTCGAGGACCGGCTGCGCCAGGCGCAGAAGATGGAGGCGATCGGCCGCATGGCGGGCGGCATCGCGCACGACTTCAACAACCTGCTGACGACGATCCTGGGCTACGTGACGCTCGCCGCCGAGGCGTCGCCCGACGCGCGCCTGCGGCGTTACCTCGACGAAGCCCGCTCGGCGTCCGGCCGCGCGCGCGACCTGATCGCGCAGATGCTCGCGTTCAGCCGCGGGCGCCGCGGCCGGCCCCGCCCGGTCGCGCTCGACGCGGTCGCGGGCGAGGTGATCCGGCTGCTCCGCTCGTCGCTCCCGTCGAGCGTGACGATCTCGACCGACGTCGCGCCGGAGACGCCCGCGGCGGTCGTCGACCCGGTGCAGCTCGAGCAGGTCGTGCTCAACCTTGGCCTCAACGCGCGCGACGCGATGGGTTCGCGCGGCGAGATCCGCGTGCGGATCGGGCGCGCGCGCCTGGGGGCGGAGACCTGCTCGAGTTGCGGGGGCCCGGCGTCGGGCGAATGGGTGGAGCTTTCGGTCGAGGACACCGGCCCGGGGGTGCCGCCCGGGGTGCGCGATCGGATCTTCGAGCCGTTCTTCACGACGAAGGAGGCCGGCCAGGGGACCGGGATGGGGCTCGCGACCGTGCACGGCATCGTGCACGAGCACGGCGGTCACGTACTCCTCGAGAGCGGCCCCGAGGGCGGCGCGCGGTTCCGCGTGCTCTTTCCCGCCGCGCAGCAGGCCTCGGATGCGGTCGACGCCGAGCGAGTGGAGGCGGCGGGGTTCCCGCGCGGGACGCTCGCCGGCCGCGTCGTGCTCGTCGACGACGAGCCCGCGGTCGCGGGCTACATGGCCGAGCTGCTCACCCAATGGGGGCTCGCCGTGCGCACCTTCCTCGACCCGCGCGCGGCGCTCGAGGCGCTGCGCGACGACCCCTCGTTCGCGGATCTCGTGCTCACCGACTACACGATGCCCGGCATGTCCGGGCTCGAGCTCGCGCGTGCGTGCCGCGCGCTGCCGGTGAGGGCGCCGGTCGTGCTCTATACCGGGTATGCGGAAAGCACGCCGCGCGG
>CALDKM010000066.1:0-2004 GCA_937898875.1 uncultured Pseudomonadota bacterium | reverse complement strand
TGGCGCAGCGTCTCGCGCGCTTCTCGAGGCTCGGCACGATCGACCTGCGGGTCGACTACCTGCGTCCGGCGATCGGCGAGCGCTTCGAGCTCGCCGCCGAGGTGATGCGCATCGGCTCGCGCGTGGCGTCGGTCCGCATGGAGTTTCGCGGCGCGGACGGCACGCTGCTGTCGACGGGCACCTCGGCCTACATCGTCTCCTGACCCGCCCGCGAGACGGCGCGGCCGCGATCCGCCGCGGCGAGCACCCTTTGCACGCCGGCGATCGCGCGACGAGCGCGTTCGAGCGCATCGACGGTCTTCGCGAGCTCCTGCGTCGGCGACTCGACCGCCACCGGGATGCCCGCCGGCAGCGCGCGCACGAGCGACACGAGGTCGAGCTCGCCGTCGCCCGGGAACCGGCGCTCGGCGCGCGCCTCGGCGAGGGTCGCCTCCGGCGTCGCGGGAATCGCTGCGGGCGCGTCGCACAGCTGCGCGTAGCGGAACAGCGAAGACGGCAGGCGCGCGATGTCCGCGAGCCGGCAGTGCGTGCGCGAGTAGTGGTAGGCGTCGACGACGATGCCGGCGTTGTCGCGCCCGGCCCGCTCGATCACGCGCGCGGCCTGCGGCAGCGTCTTCAGGTCGGAGAACGACATGAACTCGAGCTGCGGGGCGACGCCGCAGCCCGCGGCGAGGTCGCACAGCTCGGCGAACCGGTCGACGAGCCGCGCCTCGTCGGGATCGTTGCCGGTGACGAGCGCGTACCTCGCGCCCAGCCGCGCCCCGGTCTCGATCGCGGGCAGCAGGTCGTCGGCGACGCGCGTGTCGGGCTTCAGTCGCAGGACCTCGATGTCGAGCACCCGGACGCCGGTCGCGTCGAGCCGCGCGCGCGTCTCGCGCACCATCGGCGTGTCGCCGACCGTCGCGCGCTGCGGTTCGGTCGTCGTCGCGGCGATCAGGCGCAGGCCGACGTGCGAGTAGCCGGCGGCGGCGGCGGTCGAGACGAGGTCCGGCGGCGCGAGCTCGAGCGCGGTGAGCGCCGAGAGCGAGATCGCGCGGCTCATCGGGGCCGGGTCGTCGCGGTCGTGCGCGCCGCGCTCATGCCGCGACGCCCCGAGCCGCGGGCGCGCCGCCGCCGAGGAACAGCCGGTTCAGGTCCGGGTCGCCGAGGAGCTCCGAGGCGGGACGGTCGAGCGCGAGGCGCCCCATCTCGAGGACGAGCGCGCGGTCCGCGTACTTGAGCGCGGTGCGGACGTTCTGCTCGACCATCAGCACCGTCGTGCCGGCCTCGGCGAGCTGGCGCAGGAGCGTCATCACGTCGACCACGAGCTTGGGCGACAGCCCGATCGAGGGTTCGTCGATCAGCAGCACGCGGGGCCGCAGCAGCAGCGCGCGGCCGATCTCGAGCTGTTTCTGCTCGCCGCCGGACATCGTCGACGCCTGGTTGTCGATGCGCTCGCGGATGCGCGGGAAGCGCGCGAGCACCTCCTCGATCCGGCCGGGGAGCTCCGCGCGCGGCAGCGTGATGCCGCCGAGCTCGAGGTTGTGCCGGACCGACAGCGAGCCGAACAGGTTGCGGCCCTGCGGGACGAACGCGATGCCGTCGGCGAGCAGGGCGCGCTGCGAGCGGCCGTTGATCACGCGTCCCTCGAACCGGACCTCGCCCGAGCGCGGCACGAGCAGGCCGAACAGCGTCTTCAGCACGGTCGACTTGCCGGCGCCGTTCGGGCCGATCAGCAGCGTGATCTCGCCTTTCCGGACGTCGAGGGTCGTCTCGTTCAGGATCGTCAGGCTCTCCGAGTAGCCGGCGACGACGCGATCGAACTCGATTATCACGTGTGACCTCCCCCAGGCTTGCCGCTTCGCGGCGTCGCACACCCCCTCCTGGAGGAGGGGGCGCCGCGCCCTTGGGGCGGCCCGGCGGGCGCGGCCGACGGATCGAGCGTCACGTCGAAGATCACGGCCTAGTTTCCCAGGTACGCCTCGAGCACCGCCGGATTCGACTGCACCGCCGCGGGCCTGCCTT
>CALDKM010000065.1:0-2532 GCA_937898875.1 uncultured Pseudomonadota bacterium | reverse complement strand
TGGGCGAGCGGTCGCGCCACGTCCGGGGCGACCTGTGCGCGTCAGCGGGCGCGGGAACGCCGCAGGCGCGCGAAGGCCAGCGCCGCGAGCAGGAGCGACGTCAGCCCGACCGCGGTCTCGCCCAGCGTCGGAACCTGCTGCGCCAGCATCACCTCCGCCACCGCGACGTACGCGGGCTCGGACGCGGCCGGCGAGAACGCCGAATCTCCGGCATAGCTCGCGGTCAGCGTCATCACGCCCGGCTCCGACGGTGCGACGACCGAGAACGCCGCCGCGCCGTCGACGATCGGGATCTCGCCCAGGTCGCGGAAGCCGGCGCGCACGCGCACGGTGCCGCCCGGCTTCGGCGTGACGCCCCTCGCGCCGACGACCACGCGTCCGGCGATCGTCGCTCCCGGCATCGCGCTCGCAGGCACGTCGAACGCGAGCGTCGGCGACGGCAGCAGGATGCCCTTGATCACGAACAGGTCGAGCGGTCCGATCGACGACGGCGCGTACGCGACCGCGCCCGAGTAGCGCGCGCAGACGCGGAATCGACCGATCGAAAGGTCCGGGTACGCGATCTGCGCGACGCCTCCCGCGACGGCGGCACTCTTCGCGTTCGCGGTGACGGGGTCGCCGCCGCTCTCGAACGGATCCGGGCAGCGTGTCCCCGGACCCGCCACCCATGCCTCGAGCGTTCCCGTGGGCGGCGGCCCGACGTCCGCCTCGACCGTCGCGTTCAGCACGACGAGTTGTCCCGCCACCGCGGGGTTCGGCGCGATCGCGAGCCGGATCCTCGTCGCGATCCTGGTGACGACGAGCTCGTAGGCGCGCTCGTCCACCTGATTCAGCACGTCGCGCACGCGGACCGTGAACGGATGGGTCCCCGGCGTCGTCGGCACGCCGGCGATCCGTCCGTCCTCCGACATCGCGAGCCCCGGGGGAAGCGAGCCCGCCGCGATCGAGAACCGGTACGGCGCGAGCCCGCCGGTCGCCTCGATCGCGATCGCGACCGGTGCGCCCACGATCAGCGGCACCGGCGAGAGCGGCGGAGGCGTCACGATCTGCAGCGGCGGGTTGCGGATCTCGACCGTCGAGATCTGCGCATCGGCCGGCGGCACGCCGTTGGTCGCGCGCAGGCCCACCGTGTAGATGCCCGCGAGCGTCGGCTTGCCGCTGATCCGCCGCGTCGAGTCGTCGTAGACGAGCCCGGGCGGCAGGCCGTCGGCGGTCACGACGACCGGCGCGGTGCCGGTCACCGTCACCTGGTGCGCGTAGTCGATGCCGAGCATCCCCTGCGCGGGCAGCGGCGGCGACGTGATCTTCGGGGCGATGCCGCCGTTCACGGTGAGCGACGCCTGGACGCTCTTCACCGATCCGCCGGTGCGCGAGGAGATCGGGCCGACCGCGAGCGTGACGGTGACCGACTTGTCGGCGTCGACGGTCACGGTCGCGTCGACCGTGCAGCGCTCGCCGGGCCCGAGCGTTCCCAGCCGGTACTGGTAGCCGTTCGCGCCCTGCGCGAGCGTGCCGCCGCACTGGCTCGTGTCCGGCGATCCGTGGAATCGCATCCCCGGCGGGAACGCCACGTCGTACGCGATGCCGCCGATCGTCGACTCGGCGTCCCCGTTCTGAAGCCGGATGCGCAGCTGCGTCGGCTTGCCCGACGCGATGGCGGAGGGCGAGAACTGCATGCCCGCCCCCAGGCCGCCTGTCTGCGCCTCGGCCGGCTGGGGCAGCGCCAGCATCCCTCCCAGCAGGGCGAGGACCGCGGCGAGCGCGACGCGCAGGCCCGGGAACGGCTGGCGGCAGGATGGGGTCATGGGGTCGGTTCGGGAGGCGATCGCGGGTACCGGCCCGTTGCCGGTCCCCGGATGATAGCGTCGGCTCGTCGCGCGTGGGCCGCGGCGGCCGGGTCGCGGCCGCTATAATTCGACGGCCGGGCGATCGATCGTCCGGCCGTCGACCGCACGGCGGTCGCCCCGCCGCCCCCGAGACCCACATGCTCGAAGCGCACGACCTCGCCGCGCGCCGCGGCAACGCGCGCCTCTTCGCCGGACTCGGCTTTCGCGTCGACGGAGGCAGCGCGCTGGTCGTTACCGGCGCGAACGGACGAGGCAAGACGACGCTGCTGCGGATGCTCGCCGGCCTCTCGTTGCCCGAATCGGGCGAGATACGCCTCGACGGCGCCCCGGTCGCGCCGTTCTCGCCGGCGCTTCGCTGCGCCGTCGCGTTCGCCGGTCACGCGCTGGCGCTCAAGGACGAGCTCTCGGCGCGGGAGAACCTGGCCTCGCTCGTCGCGCTCTCCGGCGCGCCGGTGGCCGATGCCGAGATCGACACGGCGCTCGAACGCGTCGCGCTGGGATCGCGCCGGTCGCTGCCCGCGCGCGTGCTGTCGCAGGGACAGCGGCGACGCATCGGGCTCGCGCGGCTCGCGCTGTCGCGCCGTCGCGTCTGGATCCTCGACGAGCCGGTCACCGCGCTGGACGCGGCCGGCGCCGCGCTGCTGGCCGAGCTGGTGGCGCGCCATCTGGACGGAGGCGGCCTCGC
>CALDKM010000064.1:0-4605 GCA_937898875.1 uncultured Pseudomonadota bacterium | reverse complement strand
TCGCCTTGGTTCCATTCGCGCTGTCGATCACCACGAATTGCCAAGTAAACGTCTTGGTCTCGCCGGAATATGGTTGGTCGAACCGTCGCGCTTCGGCGATGTACCGCACTGTATAGGTGCCCGCATCCAACGGTCCCAGATCCTCGATGATCTTGTAGCTTCCCAAAACATCGTAATACCCCATTACGATCTTCGCGCGAATCTCAAACGTCAAGCCGATTTGAGTGACCGTTTTCTGCTCGACTTCGGCCCCTACACCGGTGAAGTCCGTGATAGTGAAATTCACCGTCTGTCCTGATGCCGGCATTGTTGGCGACGGAGAGGCCGAGTCCGGGCCGATCAAGTCCAATGCCGTCAGCGCCGCCGCTGGATGCGGTAGCGCGACGAGCGAAAAAACAAGCACGCGCGCGAATCGAGCAAACATCGCACTTGTCCACTTCAAATCGAATAGTTGAAAAACCAACATGGTGGAATTGGAATTGGAATTCCCACGGAATGGCAGACACGCCGGCGCCTCACGCCGAGGCCCGTTCAAAGGCCTCGGGACTGACGCCGTCGAGATGGCTATGGCGTCGGATGCGATTGTAGAAGACTTCGATGTAGTCGAAGATGTCGGCCCGTGCCAAGTCGCGGGTCTTGTAGATGCGTTTCTGGATTCGCTCCTTCTTGAGGCTGCTAAAGAAGGACTCGGCGACGGCATTATCCCAACAGTTTCCGCGCCGGCTCATGCTGGGATCGAGTCCATTGGCGGCGCAGAACCGCGTCCAATCTTCGCTGCCATATTGCGACCCTTGATCCGAGTGAACAATGACGCGCTGTTGCGGCTTGCGGCGCCAGATAGCCATCAACAATGCATCGAGCACCAGCTCGCGCGCCAGCGTGGGCTTCATTGACCAGCCGATCACACGGCGGGAGTACAGATCAAGGACGACGGCCAGGTACAGCCATCCTTGCCACGTGCGGATATAGGTGATGTCGGTCACCCACGCAAGATCCGGCGCGGCCACCGTGAATTCGCGGTTGAGCCGATTGGGATTGAGAATGGAGGGGCGACCGGCGACATGGCGATGCGTCTTGTAGCCTCTGACCGCCCGTATCTTGTTGCTACGCATGATCCGCGCCACGCGATGTACACCGCAGGTCTCGCCAGCTTCTCGCAGGTCGCCAAAGACGCGAGGCGATCCGTACACCCGCCCGCTGGCGACATACGAATCGCGAATCAGCGCGAGCAGACGCTGATCTTCGATGGCCCGTTGTGAAAGCGGCCGCTGCAGCCATTCATAGAATCCCGCGCGCGCAACGTCTAGCATTCGACACATGACCTTGACGGTGTGCTCGTGGCGGTGTTCGTTGATGAAGCGGTACTTTACTCGGGCTCCTTCGCAAAGTACCGCGCGGCTTTTTTTAGAATATCGCGCTCCTCTTCCGTGCGGCGGAGCTGCGCGCGAAGTCGGAGAATCTCGCTCTTCGCCTCGACGAGTTCGGTTGCCTGCTTCTCGGATTTATCCGGCGTAACCGCTTTGACCCACTTGTAGAGGCTGTGGCTCGACACGCCCAGCCTAGCCGACACGTCCCCTACCGAATAGCCGCGATCGACGACTTGCCGGACCGCTTCTTCCTTAAATTCCGGGGTGAACCGCTGCGTACTCATGGACTCCCTCCTATGCTCAAATCATAGGCCGGAAGTGCCTGCCAGACCGTGGGAAGTCCAGCCAAATACTCAGGTGTCCACGAAAACGGGTCAATTCCAATTTCGCCGTAGCAACTGCCCTTGTCCGCGGCCACCCACCGATTGGCGATCCCCGCGGATCAGGAGCACCCGCGAGGAACGCGAAGGAAGGTGGCCCCACGGTTCGGCAGATCGTCAGTCGCGCACGTCGACACCCGGCACGCGCTCGCGCAATCGCGCGACGAGGTCGTCCGCAATCCTCGCGCCGCGCGGCGACGCGGCCACGAGCACGTCATCGGCGCAGCCGGTCGGCCGAAACGGCTGCAGCGCCCAGCGGCGCACGCCGAGCGACGCGAGCTCGTCGGCGAGACGCAGGAGCGCATCCTCCGGTAAGAGGTCCGGGTGCACGGTCGTCCGGACCTCGTAGTCGACGCCCGACGCCGCGACGAGCCGCAGGCTCGCACCGGCGGCGGCGCCGCTGCCGCCGATGCCGGTGACCGTCGCATAGCCGCCCGCCGGCGCCTTCACGTCGAGCCCGATCCAGTCGACGTCGTCGATCACCTCGTCGAGCCGGCGCGGGTACGCGCCGCCCGTGTGCAGGCCGATCGCGAAACCGCGGCCCGCCACCTCGCGCATCGCGGACCCGAGCGCCGCCTGCGCCGTCGGCTCGCCGCCCGAGAACACCACCGCGTCGAGGAGCCCGCGGCGGCCCTCGAGCCACGCGAGCGTCGCCCGGTAGTCGTGCGCCACGGGCCCGATCGCGGGTTGGAGGTGCGGGTTGTGGCAGTAGCCGCAGCGCCACGGGCAGCCCTGCAGGAACAGGACCGCCGCGAGCCGGCCGGGCCAGTCGGCCGTCGAGAACGGCGTGACGCCGCCGATGCGCAAGCCGGCCGGATCGCGCTCGTCGTTCGCCGGCGCGCGGTCCGCGCGCGTGGCGGCGCCTGCCGGCGTCACAGATGCGGCTGCGCGCACGCCTCGGTGAAGAACCGGCGCTCGGCGTGCTCGCCCTTCTTGCCGATGTTGAACGACGCGACGGGCCGGTGGTAGCCCATCACGCGCGTCCACACCTCGCAGCGCTGCCGCTCGTCGTCGGCGAGCGTGATCGTCGCTTCGGCGATGCGGCGGATGTCGGTCATGTCGTTCATCTCGTTCCCTCCTGTCCGGGATGGCCGGAGTCGATCCGGTGTTCGCGTTATTCGTTCGTCGTGCGTCCTGCGTTCACGCAGCAAGCTTGCGCCGCTTCTCCTCTAGACGCTCCTGGTCGCACTTCGGGCAGTACTCGTGCTCGCCCGCCAGGTAGCCGTGCGACGGGCAGATCGAGAACGTCGGCGTGATCGTGATGTAGGGCAGCCGGAAGCGCTCGAGCGAGCGGCGCACCAGCGCCTTGCACGCGTCGGGCGAGGAGACGCGCTCGTTCATGTACAGGTGCAGCACGGTGCCGCCCGTGTACTTCGACTGCAGCTCCTCCTGCCGCGCGAGCGCCTCGAACGGGTCGTCGGTGAACCCGACCGGCAGCTGCGAGCTGTTCGTGTAGTACGGCGTTGCGGTCGTGCCCGCCTGCAGGATGTCGGGCCAGCGCTTGCGGTCCTCCTTGGCGAACCGGTAGGTCGTCCCCTCGGCGGGCGTCGCCTCGAGGTTGTACATGTGGCCGGTCTCCTCCTGGAAACCGCGGATGCGCGTGCGCACGTGGTCGAGCAGGCGAACCGCGAACGCGTGGCCCTCGGGCGACGTGATGTCGTGCGCGTCGCGCGTGAAGTTGCGGATCATCTCGTTGACGCCGTTCACGCCGATCGTCGAGAAGTGGTTGCGCAGCGTGCCGAGGTAGCGCTTCGTGTACGGGAAGAGTCCCTGGTCGATCAGGCGGCCGATCACCTTGCGCTTGACTTCGAGGCTGTCGCGCGCCCAGCCGAGCAGCTCGTCCAGCCGCGCGTAGAGCCCGACCTCGTCGCCGGCGTGCGTGTAGCCCAGCCGCGCGCAGTTGATCGTCACGACGCCGAGCGACCCGGTCTGCTCGGCGCTGCCGAAGAGCCCGTTGCCGCGCTTCAGGAGCTCGGTCAGGTCGAGCTGCAGGCGGCAGCACATCGACCGGATCATGTTGGGCTTGAGCTCCGAGTTGAGGAAGTTCTGGAAGTACGGCAGCCCGTACTTCGCCGTCATCGCGAACAGCGCCTCGCAGTTCGGGTGGTCCCAGTCGAAGTCCGGCGTGATGTTGTAGGTCGGGATCGGGAACGTGAACACGCGCCCCTTCGCGTCGCCCTCGGTCATCACCTCGATGTAGGCGCGGTTGATCATGTCCATCTCGGCCTGCAGCTCGCCGTAGGTGAACGGCATCTCGCGGCCGGCGATCACCGGCACCTGCTCGCGCAGATCCTCGGGGCAGGTCCAGTCGAACGTCAGGTTCGTGAACGGCGTCTGCGTACCCCAGCGGGACGGCACGTTCAGGTTGTAGATCAGTTCCTGGATGCTCTGCTTGACCGCGTCGTAGCTCATGCCGTCGGCGCGGATGTACGGCGCCATGTACGTGTCGAACGAGCTGAACGCCTGCGCGCCGGCCCACTCGTTCTGCAGCGTGCCGAGGAAGTTGACGATCTGGCCGACCGCGCTCGACATGTGCTTCGCGGGACCCGCCTCGACCTTGCCCGGCACGCCGTTCAGCCCCTCGAACAGCAGGCGCCGCAGCGACCAGCCGGCGCAGTAGCCCGCGAGCATGTCGAGGTCGTGGATGTGCACGTCGCCCTCGCGGTGCGCGCGGCCGATCTCGGGCGAGTAGACGTGCGACAGCCAGTAGTTGGCGACGACCTTGCCGGAGACGTTGAGGATGAGGCCGCCGAGCGAGTAGCCCTGGTTCGCATTGGCGTTGACGCGCCAGTCCTTCTGCTCCAGGTACTCGTCGATCGACGCGGCGACGTCGACCAGCGTCTTCTTCTGGTCGCGCA
>CALDKM010000063.1:0-2735 GCA_937898875.1 uncultured Pseudomonadota bacterium | reverse complement strand
CGCGGCGCGGCGAGCCTCACGGACGCCGAGCTCGTCGCCGTGATCCTCGGCACCGGGTTCCCGGGCACGAGCGCGATCGACGTCGCGCGCGCGGTGATCGCCCATTGCGGCGGCCTCGCCGGGCTCGCGCGGGCGTCGCCGGCTGCGCTCGCATCGATCCGCGGCGTCGGGAAGGGCAAGGCTGCCCGGCTCGCTGCGGGCATCGAGGTCGCGCGCCGCGTCACGATCGCCGACGTCGCCCGGGGCGACGCGCTCACCTCGCCCGACGCGGTGCGCGACTATCTGAGGCTCGCGCTCGTCCCCGAGACGGTCGAGGTCTTCGTCGGGCTGTTCCTCGACAGCCAGCACCGGCTGATCTCGGCCGAGGAGCTCGCCCGCGGAACGCTCGCGCAGACCAGCGTCTACCCGCGCGAGGTGGTGAAGACCGCGCTCGCCCGGAACGCGGCGGCGGTGATCTTCGCGCACAACCACCCGTCGGGGGTCGCGGAGCCGTCGCGGGCCGACGAGCTCCTGACGCAGTCGCTCAAGAGCGCGCTCTCGCTCGTCGACGTCCGCACGCTCGATCACCTGGTCGTGGCCGGGCCCCGCGTCACGTCGTTCGCCGAGCGGGGGCTGCTGTGAGCCCGGTCGGCGCGCTAACGTCATGATCGGAAAGCCATTACCGCCGGCGAGACCGCTTGGACGGCGAGGATCGGGGTCGGATCCGCCGCCGGGCCCGATCGGGCCGGGATCGGAGGAGGGTCCGACCCCAGGCGCTTGATCCGACGGCGGAAAACGGCGATAATCGCGCTCTTTGCCGTTTCGGCACCCGCATTCGAAGGAGCGAGCGATGGCTCGAGTCTGTCAAGTCACCGGCAAGGCCCCGATGGTGGGCAACAACGTGTCGCACGCCAACAACAAGACGAAGCGCCGCTTCCTGCCCAACCTGCAGCGTCGCCGGTTCTGGGTCGAGAGCGAGAACCGCTGGATCAACCTGCGGCTCACCACGCACGCGCTGCGCACGATCGACAAGAACGGCATCGACTCGGTGCTCGCGACGATGCGCGCCCGCGGCGAGCACGTCTGACCCTCAAGGATCGACCATGCGCGAGAAGATCAAGCTCGAGTCGTCGGCCGGCACCGGCCATTTCTACACGACGACCAAGAACAAGAAGACGATGCCCGAGAAGATGGTGATCAAGAAGTTCGATCCCGTCGCCCGCAAGCACGTCGAGTACAAGGAAACGAAGCTCAAGTGACCGCCGCCTGAGCGGCGGCGATCCGGGCGTACGCGCGGATCACGCAACGAAGACGAAGGACCGCGACAGCGGCCCTTTTCGCTGGACCCGCCCGATGCGGCGACGCGGCGGCGTCGGCGGCTCGCGCTCCCGGAAGGGAACGCCTCCCAACCCAGCGATTGCCCGCGAGCGTGTGCGCTCGTCGTCGACGATGCGCGGATCGACGGTCGGCACGCCGCGGCGTCCGATCGACCCCGGAGGGGCGGCGCGCGGCACTTCCGCCACGCGCCTTCCATCGCTCGACCGGCATCGGGCAGGCGCCCGACACCGGGGATGCGTCACGCGTAGCGCTTGAGCTGCAGCGAGAACTGCGCCAGCGGCGCGATGCCCGAACCCTCGGCGCGCCGGCACCAGTCCTGCAGGCGCGCGAGCAGCTGTTCGGAGGATTCGGTCGAGCGCGACCAGAGGGAGGAGAGCTCGGCGCGCATCGCGACGATCTTCGCGATCGTCTTGCTGTGCCGGGCGAGGTCCGCGAGCCGTTCGCGCTCGACCGTCGGCAGCGCCTCCGGGTCGGCGAGCCAGCGCTTCAGTCGACCCTCGCTCGGCAGCTCGACGCCGCGAACCCGATTGCGCAGCGACTCGAGCTCGGCGGCGCACGCTTCCTTGAGCGTGCGCGCGTAGGTCGTCGCGACGTGGTAGCGATGCGTGATCACCGCCTGCAGCGTCGCGTGGTCGGCTTCGGACTTCGACGGCTCGAGCCTGAGCGTCGGCGCGACGCGGCGCACGTGCGCGAGGCCCAGCGCCGACAGCGTGCGGATGTAGGCCCAGCCCAGGTCGAACTCGTACCACCGCGCCGAGAACCTGGCGGACGTGCCGTAGGCGTGGTGGTTGTTGTGCAGTTCCTCGCCGCCGATCAGGATGCCGATCGGGACGATGTTGGTCGACGTGTCGCCCGACGCGTAGTTCCGGTAGCCCCAGTAGTGGCCGACGCCGTTGACGATGCCGGCCGCCCAGAACGGGATCCACATCATCTGCACGGCCCAGATCGCCGCGCCGACCACGCCGAACAGAACGAGGTCGATCGCCAGCATCAGGCCGACGCCCTGCCACGAGTACGGGACGTACACGTTGCGTTCGATCCAGTCGTCGGGCGTGCCGTGGCCGTAGTGCTCCATCGTCTCGGCGTTGCGCGCCTCGGCGCGGTACAGCTCGGCACCGCTCCAGACGACGGTGCTGATCCCGCGCGTCATCGGGCTGTGCGGGTCTTCCTCGGTCTCCACCTTCGCGTGGTGCTTGCGGTGGATCGCGGTCCACTCCTTGGTGACCATGCCGGTCGTGAGCCACAGCCAGAAGCGGAAGAAATGCGACACCGCCGGATGCAGGTCGAGCGCGCGGTGCGCCTGGCAGCGATGCAGGTAGATCGTCACCGCCGCGATCGTCACGTGCGTCAGCGCGAGGGTGACGACCACGTAGCCCCACCACGGGAGGGGCGCGAGGCCGTTGGACAGGAAGTCGAGC
>CALDKM010000062.1:0-2172 GCA_937898875.1 uncultured Pseudomonadota bacterium | reverse complement strand
GGGAGAGGGAATCCGGCTTCATGCCTCGAGCCAGTGGCAGGAACGGTTCGCGGGGTCCACCCCTGCTTCTCAACTCGCGCCATCTGAGGTCGAGGCACACCGGACCCGCCCCCTCTCCCGCTTGCGGGAGAGGGCAGGGGTGAGGGTGCGTGCATCCTGTCGGACCGGGATTCCTGCGATCATAGTCGAGCCCGCCCATGCAATCCTCGATCCCGACGATCTCCGCCGATCAGGTGCACGCGGCGCTCGACTGGCCGTCGCTGGTCGACGCGCTGCGCGCGGCGTTCGCGGCGGGCGCGACGGCGCCGGTGCGCTCGAGCTACCCGGTCACGCCGGAGGGCGACAGACTGCTGCTGATGCCCGCGTGGGACGGCACGGGGCTGGGCGTCAAGATCGTCACGGTGTTCCCGGGCAACCGCGCGCACGGGCTCGCGAGCGTCGGCGCGCTCTACCTGCTGATGGACGGCACGACCGGGCATCCGGTCGCGCTGATCGACGGCGAGGCGCTGACGCTGCGCAGGACGGCCGCGTCGTCGGCGCTCGCGTCGACGTACCTGTCGCGCCCCGATGCGCGGACGCTGCTCGTGGTCGGCACGGGCGCGCTCGCGCCCTGCATGGCTGCGGCGCACTGCGCGGTCCGGCCGATCGAACGGGTGCTGGTCTGGGGCCGGCATCCGGATCGCGCTAAACGCACCGCGGGCGCGCTCGCGGCGCAGGGATTGCCGGCGACCGCGATCGCGAATCTCGATGCCGGTCTCGCGGAAGCCGACATCGTGAGCTGCGCGACCACGGCACGTGAGCCGATCGTGCGGGGTGCGCACGTGCGCGCCGGCACGCACGTGGACCTCGTCGGCGCGTTCACGCCCGAGATGCGCGAGAGCGACGACGACCTGGTCGCGCGCGCGAGCGTGTTCGTCGACACTCGCGCCGGCGCGCTCAAGGAGGCGGGCGACCTCGTGCAGGCGATTGCGTCCGGCATCTTTGCCGCGGAGCGCGTGCGCGCAGAACTCGCCGACCTCGCGACCGGCAGGCATCCGGGACGTCGCGGCCGCGACGAGGTGACACTGTTCAAATCGGTCGGCACCGCGCTCGAGGACCTGTGCGCCGCGCGACTGGTCGCGAAGCGCATCGGCTGACGCCACCGGGTCGCGGACCGGAGTGCATCTTCGCGTCGTTCGCCACGGGGGCGGCGAGCGAGCATACTGGGACCCGCCCGCGCATCGCGTCGCGGGCGGAGGCACGGCTTCCCGTGCTTCCGGAACGGAAGGCGAACACCCCATGTCCTCTCGAATCGAATTCCCCGGACACGCGTGCGTCGAGACGACGTCGCGTGCGGCGCCCGATTGCCCGACGCCCGCTGCCAACGAGCCGGATCCGGCGGCGAAGGTCCGTCATGCGTTGACGACCGCCGCCGGCCTGATATCGGTCACCGCCGCATCCTGGCGGGTCGCCCTGCCGCCGCCGTCCTGCATCGTCCCGGAACCCGCCGGCATCCGGCGCACCTGGTCGCGCGGTCCTCGCCGATGAACGGGATCGACGGCAGCTACGCGAGCCCCGCCGTCGAGCCCTCGCCGACGGCCGGGGTCCCCGTCGCGGGCGACGCGTTCGCCGCCGCCGGCCGGCGCGCGATCGCCTCGGGATAGCGCGCCCCATCCGTCGCGCGAACCGGGACCGCGCCGTCCGCTGCCGTCCGCGGGGGCCGGCGCGGCGCCGTCACGACGGGAACGGCTCCGATCCGGCGGGCCGGTCGTGCCCCGCATGCGCGGGCTCGAGCGTTCGCACCGTCGATTGCATCGCCGCAGCTTCCGGCGTGGGGTCCGCGGCCGGACCGTCGATCGGGATCGACTCGTCGTCGGCCCCGGCGCCGAGGAATCCGCCGCTCTGGTGAGCCCACAGGCGCGCGTAGAGACCGTCGTTGGCGAGCAGGCTCGCGTGGTCGCCTTCCTCGACGACCCTGCCGCGGTCGAGCACGATCAGCCGATCCATCGCGGCGATCGTCGAGAGGCGATGCGCGATCGCGACGACGGTCTTGCCTTCCATCAGCCGGTAGAGGCTCTGCTGGATCGCGGCCTCGACCTCCGAGTCGAGCGCGGAGGTCGCCTCGTCGAGCAGCAGGATCGGCGCGTCCTTCAGCATCACGCGCGCGATCGCGATGCGCTGGCGCTGGCCGCC
>CALDKM010000061.1:0-5579 GCA_937898875.1 uncultured Pseudomonadota bacterium | reverse complement strand
CAGCAGGCGATTCCCGCGGTCGAGTACCTGATGAGCAAGGACGGCGGCGGCGCCAAGCGGTTCGTGCTGCTCGGGACCGACTACGTCTATCCGCGCACGACGAACAAGATCCTGCGCGCGTTCCTGAAGTCGAAGGGCGTCAAGGAAGCCGACATCGACGAGAAGTACACGCCGTTCGGCCACGCCGACTACCAGACGATCGTCGCCGACATCAAGAAGTTCTCGGCGGGCGGCAGGACGGCGGTGATCTCGACGATCAACGGCGACTCGAACGTTCCGTTCTACAAGGAGCTCGGCAACCAGGGACTCAAGGCGACCGACGTGCCGGTCGTCGCGTTCTCGGTCGGCGAAGAGGAGCTGCGCGGCGTCGACACCAGGCCGCTCGTCGGCCACCTGGCGGCGTGGAACTACTTCATGTCGCTCAAGAACCCGGAGAACGACGCGTTCAGGAAGAAGTGGGCCGCGTACGCGAAGGCGAAGAATCTGCCGGGCGCCGACAAGCCGCTCACCAACGACCCGATGGAGGCCACCTACATCGGCATCCACATGTGGAAGCAGGCGGTCGAGAAGGCGAAGAGCTTCGACACCGACAAGGTCGTCGCGGCGATGGGCGGGCAGTCGTTCAAGGCGCCCTCGGGCTACGTGATCAAGATGGACGAGAAGAACCATCACCTGTGGAAGCCGGTGATGATCGGCGAGGTGAAGAGCGACGGGCAGTTCAACGTCGTGTGGCGCACCAAGGGCCCGATCAAGGCACAGCCGTGGAGCCCGTTCATCGAAGGCAACGACGCCAAGAAGGACGAGCCCGCGAAGAAGTGACGGGTCGCCCGGAAGCGATCGTCGAAGGGACCGGTGCCCCGGCGGCCGCGAGGCCGTGCCCGGGGCCCCGGCTCCCCCGGGGAGCGGCGGGCGAAGCGCGCTTCGGCGGAACGTCGCCGCCATTCCGTACCGGTCCCGCATGCTCCCGATGAAGACCCTGATGCTTGCCGCCGCGCTCCTCGTCGCGGCGGCGCTGCCCGGCCATGCGCTGGCGCTGTCCGCCGACCTCGTGCTGAAGCTCGGCGCCGGCGACGGCGACGAGCGGAGCGAGGCGGTGCGGGCGCTGTCCGCCACGCAGGATCCGGCCGCGCGGACGCTCATCGAGGCGTTGCTCGCCGGAACGGTGCAGGCGTCGGCCTCCGCGCAGAAGGTATTCGTCGTCGCCGACGGCAAGGCCACCGACGCGGCGACCGGCGAGCCGGTCGCCGCCGTGCCCTCCGACGCCGAGGACGTCGTCGTGAACAACCGCCTGCGTCGCGAGCTCCAGACCGGGCTCGCGGCGTTCGCGCTTGCCGCGCCGGACGCGGGCGAGCGCTCGCGGGCGATCGCCGCGCTCGAGCAGGATCCGCAGGCGGCCGACGAAGCCGTCGTCGCCGCCGCGATCGCCCGGGAGACGGACCCCGGGCTCAGGGCGAGGCTCGGGCTGGTGCAGGCGGCCGCCGCGTTGTCGGGCGCCGACCGTGCGAGGCGGCTCGAGGCGATCGGCCGGCTCGCAGAGAGCCGGTCGCCCGCGACCAGGCTCCTGCTCCTTCCGCTCGTCGAGAAGAACCCCGACGGAACGTTCAGGGAAGGCGACGCCGAGCTGCGCGCCGCGGCGAAGGCCGCGATCGAGGCGATCGACGGGCGCGGGCGCGCCGGCGCGATCGCCGGCTCGGTGTTCTCGGGCGTGAGCCTCGGCAGCGTGCTGCTGCTCGCCGCGCTCGGGCTCGCGATCACCTACGGTCTCATGGGCGTCATCAACATGGCGCACGGCGAACTGCTGATGATCGGCGCCTACGCGACCTGGCTCGTGCAGGGCTGGTTCCGAACGCACCTGCCCGGAGCGGTCGACTGGTACCTCGCCGCCGCGATTCCCGTCGCATTCGCCAGCGCGGCGCTCGTGGGCGTCGCGATCGAGCGCACGGTGATCCGCTTCCTCTACGGCCGTCCGCTCGAGACGCTGCTCGCGACGTTCGGCCTGAGCCTCGTGCTGATCCAGCTCGTGCGCACGGTGTTCGGCGCGCAGAACGTCGAGGTCGCGAACCCGTCGTGGATGAGCGGCGGCATCGCGATCGCGTCGAACGTGACGCTGCCGTGGAACCGCCTCTACATCATCGCGTTCTCGGCGCTGGTCGTCGCGGGCGTGTGGGCGATCCTCAACCTGACGCGCCTGGGCCTGTTCGTGCGCGCCGTGACGCAGAACCGTGCGATGGCCTCGTGCGTCGGCGTGCCGACGCGACGCGTCGACACGCTCGCCTTCGGGCTCGGCAGCGGCGTCGCCGGTCTCGGCGGCTGCGCGCTGTCGCAGGTCGGCAACGTCGGTCCCGACCTCGGGCAGGCGTTCATCATCGACTCGTTCATGGCCGTCGTGCTGGGAGGGGTGGGCCAGCTCGCCGGAACCGTCGTCGGCTCGCTGGGCCTGGGCGTCGTCTCGAAGTTCCTCGAACCGATCTCCGGCGCCGTGCTCGCGAAGATCATCGTCCTCGCGATGATCGTGCTGTTCATCCAGCGGCGGCCGCAGGGGCTGTTCGCGCTCAAGGGCCGGTCGGCCGACGCGTGAACGGACGATGAACGCGCTCGCCGATCTCGTCGCCGCGCCGACGCGCCTCGTCGCACCGCCGCGTCCCTCGCTGTTCTCGCGCACCGGATGGGCGGTGCTCGCGGCCGCGACGGCCGTGAACTGCGTGCTCGTGCCGCTCGCGGCGCTGGCGCTGCCCGCGGACAGCCCGTTCGCGCTGTCCGCGTACTGGCTCACGCTCGGGGGCAGGATCATGTGCTACGCGCTCGCGGCGGTCGCGCTCGACCTCGTCTGGGGCTACTGCGGCGTGCTCTCGCTCGGCCACGGCCTCTACTTCGCGCTGGGCGGCTACGCGATGGGCATGTACCTGATGCGCCAGATCGGACGCGACGGCGTCTACGGCAGCGACCTGCCGGACTTCATGGTGTTCCTCGACTGGAAGTCGCTGCCGTGGTTCTGGCAGGGCTCGGACTCGTTCCTGTGGGCGCTCGCGATGATCGTGCTGGTGCCGGGCGTCGTCGCCTTCGTGTTCGGCTGGTTCGCGTTCCGCTCGCGCGTCAAGGGCGTCTACCTGTCGATCATCACGCAGGCGTTCACCTACGCCGCGATGCTGCTGTTCTTCCGCAACGACACCGGCTTCGGCGGCAACAACGGCTTCACCGACTTCAAGCGCATCCTCGGGTTCCCGATCGCCGCCATCGAAACGCGCGTCGTGCTGTTCGTGCTCACCGGGATCGCGCTCGCGGCGGGACTGGTCGCGTGCCGCGCGATCGTGCGCTCGAAGCTCGGGCGCGTCGTGTCCGCGATCCGGGACGCCGAGACGCGCGTGCGCTTCACCGGCTACGACCCGCTTCCCTACAAGCTGTTCGTCTGGACGGTCTCCGCGGTGCTGTGCGGCATCGCCGGCGCGCTCTACGTCCCGCAGGTGGGCATCATCAATCCTAGCGAGATGGCGCCCGCGCAGTCGATCGAGATGGTGATCTGGGTCGCGATGGGCGGACGGGGCACGCTGGCGGGGCCGGTCGCGGGCGCCGCGATCGTGAGCGGCGCGAAGAGCTACTTCACCGCCGCGTTCCCGGAGTTCTGGCTGTTCTTCCTCGGCGCGCTGTTCGTCGCCGTGACGCTCTTCCTGCCGCGCGGCGTGGCGGGGCTGTTCGCGAGGCGGGAGCGGTGAGCGCGCTTCCCTCGACGCGTCCCGCGTCCGACGCAGGCGCCGCGGGCAGCGGCTTCGCGGGCTACGGCCACGTCCTGCACGAGGGCGAGGTCGACGTCTCGCACCGCGTGATCCTGTACCTCGACGGCGTGTCGGTGAGCTTCGACGGGTTCAGGGCGCTGAACGACCTCTCGCTCGCGATCGACGACGGCGAGCTGCGATGCGTGATCGGGCCCAACGGCGCCGGCAAGACGACGATGATGGACGTGATCACCGGCAGGACGCGCCCCGACGAGGGTCGCGTCTTCTTCGGCCAGACGATCGACCTCCTGCGCATGAACGAGAGCGCGATCGCGCGCGGCGGCATCGGACGCAAGTTCCAGAAGCCCACGGTGTTCGAGCAGCACACGGTCTGGGAGAACCTCGAGCTCGCGCTGAAGGGCGACCGCCGCTGGTGGCGGAGCCTTTCCTGGCGCACGACGCTCGACGAAGCGCGGCGCATCGACGAGCTGCTCGCGACGGTCCAGCTCGAGGACGAGGCGCATCGTACCGCGGGGATGCTCGCGCACGGACAGAAGCAGCGGCTCGAGATCGGCATCCTGCTCGCGCAGGAGCCGCGCCTGCTGCTGCTCGACGAGCCGGTCGCCGGCATGACCGACGAGGAGACCGAGCGGCTCGCCGACCTGCTCGTCGCGCTCGAGGGCCGCCAGTCGATCGTCGTCGTCGAGCACGACATGGCGTTCGTCGCGCGCATCGCGAAGCGCGTGACCGTGCTGCACGAGGGCGGCGTTCTCGCCGAGGGCACGCTCGACGAAGTGCGGGCGAACGAGGCGGTGGTCGAGGTCTACCTCGGCCGCTGACGCGGATACCCATGCTCGACGTCTGCGACCTGCACCAGTACTACGGCGGCAGCCACATCCTGCGCGGCGTCTCGCTCGTCGCGAAGGCCGGCGAGGTCACCGCGCTGCTCGGCCGCAACGGCGTGGGCAAGACGACGATCCTGCGCTGCCTGATGGGACTCGTCCCTGCGCGGTCGGGCGAGATCGCGTGGAACGGCGAGCGGCTCGACGGCCGGCGCCCCGAGGAGCGCGTCGCGCGCGGCTTCGGCTACGTCCCGCAGGGGCGCGAGATCTTCCCGCGGCTCACCGTCGAGGAAAACCTGCGCATCGGTGCGGCGAGCCGCGGGAACGACGAGATCCCGATGTGGATCGACGAGCTGTTCCCGGTGCTTAGGTCGATGCGCGCGCGTCGCGGGGGCGACCTCTCCGGCGGCCAGCAGCAGCAGCTCGCGATCGGCCGCGCGCTGATGGGCGCGCCGAAGCTCCTGATCCTCGACGAGCCGACCGAGGGCATCCAGCCGTCGATCATCGAGGACATCGGCCGGGTGATCCGCCGGCTCGCGAGCGAGCGCGGCCTCGCGATCCTGCTGGTCGAGCAGTACTACGACTTCGCGAAACGGATCGCCGACACCTACGCGGTGATGAGCCGGGGCGAGATCGTCGCGTCCGGTCCCGCGTCCGGGATGGACGACGAGAACGTGCGGGGGCTGATCGCGGTGTAGCGGGGCAGAGACGACGGCCGGGGCGCCGGCGCGCACCGGGGTTTCACGTCGGATCCACCCACCGCTTGCTCCGCTCGACTGCCTTTCCCCACGCAGCGAGCAGCTCTGCGACGCGGTCGTCCGGCATCGACGGCTCGAACGCCCGATCGACCCGCCAGTTCGCGGCGACCTCGGCCGCGTCCTTCCAGTAGCCGACCGCGAGTCCGGCGAGGTAGGCGGCCCCGAGCGCCGTCGTCTCGAGCACCTGCGGGCGCACGACCGGCACGCCGAGGACGTCGGCCTGGAATTGCATCAGCAGGTCGTTCGCCGCCGCCCCGCCGTCGACGCGC
>CALDKM010000060.1:0-1786 GCA_937898875.1 uncultured Pseudomonadota bacterium | reverse complement strand
GATCGCGCGGAGTGCGAGGCGCAGGTTCGCGAGATCGCGGCGCTGCTCGGCGGCTTCGCGCGCGCCCACGATGTCCTCTTCAGCACCAGGGTCTTGAAGAAGACGGGGCTGCGCTTCGCCTGACGGTCCCTTGGGCCGGATCAATGCGCGGCGGCCGATCCCGCGGATAATGCACGCACGACGACCCCGGAACGCCGGGCGGGAAACGGAGTGAGGCGATGTTCCGCGTGACGCAGTACCTCGAGGAAGTGCGGCATCCGACGCCGGTCGGTCCGAAGCGCAACCCGCCGGGCCCGGTGGTGATCTGGAACCTGATCCGCCGCTGCAACCTCGCCTGCCAGCACTGCTACTCGATCTCGGCGGACATCGACTTTCCCGGCGAGCTCGCGACGCCGGACATCTACCGCACGATGGACGACCTCAGGTCGTTCGGCGTGCCGGTGCTGATCCTGTCGGGCGGCGAGCCGCTGCTGCATCCCGACATCTTCGAGATCTCGCGGCGCGCCAAGTCGATGGGCTTCTACGTGGGGCTCTCGACCAACGGCACGATGATCGACGACGCGATGCTGCCGAAGGTCGCGGCGATCGGCTACGACTACGTCGGCATCAGCCTCGACGGCATCGAGGCGACGCACGACCGGTTCCGCCGAAAGGCCGGCGCCTACGCGGCGTCGCTCGCCGCCGTGCGCCGCTGCCGCGACGCCGGCCTCAAGGTCGGCATCCGCTTCACGCTCACGCAGGACAACGCGCACGACCTGCCGGCGCTCCTCGAGCTGATGGAGAGCGAGGACATCGACAAGTTCTACCTGTCGCACCTGAACTACGGAGGGCGCGGCAACGTCAACCGCAAGACCGACGCGATGTTCCGCACGACGCGCGACGCGATGGACCTCGTGCTCGACGCGGCCTGGCGCGCGATCGAGTCGGGGAAGAAGCGCGAGTTCGTCACCGGCAACAACGATGCCGACGGCGTCTACCTGCTGCACTGGGTACGCGCGCGCTTCCCCGGGCGCGAGGCGCACCTGCGCGCGAAGCTCGCGCAGTGGGGCGGAAACAGCTCGGGCGTCAACATCGCCAACATCGACAACCTCGGCAACGTCCACCCCGACACGTTCTGGTGGGACTACACGCTCGGCAACGTGAAGACGCGGCCGTTCTCCGAGATCTGGCGCGACACGTCCGATCCGCTGATGGCGGGACTGAAGTCGACCCCGCGCCCGGTCAAGGGGCGATGCGCGCGCTGCTCGTACTTCGACGTCTGCGGCGGCAACACGCGCGTGCGCGCCTGGCAGATCGCGAAGGACGCGTGGGCCGAGGATCCGGGCTGCTATCTCGACGACGACGAGCTCGGCATCGAGGCGGGCGGCGAACGTCTCGTCGCGAAGCCGTACGTCCGGGTGAGGCGCGCGGATGCGGCCGCCGAGCCCGTGCCGACCGTGAAGGCGAACGGAGTGCGGACGTGAAGTTCACCTGCGCGGCGGGAACGCCCGGGTCGGAGCCCATGCAAGCGGGACGGGGGTCGGACTTCGATGCTCCGGTGCGGGAGCCGGGACAGGCAACGCCCGCCGGGTGCGGACTCTCCCTGCTCTCGCGCTGGCGCTGCGCGATCGGCTGGTCGGTCTATATCGCGATCGCGGTGCTCGTCGTCGCGTTCGCCGGCGCGGCGGCGGCGCAGTCGCCCGCACCGGCCGCCGCGACGCCCGCGGCCGTCGTCGATGCGGGGGCGCTCTACGCGACGCACTGCGCCTCGTGCCACGGCGCCGACCGCTTCGGGCTGATGGGCCCG
>CALDKM010000059.1:0-18243 GCA_937898875.1 uncultured Pseudomonadota bacterium | reverse complement strand
CTTCGCCGCCCTGCCAGTGCGCGAGGCCGGGACGCTCGGCCTCGCAGCGCCGCGTCGCATGCGCGCAGCGCGGCGCGAACAGGCACCCCTGCGGCCTGTCGTAGAGCCCGGGCACGACGCCGGGGATCGTCGCGAGACGCGCCCCGCCGGCGCTGCGCTCCGGCATCGCCGCGAGCAGCGCCGCCGTGTACGGGTGCTGCGGTGCGGAGAAGAGCGTGTCGGCGGAGCGCTCCTCGAGCACCTGTCCCGCGTACATCACCGCCACGCGGCGCGCCATGTCGGCGACCACGCCCATGTTGTGGGTGACGAGCACGAGCGACATGCGGCGGGCTTCCTGCAGGTCGCGCAGCAGGTCGAGGATCTGCGCCTGGATCGTGACGTCGAGTGCCGTCGTCGGCTCGTCCGCGATCAGCAGGCGCGGATTGCAGGCGACCGCCATCGCGATCATCACGCGCTGGTTCATGCCGCCCGACATCTGGTGCGGGAAGTCCGAAAGGCGGCTCTCGGGGGCCGGGATGCCGACCTGCTCGAGGAGCTCGACCGCGCGCCTCCGCGCCGCGCGGCGATCCAGCCGCAGGTGCAGCCGCAGCGTCTCGGTCAGCTGGAAGCCGATCGTGAAACACGGATTGAGGCTCGTCGTCGGTTCCTGGAAGATCATCGCGACGTCCCTGCCGACGATCGCGCGGCGCTCCTTCTCGCTCGACCGCAGGAGGTCCCGGCCGGCGAACGCGAGGCGCTTCGCGCGCACGCGCCCCGGCGCAGCGACGAGCCCCATCAGCGCGAGCATCGTCACGCTCTTGCCCGAGCCCGACTCTCCGACGATGCCGAGCACCTCGCCTTCGTCGAGCGAAAGGCTCACGCCCTCGACCGCGCGCAGCACGCCGCCCTGCGAAGGGAACTCGACGTGCAGATCCTCGATCTCGAGCAGGGCCACCGCTACCTCTTCAGCTTGGGATCGAGCGCATCGCGCAGCCCGTCCCCCAGCAGGTTGAAGGCGAGCACCGTGACGAGGATCATCAGGCCCGGGAACGTGACGACCCACCATGCCCGGAGCACGAACTCGCGCGCGTCGGCGAGCATCGTTCCCCACTCGGGCGACGGCGGCTGCGCGCCCAGCCCGAGGAAACCCAGCGCGGCGGCGTCGAGGATCGCGGTGGACACGCCGAGCGACGCCTGCACGATCAGCGGCGCCGCGCAGTTCGGCAGCACCTCGCTGAACATGAGGCGCACGCGTCCGGCGCCGCCGGCGCGCGCCGCGGTCACGTAGTCCTTCGACATCTCCGCGATCACGGAGGCGCGCGTGATGCGGACGTAGTGCGGCAGCACGACGACGGCGACGGCCAGCATCGCGTTCATGATTCCCGGGCCCAGGATCGCCACGATCACGATCGCGAGCAGGAGCGAGGGCAGCGTCAGGATGATGTCCATGAGCCGCATGATCGCGATCTCGGTGATGCCGCGCGCGTAGCCGGCGACGAGCCCGAGCGCGATGCCGACCACGATCGAGATCGCGACGACCGCCATGCCGATCAGCAGCGACAGGCGAGCGCCGTGGATGAGCCGCGACAGCATGTCTCGCCCGATCGCGTCGGTGCCGAGCGGGTAGTCCCACGAACCGCCTGCCTGCCAGGCGGGCGGCTTCAGGAATGCCGCGTTGTTCGTGAGGTCGGGCGGGTACGGTGCGAGGACGTTCGCGAACGCGGCGAGCCCGAGCACCAGCACGACGATCGCGAGTCCCGCGAGCGCTCCGCGGTTGGCGGCGAAGTAGCCCCAGAACTCGCGCAGCGGCCCGATCGGCGCGCGGGCCGCGTCGGGAGTCGCGGTGATCGTGCCGCCGGTCATTTCGCGTGCCGGATGCGCGGGTTGATCACGCCGTAGGCGACGTCGACGGTCAGGTTCACGATCATCACGACGGCGCCGAGCAGCAGGAGCCCGCCCTGGAGCACCGGATAGTCGCGACGGTAGATCGACTCGATCAGCCACTTGCCGACGCCCGGCCACGAGAAGATCGTCTCGGTCAGGATCGCGCCGGTGAACAGCACGCCGACCTGCAGGCCGATCACCGTGACGACCGGGATCAGCGCGTTGCGGAACGCGTGCAGCGCGACGACGCGCCAGCGCGGCAGGCCCTTCGCGCGCGCGGTGCGGATGTAGTCCTCGCCCAGCACCTCGAGCATCGCCGAGCGCGTCATGCGCGCGATGATCGCGAGCGGGTTCGTCCCGAGCACGATCACCGGCAGAACGAGGTGCGAGAGCGCCGAGCGGAACGCGCCCTTCTCGCCGGACAGCAGCGTGTCGATCGTCAGGAAGCCGGTCACCGGCTCGGTGAAGTACCGGACGTCGAGGCGGCCGGACACGGGCGTCCAGCCCAGCTGGACCGAGAAGAGCAGGATCAGCAGCAGCCCCCACCAGAAGATCGGCATCGAGTAGCCGGTGAGCGAGACGCCCATCACGCCGTGGTCGAGGATCGAGTTGCGCCGCACGGCGGCGAGCATGCCGGCCGGGATGCCGAGCACGAGCGCGAACACGATCGCGCCGAGCGCGAGCTCGATCGTCGCGGGGAACAGCGCGGCGAACTCGCGCAGCACGGGCTCCTGCGTGATCATCGACTTGCCGAGGTCGCCGTGCAGCACGCGGCCGACGTAGATGCCGTACTGGACGAGCACCGGCCGGTCGAGCCCGTATTCCTTGCGCAGCGACTCGTGGCGCGCCGCGTCGATGCCGCGCTCGCCCGCCATCGTCTCGATCGGGTCGCCGGGGACGAGCCGGATCAGGAAGAACGCGAGCAGCGTCATCCCGATGAACGTCGGAATGATGAGCGACAGCCGCGTCAGGACGAATCGGAGCATGGAGGGGAGCCGGGCGGCGCGGCAGGGCGACCGGGCGGCCCGGAGGGGCAGGACGGCGCCGGAGGCGGATGTTGCCACAACTCGTGCCCCGTAGCGCCGCGCACCGGGGACGATTCGCAAAAAAGACGGAAGCCGGAACCAGCTGTCGAAATTGACCTTGGCCAATGAGAAGACTATTCAGCCGTCGAATGCGGCAAGTCCGGCGATCATGCGCAGTCCGGCTGACCACAACCGACCCATGGCGGACACCCGCGATGTCAGTGAGCGACCAAAGTGTGACTTTCCGCCGCCGCACCTCAGTACCACGCCTTTCGAGTGAGGTTTTCACCAATGTGGTGTAAAGTGGTGCATCGTCATTCAATGACACCACTATGGCCAACTCGCGCAAGAAGGCGGTCGCAACTTCCAAGCGCATGGCGCGCATGTCGGTTGGTTTTCCGCCGGATCTCTTCCGGACGCTTGAGCAGATCGCTGATCAGCAGAAGGTGTCTGTCGCGTGGATCGTGCGAGATGCCGCGGAGAAATACGTCAGTGACCGTTGGCCGTTGCTGACCCCCACGAGGTAGACGCAATATGACCACTGCAGAGCATGTCCGGTCTCATCCGGAGAAGCTGGCCAGGCTGGTCGAAGCTGCGCACGATGTCTCACCAGTCGCGGGGTTCACCCACAACTTCTATCGCTACCCGGCCCGGTTCTCGCCAAAGCTAGTCCGCGCCGCAATCCACGCCTTCACTGAACCTGGCGATCTCGTGCTAGATCCGTTCGTTGGCGGTGGCACTACGCTGGTGGAAGCGATGGTCTCCGGCCGACATGCCGTCGGGGCCGATATCAGTTCGCTCGCGACATTCATAAGCGAAGTGAAGACGACGATCCTGAGCGAGGCAGAGCTGGCGCGCCTGTCACGCTGGGCCGAGAGCACCGCCGACGGCATTAACATTTGGGAGCGGGTCGAGCGCGACCATCGCCACGAGGACGCTGGCTACACCCGTCATCTCGACAGCGCGGCGAACTGGCGGCTCAAGAAGGCGATCGAGCAAGCGCTGGCCAGCGCGCGCAAGCTCAAGCCGCGGCGCCTCGAAGCCTTCGCCCGTTGCGTGCTGCTGCGTACGTCGCAATGGGCGCTGAACGGTCGCCGTAACCTGCCTACCATAGACGACTTCCGCAACATGCTGGTAACCGACGCCGCAGCGATGATTGACGGCGCGCGCGAGTTGCGGGAGGCCGTTCTGCGTGGGGGCTACCAACGGACGCGTATCGCCTGCCTGAATCGCACGACCAAGGGGCTGGACGCCGATGCCGCTTTTGCTGACGGTTCGCGACCGCGCCTAGTCGTGACCTCGCCGCCCTACCCCGGCGTGCACGTGCTCTATCACCGCTGGCAGGTCGACGGCCGCAAGGAAACCCCTGCACCGTTCTGGATCGCCAACCGCGTCGACGGTGACGGCGCTGCCTACTACACCATGGGTGCGCGTACGAAGGAGCTGAACAGCTACTTCGCAAACCTCAAGGCGTCGTTGCATTCCGTCGCGGCGCTGTGCGACCAAGACACAATGGTGGTGCAGGTCGTGGCCTTCGCGCAGCCGGAATGGCAGCTACCACGCTACCTCTCGGTCGCGGATGATGTCGGTTTGACCGAATGCCTGCTGCCGAGCGGCATCTGCACGTCGGATGGCCGCCTATGGCGCAGTGTGCCCAACCGGCGGTGGTACGCCGATCAGCGCGGCCCGACGAACGGCAGCCTGGAAGTGGTGTTGTTCCATCGCCGGCGCGGCCCGTAGCGTGGCGCGAGCCGCGGGCGCACGGACGCCGTGCTCGGAGGCGCTAAGCCGCCGCCACGAGTTTGGTCTTCGTCTTCGGCAACTTGCTGGGAAGCGACAAGCAGAGCGGCACGATCACGCGGGCGATGCCGATGGCCGTGTCCTCGATGCGCTTGCGGCACGCGGCCTGATCGGCGTTCCAATCATCCGTCTTCTTTGCGGCATCGATTAGGCCCATTGACGTCAGCGCCAACCCGTACTTGAAGACGAACTCAACAGCCGTCGCCTCTTCCTTGGGTCGCATGGCCTTGGCTTGCAACAGAAGGCTTGACTCCACGTTGAGCAGCAGCTTCAAGCGATCAGTGTTGGGAATTTGCGTGATGGTGAGTGGCGGCGCGTCAGGGCCAGTTTTCACTTCCTGGATGTCGGGCCTGCTCGGCGCGGCCAGCGCCTTCGGGATGCGCGGGGGCTTGTACTTCGGCGGATCCTTCTCGATCGGTTTCACTACGGTGATCTGGACGTCGAGCTTGAACGGCCCGCTGCCCTTGTTGTCCTTGATGACGACCTGGCAGTTGAGCTTGGCGCCTACCGCGAGCGTCTTGTCCGGTGCGAAGGTCAGCGTATAGCGGCCGTTAAACAGGTGGGCCGTCGGGACAACGTCGCCCGAGAAGGTCGCCTGCCCGACGTAGCGTTTACGCGTGAAGTAGTCATTGCGCACGTCGGTCAGAAACGAGACGCGGCCCAACTCGCCTTTCTTGATCTCCGTTTCGACAACCGTGGCGCCATCCTTGCGCTTGAAGTAGGTTGGGAACTGCATTCCCTTGAACGGCTTCGGTGGCTCGTCGATCGGGCCGCCGGGGCCATCGGTGACGATTTTTGCACCTGCCTTGCCCGGCACCAGGGTGCCAAACAGGTCGGCCAGGTCGGGGTCGGTCGCCAGAAGCTCTTCGAGCGCCTTTATTCCGTCGTTGTCGTCGACGGCGTCCTTCACCTTCTCTTCGTAACGCTTCTTGTTGAGCTCGATCAGCCCCTCGTGGTTCTTAAGCTCTCGCTGCACCTTTTTGAACAAGTCGGTGAGCAACGGATCTTCGCGGAACATTTCGCGATTGCTCATGAACAGCGCGTTACGTGAGGCCTGGCTGAGCTTCGTGCAGTCAAGCAGCACGAGCATGCTACCGGCAATATGCTCCTTGTCGACAGCCTGGGTCTTGAAGAACTGCGTATCGCGCTTCGCGTGCGACTGGCCATTGATGATGGCCCGCAGGCCGGTCTGGAGGCGTTCGGGATCGTCCTGCATCGCGCCGTCCTTCTTGACTGCCTTGAAGACGCGGATCTCGACCGGAATGGATTCGCCGGTTTCGAGCTGAACTGAGACGCCGGCACCGTTCTCGAAGCCGGGCTCCATTCGATCCTTGCCCCAGGTCGCCAGGCGGTCCCATATCGTGTTCCGCATGACGTTCGCCTTGTAGTCGGCACGGCACTCGATGAGACGCAACGGCAGCGGCGGACGCAGTAGGAACTCCTCGATCTTCCGAAACAACTCGCCGCAGATGTTCGACAATGGGGCCTTGAAGTCGTACATCTTGACCAGTGTGCCCGAATCCACCTTGCGCTGGCGCGGCAGGGTCAGCTCACCCGATTTCGCGTTGGCGCGTGGCAGCAGACCAAGCGGCTCCTTGCCCGCGGTCATGACCTGCTCGTCGGGTCCGACTAGGTAATGCCAAGACGGGTTCTGCTTCGACGGGAAGAAGCAGATCAGCGTGAAACCCCACTCGTGGTCGTTGCCGCCAGCAACGTCATTCGGCACACGGGACACGATGAGCTGCATCTTGTGCTTCTCGGAACAAAACGGCAACACGCCGCTGCTGCCCATGTTGAAGCGTCCTTGCACGAAATTGATTGCCCCCTTGTACGAGCCGCTGGCATCGCCGAAGATCAGCGAGCAGAAGGTCGTAGGGAAGTCCTTGGCAAGCTGGCCTTCGCCGGCGTCGTAGAGCGAAAGCGAGGGTCGCGCCTTCGTGCCGGTGGCGTAGAGCACCAGGTTGTCCTCCGCATAGGCCCGGCGGGCGTCGCGCGCCTTTGTCTCGTCATCCGGGTTGGTGAAGGCTTCCGCGTTTCTGCCCAGAAACTGGTCGACCGCGTCCGCCATGGACGCGGGAGCCTTCGCGCTGCGCGGGTCAATCCCGGCCGCCTTGCAGTAGCGCATCAAGAGGGCGTCCTGCGCGTTCGTGAACTTCTCAACCAAAGCGGCCGCCGGCGTGCTCTGCTGGTTCAGGACGATGGACTGATTGTTCGGCATGTTGCCGAGGTACCGCCACCGTGACTTGTCTTCCAGAAGCCCGCGGGCTTCAAGAACCTTGATCGCGTCGCTCTCGGTCTCAGACGCCAGCAGGGCCTGCAGCAACTCGGTTTCGCGCATAGGTCTTGTGCTGCGCCGCTGAAGACGGCGCACAGATTATTGTCAATGAAAGGAGTTTAAAGCTTGAAGTCGACCTCCGCCTTACCGCTTTGATTGGACATCCGCGACTTCAGCGCGTCGATCTCCTTGTTGAGCGCGCCAACGATCTTCTTCACGTCGGCGTCGTCGTACTGGTAGTGCGCCTTGTTGCCCAGTTTGCCAATTACACGGATCGCGCGGATCGCGTTAACGGTGCGACTCTGGGCCAACTGAACGAACCTTACACGCTTGTCGTTGGCGGCTTCCTTTGCCACTTTTTTGGCCTTCACTTTTGCATCCAATGTTCGTCTTGTTTTCAAATATTGTGCTAATACGTTTAATTATATAGGGAATATTTTGTAACGTCAATGCGATGACAAATATTTGCTAAATGCGCTGACTGTTTCTGACGGCGCCCCATGCCTCTGCAATCTGGAGTACGTATGACCGCCTCAACCAACTATGAAGAACTGCGCCGGTAGGGTCGCGCGGAGGACGACGCGGAGCTTGCGAGCGGCGTGCTGGACGAGCATGCCAACATTGCCCCCGAGCCGGTGATCGCCGCAATTTCCCGCGTCGCTTTGTTCGGCGCGGCGAGGTCGACCGAAAACAGCGTTTCACCGAAGACGTCGGGCACCGCAGCGTCCTGCACATTGCCATCCCAACAGCGCTGTAGTGCGCAACGCCGGCCCCTGGCCAGTAGCAGAGCTTTCGGCGGCAAGCACTCGACAAGAGATTCTGGATCACGGAAGTACTTGGGATTCCTCCCCGGCCCGCGATTCCCGTACAAGAGTCCGGATGCCAAAAAAGAAGCCCGGCGCGAGGCCGGGCTTCGGGTGCCGCGGGGAGCGTCGACCGGGAGCCGTTGCCGACTCCCGTCCTCCGGCTCCTGACTCCTGGATCACATGTCCATGTCGCCCATGCCGCCCATGCCGCCCATGCCGCCGCCGCCGCCCATCGGCTTCTCGTCCTTCGGCGACTCGGCGACCATTGCGTCGGTCGTGAGCATCAGCGAAGCGATCGATGCCGCGTTCTGCAGCGCGTAGCGCGTGACCTTGGTCGGATCGAGCACGCCCATCTCGACCAGGTCGCCGTACTCGCCCGAGGCCGCGTTGAAGCCGTAGTTGCCCTTGCCCTCGACGACCTTGTTGACGACGACCGACGGCTCCTCGCCGGCGTTCGCCACGATCATGCGCAGCGGCTCCTCGATCGCGCGGAGCACGATCTTGATGCCCGCGTCCTGGTCGGGGTTCGCGCCCTTCAGGTTCTTGAGGTTGGAGCGTGCGCGCAGATAGGCGACGCCGCCGCCCGGCACGATGCCTTCCTCGACGGCCGCGCGCGTCGCGTGCAGCGCGTCCTCGACGCGGGCCTTCTTCTCCTTCATCTCGACTTCGGTGGCCGCGCCGACCTTGATCACCGCGACACCGCCGGCGAGCTTGGCCACGCGCTCCTGGAGCTTCTCCTTGTCGTAGTCGGAGGTCGCTTCCTCGATCTGCTTGCGGATGTTCTTGACCCGCGCCTCGATCGCCGCCTTCTCGCCGCCGCCGTCGATGATCGTCGTGTCTTCCTTGCCCACCTCGATCTTCTTCGCCCGGCCGAGGTCCTTCAGCGTCGCGTTCTCGAGCTTGAGGCCCAACTCCTCGGCGATCACGGTCCCGTTGGTCAGGATCGCGATGTCCTCGAGCATCGCCTTGCGGCGGTCGCCGAAGCCCGGCGCCTTGACCGCGACGGTCTTCAGGATCCCGCGGATGTTGTTGACGACCAACGTCGCGAGCGCCTCGCCGTCGACGTCCTCGGCGATGATCAGGAGCGGCTTGCCGGCCTTGGCGACCTGCTCGAGCAGCGGCAGGAGGTCGCGGATGTTGCTGATCTTCTTGTCGTGCAGCAGGATGTACGGGTCTTCCAGCAGCGAGACCTGCTTGTCCGGGTTGTTGATGAAGTACGGCGAGATGTAGCCGCGGTCGAACTGCATGCCCTCGACGAGGTCGAGCTCGTTCTCGAGGCCCTTGCCGTCCTCGACGGTGATCACGCCTTCCTTGCCGACCTTGTCCATCGCCTCGGCGATCGTCTTGCCGATCGACTCGTCCGCGTTCGCCGAGATCGAGCCGACCTGAGCGATCTCCTTGGACGTCGAGCACGGCTTGCTGATCTTCTTCAGCTCCTCGACGACGGCGAGGACCGCCTTGTCGATGCCGCGCTTCAGGTCCATCGGGTTCATGCCGGCCGCGACGAACTTCATGCCTTCCGCGATGATCGACTGCGCGAGCACCGTCGCGGTCGTCGTTCCGTCACCGGCGACGTCCGAGGTCTTGGACGCGACTTCCTTCACCATCTGCGCGCCCATGTTCTCGAATCGGTCCTTGAGCTCGATCTCCTTCGCGACCGAGACGCCGTCCTTCGTGATCGTCGGCGAGCCGAAGCTGCGCTCGAGCACGACGTTGCGGCCCTTGGGGCCGAGCGTGACCTTGACGGCGTTCGCGAGAACGTTGACGCCGTTCACCATCCTGTTGCGGGCCTGTTCGCCGAAGCGGACATCCTTGGCTGCCATAGCGGAAATCTCCTGGAGTGTGTTCGGATTGCGTGGGGGTCAGGCGACGACGCCGATGACGTCGTCTTCCCGCATGTGCAGGAGGTCGACCCCATCCAGCTTGAATTCCTGGCCGGAGTACTTGCCGAAGAGGATCTTCTCGCCGACCTTGACGCCCATCGGGATCAACTTGCCGTTGTCGTCGGTCTTGCCGGGCCCGGCCGCGACGACTTCACCCATCGAGGGCTTCTCGGCGGCGGTATCCGGGATCACGATGCCGCCGGCGGTTTTGCGCTCTTCTTCCAGCCGCTTGACGATGATCCGGTCATGCAAGGGACGAAGCTTCATGGTAAGCACTCACTCCTAAGCTTGATTCGTTGGATTTCAGATGGATGCCTCAGCACCCGCTCCCGATCTCGGGGGGTGGGCTGGGCGACGCGGACACCCGGCGTTGTTAGCACTCGAGTGCGACGAGTGCTAATTATAGGGTCAGACCCCGGTCGAATTCAATGGGGGCGCAGCCGAATCGGCCGGACGCCTCCCGGGGGCGGTCATTCGGGAACCCGAAGACGGCGGCCGTGACCGCCCCGGTGCCCCGCCCGGTCGGTTCCGGGCTGCGCCGTGGCTCGACGACTTCAGTGGATCGGAGCCGCCCCCGCCACGCCTGCCCGAGAGCGCCACGCAGACGTGCCAACCGTCCGTCCGGCCAACCCGGCACTCTGTAAGCCGGTCACCCCGCTCCGCCCCGCGAAGCGTTAGCGTTCCCGACGTAACCCTCCGCCCCGGCACCCGATGCTCCGACCCGCCCACATCGGCCATCTCGCGATGCTCCGCTCGCTGATCCGCGACGCCGCCCGCGACGGCGCGTTCGATCCGGCGCTCGCCTGGGACTCGCCCGCCGCGGCGCGCTTCTTCGGCGAGTTGCGCCAGGCGCTCAAGTCCGGCTACTTCGTCGTCGAGGAGCCCGGCTCCGGCACGGTGCGCACGGTCGCCGTCCCGGGCTACGTCTACTGGGCCGACGAGACCGCGGGCAGCGAGCCGCCGGTCGGGTTCGGGCTGTTCCGGGCGGTCGACGACGGCTACGAGCTCTGGCTGACCGGTCTCGAGGCGCCTCTCCGCGGCCGGGGACACGGTCGCGCGATGCTCCAGGCCCTCTTCTCGACGCCGACCGGCCGCAGGACGCGCGTGATGCGCGTTCGGCGCTCGGCGCGCTCCGCGGGCGCGCTCGCCCACCTGCTCGCCGAGCTCGGCTTCACGGCGACGAGGGAGACCGAGCGCGAGACCTGGTTCGTGCGCGTCGCCCTGCCGCCCGCCGAGCCGCGACCGGCACCGGCGACGCCACGGCGGCCGCTCCACTGACCCCGGGCCCGTCCTCCCGACTTCTCAGGCCGCCCGCTTCGGGCGGTCGAGCACGACCGTGGTCGCCGCACTCTCGACGACCCGGCCCGACGCGATCCACGCATCGAGGCCACCCGCGAGCGGCCGCGCGCGCTTGTATCCGTGCGCATGCAGGATCTGCGCGGCGCGACGCGCGGACGCTTCGTTCGGACATGCGCAATAGAACACGATGTCGCGGTCCGAGGGAAACTCGTGCGCGCGCGCGTCGATCTCCTCGAGGTCGAGCAGCACGGCGCCCGGGATGCGCGGCCGATGCTCGTGCGCGAGCTTCGAGCCGACGTCGACCAGGTGCGGAGGCGCCTCGTCGCCGAGCATCGAGGCGAGCTCGTCGACGGTGATCCGCGACGCGGCGACGAAGCGCGCGAGCCGCCAGCGCTGCCAGGCCTTGAAGAGCACGTAGACCGCGAGCAGCGCGCCGACGATCCCGGCCGCGAGCGCGGTGTTCTCGCTCATCCACGCGAGCACCACGTTGACCTGCGTCCGGAAGAGCCACCCCGCGCCCATCGCCGCGCCGACCCAGAGCGCCGCGCTCGCGAACGCGGCACCGAGGAACGACGGCAGCCTCATGTCCAGCGCACCGGCGATCGGCGGCGCGACCGTCGAGAAGCCCGGGATGAACTTCGACACCACGACCGAGAAGAATCCGTAGCGCTCGAAGATGCCCTCGGTCTGGCGCACGCAAGTGTCCGGCGACAGCGACACGCGGCAGAGGAGCTTGAGCACGCGGTAGCCGTAGCGCCTCCCCGCCCAGTACCAGAGGAGGTCGGCGACGACCGACGCCAGGACCGCGAGCGTGAACACGCCCGGGGCGGACAGGCGCGACGCCGCCGCCAGCGCACCGGCGACGATCATCGTCGGCACCGCGGGGATCGGCAGGCCGATCTGCTGCAGCAGGACGTTGAGGCCGACGAGCCAGGCGCCGTGCACGACGAGGGATTCGGAGAGGGCGTCCATGCTCGCTTCGCTGTTCGGCCGGGGAACGACGGAGCGTGGGGGCACCGCGGCCGGGATGCAAGCCCCCGGCACGAAAGCCCGGGGCACGATGCGCTGCCTCGACCGCGCGCCGCCCTCCGACCGGCGCGCAATCGGGCGGGTGCGTGCTACCGTAACCGCTTTGAGCGGAGGCACAGGATGGACGAGACGACGCAGCCCGGACCGGCGAGATCGCTCCCGCCAGCAACGACGGCGCCGCCCTCCGGCACCGGTGCGCCGTCCGGCCCCGGCCGGCGCGAACCTCGCAAGCTGCCGGCGGGCCAGGGCGCCGCATGGTGGGGCGAGGGCTGGCAGGTGTTCATGGCCGCGCCCGGCCTCTGGATCGCGACGATCGTCGTGCTCGTGCTGATCCTGGTGGGGCTCGCGTTCGTCCCGATCGTCGGAAGCATCGCGGAATCGGTGTTGGCGCCCGTCTTCGGCGGCGGCATCGTGCTCGGCTGCCATGCGCTCGCGAAAGGACGACCGCTCACGCTGGGCCACCTGTTCGAGGGGTTTTCCGGCGGGCGCTTCATGCCGCTCTTCATCGTCGGCCTGATCTACCTGGGCGCGATGTTCGTGCTCTGGATCGGCGTGATCGCCGTCGTGCTCGGCGTCGCCGGCGGCGCCGGACTGTTCTCCGCGTTCTCGTCCGATCCGTCGCAGATGGGCACGGCGCTCCTGTCGTCGATCGGGCTGGTCGCGCTGGTGCTCGTCCCGCTCGCGCTGGTCGCCGTCGCGGCGCTGACGATGGCCTACTGGTTCGCGCCGCCGCTCATCGTGCTGAACGGCGAGGAGCCGATCGCCGCGATGAAGAAGAGCTTCCGCGCCTGCTGGGTCAACATGGGCGCGACGCTCGTCTACGGCCTCATCGGCATCGGGCTCGCGATCGTCGCGTCGATCCCGTTCGGCCTGGGCTGGATCGTGCTCGCGCCCGTGATGGCGGGCAGCTGGTACGCGAGCTGGCGGGAGACGTTCGACGCCTGATCAGGAACCCGGAGGGCGGGGCTTCATGGCGAAGTCGACGCCCCCGACGGAGAGCGTGTTTCGTGCGTCCTCGGCGTGCGTGCGCTGCGCTTCCGCCGCGTGCGCGATCCGCGCCTTGAGCTCGGGGGAGAGCGCCATGTGGCGCTCGAGGACCACGCCATGCGCGCGGAACTGCGCGAGCATGAACGGGTGCTGTTGCTCGAGGCGGATCGCCGCGTACACCGACGGCTCGCCGGTGGCCGCGTGCGGCATCCCCCGGATCGCCCGGAAGAAGCGGCGGTCGTCGCCGCGACCCTGCGCGTCGGCGTCGGCCCACGCCGCGATCACGCCGTGGCACGCGAACTTGTCGATGAGGAGCGTGTCGGTGGCGACGTAGCCGCCCTCGCTCTTCGCGTAGACGCCGCGATCGGGCCCCGCCGATTCCCAGTCGTCGCGGCAGATCACCTCGCCCGTGCGCGCATCGACGAACCAGCGCAGCGCGTACGCCCATGCGCGGTCCGCGATCGTGCGTTTCAGGTCCGCGAGGTGGTCGGGCGCATGCCGGTTGACCTCGGACAGGTAGGCGACGTGCCGCGCGTTGGCGAGCAGCGTGAGCGCCGTTCGCAGCGATCCGCCCGAGTCGGGTGCGTAGAGGCCGCCGCGCGACCGCGCGGTCGAGTAGCCGGGGTCGACGACGGTGAGCGCCATGCTCGCGGGCACCTCGCGCGCGAGCGCCGCGAGCGCCTCGCGGTCCGCGCCGGGGCCGTCGACGCCGACGACGACCTGCACGCGCCCGTCGAACCGCTGCGCCCAGACCGAACGCACCGCCCCGACGAGCGTTCCGGTGCGCTTCGTGATCACGACGACCGCGGCGTCGAACGGGGTTTGCAGGTCGGTGGCCATCGTGCGCATCCCGCGCCGCACGTCAGTGCGCGCGCTCCCAGTTGGGTCCGCTGCCGACGTCGACCACCAGCGGCACCGAGAGCGTCGCGACGCCGATCATCAGCGGCGGCAGCTCGCGCTTCACGCGCGCGAGCTCCTGCTCGGGCACCTCGAGCACGAGCTCGTCGTGGACCTGCAGCAGCATCGTCGTGCCGAGGCGCTCGCGGTCGATCCAGGCGGCCACCGCGATCATCGCGAGCTTCACGAGGTCCGCAGCGGTGCCCTGCATCGGCGCGTTGATCGCCGCGCGCTCGGCCGCCGCGCGACGGGGCCCGCCGCCCGCCTTGATGTCGGTGAGCCACAGCCGGCGCCCGAACGCGGTCTCGACGTATCCCTGCTCGCGCGCCAGCTCGCGCGTCCTCTGCATGTACCCGGCCACACCCGGGTAGCGCTGGAAGTACCTGTCGATGAACTGCTGCGCGGCGCCGCGCTCGATGCCGAGCTGCTGCGCGAGCCCGAACGCGCCCATGCCGTAGATCAGCCCGAAGTTCACCGCCTTGATGTAGCGGCGCTGGTCGGCCGTCACCTCGGAGGGCTTCACGCCGAAGATCTCGCCCGCGGTCGCGCGATGGATGTCCTCGCCGGCGAGGAACGCCCGGACGAGCGCATGGTCGCCCGACAGGTGCGCCATGATGCGCAGCTCGATCTGCGAGTAGTCGGCCGACACCAGCACCCGGCCCGGCGGCGCGATGAATGCCTCGCGGATCCGCCGCCCCTCCTCGGTGCGCACCGGGATGTTCTGCAGGTTCGGGTCCGACGACGCGAGGCGGCCGGTCACCGCGGTCGCCTGCGAGAACGTCGTGTGCACGCGACCCGTGCGCGGATTCACCATCTGCGGCAGCTTGTCGGTGTAGGTCGACTTGAGCTTCGAGAGCGCGCGGTGCTCGAGCAGCACCTTCGGCAGCGGGTAGTCGGCGGCCAGCTCCTGCAGGACCTCCTCGTCGGTCGACGGCTGGCCGGTGGCGGTCTTCTTCGCGACGGGCAGCTTCATGCGCTCGAACAGCACCTCGCCCAGCTGCCTGGGCGAGGCGAGGTTGAACGGCCCGCCGGCGAGCGCGTACGCCTGCTGCTCGAGCGCCACGACGCGTTCGCCCAGCGTGCGGCTGTGCGCGCGCAGCAGCTCCGCGTCGATCAGCACGCCCGTGCGCTCCATCCGGAACAGGATCTCGCGCACCGGCATCTCGAGCGCCGAGTAGACGTGCTCGAGCTTCGGCTCGGCGACGAGCTGCGGGTGCAGCGCCTCGTGCAGGCGCAGCGTGACGTCGGCGTCCTCGGCCGAGTATTCGGTCGCGCGGTCGACCGTGACCTGATCGAAGCCGATCTGCGACGCGCCCTTGCCGGCGACCTCGCCGTACGCGATCGTCTTCCAGTCGAGGTGGCGCCACGCGAGGCTGTCCATGTCGTGCGGACGGTGCGCCTCGAGCACGTACGACTCGAGCAGCGTGTCGTGCGCGACGCCGGCGAGCCCGATGCCGTGGTTCGCGAGCGCGTGCTGGTCGTACTTGACGTTCTGGCCGAGCTTCCTCGCCTCCGGATCGGCGAACCAGCGGGCGAGCGCGCCGAGCACGTGCTCGCGCGAGAGCTGGTCGGGCGCGCCGGCGTAGCGGTGCGCGACCGGCACGTAGCACGCCTTCCCGGGCGCGATCGCGAACGAGAGGCCCACGACCTCGGCCGCCATCGGATCGAGGCTCGTCGTCTCGGTGTCGAATGCGACGAGAGGCGCCTTCGCGATCGCGTCCTTCCAGCGCGCGAACGCCGACTCGTCGAGCACGCACTCGTAGGCGAGGTCGGCGGGCTTCCCCTTCGCGACGTGCTCGCCGTGCTGCGTGTCGTAGCGCCGCGTGTCCTCCTTCTCCGCGCGCGCGGCGATCGCGCCCGCGGCGTCGGCCGGCATGCCCGCCGAGGGACCGCCGGCGACCTCGCGCAGCCAGCTCCTGAACCCGTAGCGCTCGTAGAGCGCGTTGAGCGCTTCGCCGTCGGGCGCCTTCGGCACGAGGTCGCGCGGCCCGACCGGCAGGGGGCAGTCGGTCTTGACGGTGAGGAGCTCCCGGCCGCGCGGCAGCCAGTCGAGCGCGGCGCGCAGGTTCTCGCCGACCTTGCCGCCGATGTCGCCGGCGTGCTTCACGACGGCGTCGAGCGTCCCGTACTGTCCGAGCCACTTCGCCGCCGTCTTCGGGCCGACCTTGTCCACACCGGGGACGTTGTCCACGGCGTCGCCGGTGAGCGTCAGCATGTCGAGGATCTGGTCGGCGCGCACGCCGAACTTCGCGAGCACGCCCGGCTCGTCGAGCGTCTCGTTGCTCATCGTGTTGACCATCGTGATGCCGGGCTCGACGAGCTGCGCGAGGTCCTTGTCCGACGAGCTTATCGTCGTGTCGATGCCCAGCGCCTTCGCGCGCTTCGCGAGCGTGCCGATCACGTCGTCGGCCTCGACGCCCTCGACCACGAGGAGCGGCCACCCGTGCGCGCGCACGAGCGCGTGCAGAGGCTCGATCTGCGCGGCGAGGTCGTCGGGCATCGGCGGGCGGTTCGCCTTGTACTCCGGGTAGATCTCGTCGCGGAAAGTCCTGCCCGGCGCGTCGAACACGACCGCGAAATAGTCCGGCTTGCCGTCCTCGACGAGTCGGCGCAACATCGACAGCACGCCGCGCAGCGCGCCCGTCGGCTCGCCCGCGCGCGTGCGAAGGTCGGGCAGCGCGTGGAACGCGCGGTAGAGATACGACGAACCGTCGACCAGGACGAGCGAGGGCATGCGAAAGACGACGCCGAAGATTCCGGGGATGATCGATCCCCAGGCGATGTATTCGTCGAACGGCCAGGAAGCGTGGCGGGTGCTGGCCATTATGGCAGAGTTCGTCGCCGCGGCAGAGCGACTGCGGGGTATCCGCCCCGCAGTCTCGATGTTCGGCAGCGCGCGCATCCGCGAGGGGCACGCCTACTACGAGACGGCGCACACGATCGCGCGAAAACTCTCCGACGCCGGGTTCTCGGTGATCTCGGGCGGCGGCCCCGGGCTCATGCAGGCGGCCAACCGGGGCGCGTACGCGGGGCGCGGGCCGTCGATCGGCCTCAACATCGCGCTGCCGCACGAGACGGGCGACCGCAGCCAACAGGACATCCCGGTCGACTTCCTGTACTTCTTCTCGCGCAAGATGATGTTCGTGCGGTTCGCGTCGGCCTACGTCGTGCTGCCCGGCGGATTCGGCACGCTCGACGAGCTGTCGGAGTGCCTCACGCTCGTGCAGACGGGCAAGAGCCGACGCATCCCGATCATCCTCGTCGGCTCGGCGTTCTGGCGCGGGCTCGTCGACTGGATGCGCGAGAAGTTCGTCGGCGAGGGCATGGTCGGCGAGCGCGACCTCGACCTGATGCAGACCATCGACGACCCCGACGAGGTCGTCGAGGCGATCTTCCGCTTCTACGAAGGGCGCGGATTCCAGCCGACGCAGGAGGAGCGCGAGCGGATGCTCAATCTGTAGCGGCCCCGGCGGCCCCGCGCGGTCCGCGGCCCGGCGGACCGCAGGGCACGATGCTAGAATCTTCCCGTTTCCCATCCCGGCGATCCCTCCCGTGCGTCCGTTCGAGAGCATCCTCACCGCCGCCGCGCTGGCGCTCTGCGTCGCGGCGTCCGCGACCGCGCAGGTGCAGCCGCCCCCTCCGCTCCCGCCGCCGGGGACCGAACCCGCGCAGCAGCCGCCCGCCTTCCGCACCACCGACCCGGACCTCGAGCCGCAGGTCACGATTCTCCGCAGCGAGGCGGAGACGCGCGAGGAGGTGCGAATGGGGGGCGAGCTCAAGTTCGTGAAGGTGACGCCGCGCCACGGCGTGCCCTACTATTTGGTGCCGCAGGGCAGCGGCGGCACGTTCATCCGGCGAAACAGCCTCGACCCGTCGCTCAGCGTGCCGTTGTGGGTGCTGTTCTCCTGGTGAGCGCGCGCGCCCACCGCGACTGAATCGACGCGCGCCGCCCCCCGACGCGGCGCCCCGGGGCATGTCCGTCTACACGACCGTCACGGCCGAGGACCTCGACGCCTGGCTCGCGCGCTACGCGCTGGGCGGGCTCGTCTCGCTCGAGCCGATCACGTCCGGCATCGAGAACACGAACTACTTCGTGACGACCGGGGGCGGCCGCTACGTGCTGACGCTCTACGAGCGGCTGCCCGCGGACGAGCTCCCGTTCTACCTGAACCTCATGGCGCACCTCGCGCGGTCGGGCGTCGCGGTGCCCGCGCCGGCGCCCGACCGCACCGGCGCGCTGTTCTCGATGCTGTGCGGCAAGCCCGCCGGCCTCGTCGATCGCATCGACGGCAGGCCGCAACTCGCGCCGACCGCGGGCGACTGCGCCGCCGTCGGCGAGGCGCTCGCGCAGCTGCACGCCGCCTCGCTCGGCTACCGTG
>CALDKM010000058.1:0-4455 GCA_937898875.1 uncultured Pseudomonadota bacterium | reverse complement strand
TCGCATTCGACTGCGACAGCCGGCCGATCGCGCGGAACACCTCCTGCATCGCCGGCGCCTGTCCGAGGATCTCGGCCGGCTCCACGGCCGCCGCTGCGGCGGCCGCGGGCGCCGGGACCGGCGTCTCGGAGATCGCGCGGCGGATCAGCGCGAGCGCGTGGTCGACGTCGAAGGGCTTCGGCAGGTATTCGAACGCGCCGCCCTGGAATGCCTGCACCGCGCTGTCCAGGTCGGAATACGCGGTCATCACGATGACCGGGATCTGCGGACAGCGCTCCTTCACCTTCGACAGGAGCGAGATGCCCGACTCGCCGGGCATCCGGATGTCGGACACCAGCACCTGCGGCTGGCTCACCGCGAGCGCCTGCAGCACCTCGTAGGCCGATGCGAACGTCTTGTGCGGGATGCCCTCGCGCGCGAGCGCCTTCTCGAGCACCCACCGGATCGAGCGGTCGTCGTCGACGATCCACACGTCGCGGGTCGCGTCGCGCCCTCGCGGCGGTTCGTAGTCGTAGGCATGCATCGGAAGCGTTCCTCGTCTCAGTGGCCGCCGCGCGGCGGGTCGATCGGCAGCAGGATGGTGAACACGGTTCGTCCGGGCCGGCTCTCGCAGTCGATCGTGCCGCCGTGCTGCGCGACGAAGGTCTGAGCGATCGTGAGACCGAGCCCGCTGCCGCCCTCGCGGCCGGACACGAGGGGGAAGAAGATCTTCTCGCGCAACTCGTCGGGCACGCCGGGACCGTTGTCCTCGACCGCGATCGCGACGGCGAGCCGGTGGTGCTTCTTCGCGAGCATCACGTTGCGCGCGACGCGCGTCGACAGGACGATGCGCGGGTCCGCCGCCGTCCCGGAGAGCGCCTGCGCCGCGTTGCGCACGACGTTGAGCGTCGCCTGCGTCAGCTGCTCGGGATCGGCGTCGATCTCCGGCAGCGAGATGTCGAAGTCGCAGACGATCGGGATCTGGGGGAACTCGGCCTGCACGACGTTCTTCACGCGCACCAGCACCTCGTGCACGTTGAGCGCGCGGTACTGGGGCAGCCGGTGGGGCGTCAGGAGCCGGTTGACGAGGGACTGCAGGCGGTCGGACTCCCCGATGATCACCTGCGTGTACTCGATGAGCCGCGCGTCGTCGAGCTCGCGTTCGAGCAGCTGCGCGGCGCCGCGGATGCCGCCCAGCGGATTCTTGATCTCGTGCGCGAGGCTGCGGATCAGCTCGCGGTTCGCCTGCTGCTGCTCGTTCAGCCGCTGCTCGCGGGCCATCTTGAGCTGCTGGTCGAGGTGGCGGAACTCGAGCAGCACGCCGACGCCGTCGTCGTCGTCGACCGGCGATGCCGTGCAGCTCAGGTGCAGCCGGGGCTTGCCCGGGGCGCCGAGCTCGATCTCCTGCTCGGTGTAGGACGCGCCCGTCGAGACCGCCTTCGCGACCGCCCCCTGGAGAGCGGGGCACGCGCCGAACAGCTGCTCGGGGCGGTGCTTGACGAGCTTCTTGCGCGAGAGCTCGAACAGGTTCTCGGCCGCCGGGTTCGCCCACTGCACGCGCCCGTCGCGTGCGAGCAGCAGCACGGCCGTGGCGAGCAGCTCCAGCCCCGCGCACGATGCCGGAACGGCGGGTTCGAAGAACGGGATCCTGATCACGGCGTGCTCTCGCACGCGGCGCGCGCGAGACGCCGCGCCGCCGCACCGTGATTTAGCAATAACCGCGCCGGGGCGGCGCAGGCTCGCGCTAGCGCGCGCCGAGCTCGCGCTTCAGCGCCTCGACGTTGCGCTCGTGCAGCTGCACCGCCTGCCGCAGGCGCGCGATTCGATCCGCGTACTTCTGCGCGCTCGCCTTTTCCTCGGGCAGCGGCGGCGGCGAGCCTTCGCCCCAGGCGCTTCGCGCCTCGGCGAGCAGCTTCTCCTCGTTCGCGAGCTCGTCCTGCAGCACCTTGCGGCGCAGGTCGTCGCGCGACTTCTGCGTGCCCGCGTCGATCTTCGGGAAGCTCGCCGGCGAAGACGACGCGGCGGGGCGCGCAGCGGGCGACGGCCTGGCCGCGGGCGCGCCTTCCGGCGTCCCGTCCGGGACGTTGAAGTACGACATGTTCCCGCTTCTGGCCATGCACTTGTACATGTCGCTGCCGGACAGCCGCACCGGCTTGTCGGTGCAGCCCTCCTCCTTCGCCTTCTGCGCGAGCGTCGCGGCGAGCGCGCCCGTCGCCGCGCACCCGAGCAGGGCGGCGGCGCACCAGCGGAATGCGAGGCGCGATCGGGTCGATGGGGAGGTCATTGCGTCGCAGTGTATCGGACTGTCGCCGGACGAAGAAAGGGGCGGGCCGGCGGCCCGCCCCCGTCGTCATGCCGTCAACGCCCGCGACGCAGCGGCGGTTTACAGCGAGTAGTACATGTCGTATTCGACCGGATGCGTCGTCATCCGGAAGCGGGTGACCTCCTCCATCTTGAGCTCGATGTACGCGTCGATCATGTCGTTGGTGAACACGCCGCCCTTCGTCAGGAACGCGCGGTCCTTGTCGAGATGGTCGAGCGCCTCGTCGAGCGACGCGCACGGGTGCGGAACCTTGGCGGCCTCCTCCGGCGCGAGATCGTAGAGATTCTTGTCCATCGGGTCGCCCGGGTGGATCTTGTTCTGCACGCCGTCGAGGCCGGCCATCAGCATCGCGGAGAACGCGAGGTACGGGTTCGCCGTCGGATCCGGGAAACGCACCTCGATGCGACGCCCCTTCGGGTTCGACACGTAGGGAACGCGGATCGCGGCCGAGCGGTTGCGCGCCGAGTACGCGAGGTTGATCGGGGCCTCGAAGCCGGGGACGAGCCGCTTGTACGAGTTCGTGCCGGGGTTCGTGATCGCGTTCAGCGCCTTCGCGTGCTTGATGATGCCGCCGATGTAATAGAGCGCGAACTCGGAGAGCCCGGCGTAGCCGTCGCCGGCGAACAGGTTCTTGCCGCCCTTCCACACCGACTGGTGGCAGTGCATGCCCGAGCCGTTGTCTCCGACGATCGGCTTCGGCATGAACGTCGCCGTCTTGCCGTACGCGTGCGCCGTGTTGTGGACGGCGTACTTCAGCACCTGCAGCCAGTCGGCGCGCTGGACGAGCGGAGCGAAGCGCGTGCCGATCTCGCACTGGCCGGCGTTCGCGACCTCGTGATGGTGCACCTCGACCGGGACGCCCATCTGCTCGAGCGCGAGGCACATCGCGGAGCGGATGTCCTGCAGCGAATCGACCGGGGGCACCGGGAAGTAGCCGCCCTTGACCGTCGGACGGTGGCCCATGTTGCCGCCTTCGAACTTGTCGCCGGTCGACCAGGCGGCTTCCGACGAGAACACCTTGCAGTAGCTGCCCGACATGTCGACCGACCACTCGACCGAGTCGAAGACGAAGAACTCGGGCTCGGGCCCGAAGTAGCAGACCTCGCCGATGCCGGTCGACTTGAGGTAGGCCTCGGCGCGCTTCGCGAGCGAGCGCGGGTCGCGCTCGTAGCCCTTGCCGTCGGACGGTTCGACGACGTCGCAGGAGATGTTGAGCGTCGTCTCGTCCATGAACGGATCGATGTACGCGGTCGTCGGGTCCGGCATCAGCAGCATGTCGGAGGCCTCGATGCCCTTCCATCCCGCGATCGACGAGCCGTCGAACGCATGGCCGTCCTCGAACTTCTCGTTGTCGAACATCTTCGAAGGCACCGAGACGTGCTGCTCCTTGCCGCGCGTGTCGGTGAAGCGGAGGTCGACGAACTTCACCTCCTTTTCCTGGATCATCTTGAGGACGTCGGCGGCAGTGGCCATGCAGTTCTCCTGTCGGGGCTGGGTGGATCAGAAAGGAACTTCGTTGCGTTGCAGAATCGCCGAAGGACGATTTAGCGATAACTATGCCATGGGCCCGAGGTTCCCAAGCACCTGAACCGACGCCATTTTTCGCTCCGCGGAGGCTTGCGACGCCCATCGACGCCCCAATTTCGTGCGGCCGGTTCGATAATGTGCACCATTATGACGCTCGCCATCAACGGATGGGGCGTTTTCGTCCTTGCGATGCAGCATGACGGACTCCATCGGGACACGAATCCGGGCCGGGCACGGCTCGCCCGGACGATGATCGGTCGCAACCAATTGTTCCTTGGGAAGTTTGATTCCACGGAGGTTGCCGATGGACGCCGCGCGGCGGGCGCGCCCCGTCGAGGACGACGCACCTTTTCGGTGCGATGCCCCGGAATCGCTCAGGGGTAGAAAAGATAGAGGCGGTATCCCGCCTGCGACGTCGCGCTGGCGTCGATGAAGAGCTTGATCGCGACCTCGCCGTTGGACGGGAGCCCGAGGCCGATGTCGGCGGTGCCGCCCGCGTAATCGGCGGGCGCGAATGCCCGGCGCACGACCGGCTGGTCCTGGGCATCGGTGAGCGTGAGCTCGAGGTGCGGAAACGCGATCGCGAAGTTCGCGCGGTTCCGCACGGTGGCCGTGAGGATCAGGAG
>CALDKM010000057.1:0-7468 GCA_937898875.1 uncultured Pseudomonadota bacterium | reverse complement strand
CACCGGATCTGCAACGACTGCATGAAGTCGTGCATCTACCAGAAGCAGGACCCGGTCGACATTCCGCAGAGCGAGACGCGGATCCTCAAGGACGTGCTCGCGCTTCCCTACGGCTTCGAGATCTACTCGCTGCTGACGCGCTGGAACCCGCTCGACCTGCGCCGTCCGGCGCCGCGCGAGGCGACGGGCAGGCGCGTGCTCGTCGTCGGGCAGGGGCCGGCCGGCTTCACGCTCGCGCACCACCTGATGAACGACGGCCACACGGTCGTCGCGATCGACGGCCTCAAGGTCGAGCCGCTCGACCCGAAGCTCTCGGGCATCACGATCGCCGGCGAGCGCGTGCCGTTCGAACCGGTCCGCGACTTCGACTCGCTCGTCGAGCCGCTGGGCGAGCGCGTGCTGGCGGGTTTCGGCGGCGTGGCGGAGTACGGGATCACGGTCCGCTGGGACAAGAATTTCCTGAAGGTCATCCGCCTGCTGCTCGAACGGCGAGGGCAATTCGCGCTCTACGGGGGCGTGCGTTTCGGCGGTACGATCTCCGCCGAGGACGCGTTCGCGATGGGCTTCGACCACGTCGCGCTCGCGGCCGGCGCCGGCAAGCCGACCGTGCTCGAGTTGCCGAACGGGCTGGCGAACGGCGTGCGCACCGCGTCGGACTTCCTGATGGCGCTGCAGCTCACCGGCGCGGCCAAGGCCGACTCGCTCGCCAACATGCAGGTTCGGCTGCCGGTCGTCGTCGTGGGCGGCGGCCTCACCGCGATCGACACGGCCACCGAATCGCTCGCCTACTACCCGGTGCAGGTCGAGAAGTTCCTGTCGCGCTACGAGGCGCTCGTGGCCGAGCACGGGCGCGAGGCGGTCGAGCGCACGTGGACGCAGGAGGAGCGCGCGATCGCCGAGGAGTTCCTGTCGCACGCGTACGCGATCCGCTCCGAACGCGACGAGGCGGCCGCAGAAGGCCGCGAGCCGCACATCGTGCCGCTGCTGCAGTCGTGGGGCGGCGCGACGATCGCGTACCGTCGCCTGCTGGTCGACAGTCCCTCGTACACGCTGAACCACGAGGAGGTCGAGAAGGCGCTGGAGGAGGGCATCTGGTTCGGCGAGGGCCTGACGCCGCTCGCGATCGAGGTCGACGCGCACGGCCATGCCGCGGGGCTCAAGGTGTCGCAGCACCACAACGACGGCGACGGCGTGTGGCACGAGTACGGACGCACGACGCTGCCCGCGCGCACGATCCTCGTCGCCGCCGGCACGCAGCCCAACACGGTGCTCGCGCGCGAGGACGCCGGGCACTTCGGCCTCGACGGCAAGTACTTCCGGCTGCTCGACGAGGACGGCACGCCGGTCAAGCCGGTGCGCGGCCTCGCAAAGCCGGAGAAGCCCGCGGTGCTGACCTCGATCCGGGAGGATGGCCGCGCGACCAGCTTCTTCGGCGACCTGCACCCATCGTTCCACGGCAACGTGGTCAAGGCGATGGCGAGCGCGAAGCAGGGCTACGGCATCGTCTCGCGGCGGCTCGCGCGCGTCGCGCCTGCGTCTCCGCTGTCCGACGCGCAATTCTTCGCGATGCTCGACGCCGACCTGCGCCCGAGCGTCGAGCGTGTCGAGCGCCTGACGCCGACGATCGTCGAGGTCGTCGTCCGCGCGCCCGCGGCCGCGCGCAACTTCAGGCCCGGCCAGTTCTACCGGCTGCAGAACTACGAGTCGCTCGCGCCCGTGAAGCGCGGCACCCGCATGACGATGGAAGGCCTCGCGCTCACCGGCGCCTGGGTCGACCGCGAGCGCGGGCTCGTCTCGACGATCGTGCTCGAGATGGGCGGCTCGTCGGACCTGTGCGCGATGATGAAGCCCGGCGAGCGCGTCGTGCTGATGGGACCGACCGGCGCGCCGACCGAGATCGAGCCCGGCGAGACGGTCGTGCTCGTCGGCGGCGGGCTGGGCAATGCGGTGCTGTTCTCGATCGGCCAGGCGTTCCGCGCGGCCGGCTCGAAAGTGCTGTACTTCGCCGGCTACAAGAAGATGATCGACCGCTACAAGGTCGCCGACATCGAGGCGGCAGCCGACGCCGTCGTCTGGTGCTGCGACGAGGCGCCCGGGTTCGCGGCGACGCGCCCTCAGGACAAGTCGTTCGTCGGCAACATCGTGCAGGGAATGTCAGCGTACGCCGACGGCAATCTCGGCGCGCAGCCGATCCCGTTCGACCTCCCCGACCGCATCGTCGCGATCGGCTCCGACAGGATGATGGCCGCCGTCGCCGCCGCGCGCCACACGGTGCTCGCGCCGTACATGAAGCCGGGCCACGCGGCGATCGGCTCGATCAACTCGCCGATGCAGTGCATGATGAAGGAGATCTGCGCGCAGTGCCTGCAGCCGCACAAGGACCCGGTCACCGGCAGGACGAGCTACGTCTTCTCGTGCTTCAACCAGGACCAGCCGCTCGACCACGTCGACTTCCCGGCGCTCGACGCGCGACTCAAGCAGAACTCGGTGCAGGAAAAGCTCACGGCGCAGTGGATCGCGTACTGCGGCGCCGTCGAGCCGCAGAAGAACACGGCCGCGTAGGACGCTCGTCCGCGAACGCCGGCGAGGCGTCGCGGTCCAATCGCGGTACGCCACTCGCCGACGTCGCCGATCGGCGACCAATGCCTAGTCGTCGAATCTTCAGACAGGAGTGGACCATGACCACGCGCTCTGTCTTCGGGAGACACGTCGAGACCGCCTTCGCATCCGCGCTCGCAGCTGCCGTCGCGGTCGCCACGCTGGCCATCCCGGCCATCGCCATCGCCGCGGCCTGGCAACCGGACGGACTCGCCGACCGTCCTTCGGCACTCGTCGCCGCGCACGCGAGCGTCTCGGGCTCCGTGCTGTCTACGGTGCCTTCGGCCACGCTCGCAGCGTACTCGACCGATGCCGGCGCCGGATGGCGCGACGAGGTGCTGGACGTCATCGCGTCCCCCGGCACCGAGTTTCCCGCGGCGTTCATCGTCGGGACGCCGACGCAGATCTACCTCAACCGCTACCAGGTGCCCTGGTGGAGCCCCGACGATGCCCGCAGCTGGGTCCCCGTGTCGTTTCCGACGCCGACGCCCGCCGACGATGGCCACGGATTCGCGATCGGCGGGGTCAACCCGGCCGACACGCGCGAGATCGTCACGTTCTTCGGTGGGCGGCTGGCTCGCACGCTCGATGGCGGGTCGACGTGGTCGTTGGAGCTTATGCCGTTCCATGCGTCGCGCGTGACCCTCGACTGGGCAGCACGACGCATCTACGCGAGCCGCTTCGACGGTTTCGCCGCGAAGGCGCTCGACGGCGCCGGCCTGTGGATCACGCAGAGCCCGACGCCGTTTTTCGACGCACTCGGAGGCGTCGTCGTCGCGACGCAGGGCACCTCGTTGACCCGCTCCGCGGATGGCGGAGCCTCGTTCCAGCCTGTGGGCGCCAACCTCGGCACTGTGAACGTGTGCGCGGTCGCGTTCGCGCCGTCGTCGCCGGGAACCGTCTACGCGATCGATTGCGTCGCCGCGAAGTCGCGCCAGGTCCTGCGAAGCACCGACGCCGGAGCGACGTGGACGCGCGGCGCCTTCGTACCCGACGAACTCGGCGGGTTCGGCGACAGCGGGGCCGTGGCGCTCGCCGTGGACGGCGCACAGCCGCAGCACTTGTGGATCGGCACGGCATGGGGCCTCCATTCGAGCATCGACGGCGGCGTGTCGGTACAGCGCGTGCCGCGGGCGAGCGGCAGCCCGGGCATCGACCGGCGCGTCCTGTTCGACGCGACGGATCCGCAACGGCGGTGGTTGAGCGGCCGCGTCATCCGGACGCAGGACGGGGGCGCCTCGTGGGAGCAGGTCGACACGGCGGACTTCCTGTGGTCGGTCGAATGGGCCAGCCGGGCGCGATCTAACGTCGTGCTGGGCAGCGAGCGCAACCTGACCTTTGCGCGGACGGCGCTCAGCAACGACGGCGGCACGACATGGGTGCCCAGAATCGTGGTCAGCGGGCGTTTCGGGAGCCGGCCGCGCGCGATCGTCGACGGTTCGCAGCCGGGCGAAGTCTACGTCCTGCAAAAGGTCGACGACGTGACGGGCGAGCGCGTATTCGCAACCTTCGACGACGGCGAAAGCTTTGCGCAGCGGGCGCAGGTACCTGCGCTTCCGCTGTCGGCGTCGGCATCGGGAACTTCGCCCACGGTCCTCTACGTGGGCGCCGACGTGGTCGCAAGCGCGATCGGGCTATTCCGCTCGACCGACCAGGGCGCCACGCTCGCACCGGTCGCGACAGTGCCCTACGGCGGCGCGATCAGCGCCGTGGCAGTCGCGCCATCGACCGCCGCGACCGTCTATCTCGGCTACAAGGTTCCGAGTCCATACGCAATCCTCCGGAGCACCGACGGCGGAAGCACGTGGCAGAGTGCCAGCAGCGGGCTCGGCACGGGCGCGATCACGTCGATCGCCGTGGATGGGGCCGTCCCGACCACGGCGTACGCGGTCCAGCAGGGCAGCGGCGTGTTCCGCACGACCAACGGCGGCGTCACGTGGCTCGCGCTCGATGCGGGTTTGCGCGGAGCGGCGAGCGAGGTGAAGTCCGTGACGATCGATCCGCGCGACGCGCAGCGGCTGTTCCTGTCGACCGATGCCGGCCAGTTCGCGCTCGACCTTGCCGGCGGCGTTCCCGACGGCGACAGTCGCGCGATCGAGTTCTACCACCGGGACTTCAACCACTACTTCGTTTCGTCGAACCTGGACGAGATCGCCGGCCTCGACGCCGGCGTGTTCTACGGCTGGGCGCGCACCGGCGAGGGCTTCCGCGTCGGCATCCCGGACGCGCGCGGCAGGGGCTTCGTTCCGGTCTGCCGCTTCTTCGGCGTCGGCTTCGCGCCGCTGTCGTCGCACTTCTACACGCCGTACCCGAACGAGTGCGACATCGTGAAGGCCGATCCGAAATGGTTGTACGAGAAGATCGCCTTCGGCCTCGCGCTGCCCGACGCCGCGACGCACGGCTGCCCGCCGGGCGCGCGTCCGCTCTACCGGCTGTGGAACCGGAACCTGGGCGGCGCGCCGAACCATCGCTACACGACGAGCGCGCTCACGTTCGACGAGATGATCGGGCAGGGGTGGATCTTCGAGGGAGAGAAGGAGACGCGGGTGTTCGCGTGCGTGCCGAATTGACGCTCGGGAGGCCATCGCGTCGCGGGGCTCGATGAAGTCCGCGTCCTGCTTCGCATTCACCGGCACCGGCCGCATCTCGATCGCCCGCTTTCCGCCGCGAGGTACGCCGGGCGGCTTCCGCGGCTGCCGTCGTCTCGCACCCGGACCGTGGTTCAAGTCGTTCGACGAGGCCCGGTACCGGCGACGCTGCGCGGCGCAGCTCGCCTCGCGCGATCCGCGCCGCCCCCGGGACTTGCTGCAGGAATTCGCGGGCAGGGACGAGCCGGCGCTGCTCTGACGGGAGCGCCCGGCCGACCTGGAGGCCGGCCGCACGTTCTGCCGCCGCAGGATCGTCGCGGAGCGGTTTGCCGTGTGCCCGGGCGAGCGCGTCGACGAGCGCTTGAAGATTCGACGCGCACACGCTGGTGTTCGGAGGCGTGCCGATCTGAAGCGCAGCGCGCGGCGGGGTCTCAGCCTCGCCGCGCGGTCCAGCGGACGGCGTACTCGCCCAGGCGCGACTCGCCCGACGCGCGATCGCCGTCGACGTCGAAGCGCACTGCGCGCAAGCCCCCGTCGCGATCGACGAACGAGAAGCGCAGCTCGCGGCCCGTGAGCGTCGCGCCCAGGACGGGCTGCGGCACCCCCGCCACGACGATCGTCCCGCCGACCTTCTGGAACTGTTGCGCGAGCTGGATCGTCGCGACCTCGCTTCCCGCCCCGTCGGCGATGCGCCAGCGACCGGCGACCGTCGCAGGCACGATCCACAGGTAGGCCTCCCACGGCGCGCCGCGAATCACCTGGTCGGGCTCCCACTCGGCCATCGTGAACTGGTAGGAAACCACGCGCGTGCCGGGCGCCATCGCCAGGATCGTCGGGCGCAGCTGAAGGTTGAGCTCGGGCAGCAGGTAGAGCGTCACGACGCTCGCGCGCGAGAAGTCCTCCTTGAAGATGTCGCCCTCGACGACCCGCACGCGGTCGCCGACGCCGGAGCGGGCGGCGTTGCGCGTGGCGAGGGCCGCCATCTTCGGGTCGTACTCGATGCCCAGCGCCCGCGCGCCGAAGTCGCGCGCCGCGGCGATCGCGATGCGGCCGTCGCCGGCGCCGAGGTCCGCGACGAAATCGGCGGGGCCGGTCTGCGCGGCCTTGAGCATCGCCGCGACCATCGCGTCGGGCGTGCCCAGCCACATGACGTCCTTGCCGATCTGGCCCGGCATCGGCGTATAGATCGCGTCGCCGTGGGGTGCGACCGCCTGGGCGCGTGCGTCGCCCGGAGGGAGGAGGGCCGCGGATGCGACGACGACTAGGGTCGCGGCACCGAGCGCGGCTCGCGCGCGAACGCGCGAAAAGGCCCGCGCGGGGCGGGCCCTGGGGATTGGTGCTGTTGAGTGGACTCGAACCACCGACCTACTGATTACGAATCAGTTGCTCTACCAGCTGAGCTACAACAGCCTTTCGCCGGTCGCTTGGCGCCCATCGTGGCCGTGGCGCCGACCGAATCGCGCATTTTAGCCCAAAAGCGTGCCCCCGCCAAGCAACCCCCCCTGCATGGTCCGTGCTCCCGCTCGCACGCCGCGGGCCGGATCGGAGAGGCGAGGAGCCCCGAGACGCAGCCCGGGCATCAAATCGTCGCGAGCAGCGCGCGGACGCCGTTCCAGACGATCTGCACGCCGACGCACAGCAGGATGAAGGCGGACAGGCGCGTGAGGATCACCGCGCCGGTCCGGCCGAGCCTGGCGAGCACGACGTCGGCCTTCGCATAGACCAGATAGACCGCCAGAGCGACAATGGCGAGCCCGACGGCGTGGGCGGCGAACGTCACGACCAGCGCCCGCGCGTTGCCGGACGGGTTCGCGCCGAGCGTGATCGCCACCGAGATCGAGCCGGGTCCCACGGTGAGCGGCATCGTCAGCGGGTAGAACGCGCGGCTGCGCAGGTCGTCGGGCGTGCGCACCGACGCGGCGTCACGCGCAGTCTGGGCGGTCATGTCGTCCTCCCAGAGCTGCGCCCAACCGAGCGCGCTCACGACGAGCCCGCCCGCGACCTGCACGACCGGGATCGAGACGCCGAAGAAGTCCAGCACGTAGGCGCCGACGAACGCCGACGCGAGCAGCAACGCGTAGCCGTAGCGCGCGACGCGCAGCGCGACGGTCCGCCGCTCCTCGGGCGTGAGGTCGGACGTCTTGACCAGGAAGACCGGCGCGCCGGCGAGCGGATTGACGATCGGCAGGATCGCGGCGACCGCGAGGAACAGCGTCTCGAGGAACTGGCGGACGTCGGCGGGCATCGCGGCGCGGGCGAGGGCGGAGGCGGCTACACTAGCA
>CALDKM010000056.1:0-5997 GCA_937898875.1 uncultured Pseudomonadota bacterium | reverse complement strand
GAGGCACGAATCTCCCCTCTCCCTCGGGGAGAGGGGCGGGGGTGAGGCGATCCTGTGCTGACGGAGGCACGAATCTCCCCTCTCCCTCGGGGAGAGGGGCGGGGGTGAGGGTTCCCGAAGGGCACGGTCAGCCTTCCAGCTCGTGAGGGAAGTATTTCACCACGCACGCGAGCGGATTGGGTGCCGCCTGCCCGAGTCCGCAGATCGACGCGTCGGCCATCGCCTGCGACAGTTCCCCGAGAAGCGCCGTGTCCCAGTGCGGGCGCTCCATCAGCATGACGGCCTTCGCCGTGCCGACGCGGCAGGGCGTGCACTGGCCGCAGGACTCGTCGGCGAAGAAGCGCATCAGGTTGAGCGCCGCGTCGCGCGCGCGGTCGTGCTGCGACAGCACGATCACCGCGGCGGAGCCGATGAACGATCCGTGCGGCTGCAGCGTGTCGAAGTCGAGCGGAACGTCGGCGAGCGACGCGGGCAGGATCCCGCCCGACGCGCCGCCGGGCAGGTACGCGTAGAGCTCGTGACCGTCCTGCATCCCGCCGCAGAATTCGTCGACGAGCTCGCGCACCGTGATGCCGGCGGGCGCGAGGTGCACGCCGGGCCTCCTGACGCGGCCCGACACCGAGAACGAGCGCAGGCCCTTGCGGCCGCGGCGGCCGTGGCCGGCGAACCATGCCGCGCCCTTCTCGAGGATGTCGCGCACCCAGTAGAGCGTCTCCATGTTGTGCTCGAGCGTCGGGCGCCCGAACAGCCCGACCTGCGCGACGTAGGGCGGGCGCAGCCGCGGCATACCGCGCTTGCCCTCGATCGACTCGATCATCGCGGACTCCTCGCCGCAGATGTACGCGCCGGCGCCGCGCCGCAGGTGGATCGGCGGCAGCGCGCACGGCGGGTCGCGCTCGAGCGCCGCGATCTCGCGCTCGAGCAGCGCGCGGCACGCGGCGTACTCGTCGCGGAGGTAGACGTAGATCGCGTCGACGCCGACCGCCCAGGCGGCGATCAGCATGCCTTCGAGGAAGCGATGGGGGTCGCGCTCGAGGTAGTGGCGGTCCTTGAACGTGCCGGGCTCGCCCTCGTCGATGTTCACCGCCATGAGTCGCGGCGCCGGCTCGGCGCGCACGATCTTCCACTTGCGTCCCGCGGGGAATCCGGCGCCGCCCAGGCCGCGCAGCGACGAGCTCTCGAGCTCGGCGATCGCCGACTCGGCGGTACGCTTGCCGGTCGTGCAGTCGACGAGCGTCCGGTATCCGCCGCCCCGCAGGTAGGCGTCGAGGTCGACTGCCTGCGCGGGCGGGGCTTCCGTGCGCCGCTCGCGCACCGCGGACGCCACGCTCTCGACGCTCGCGTGATCGACCGGGTTGCGGCCGACGACCGCGACCGGCGCGCGATCGCAGCGGCCGACGCAAGGCACGCCGGCGACGCGCACGTCCTTCAGACCGAGCCGCTCCAGCGCGGAGAGCAGCGCGGGCGCGCCGGCCATCCGGCAGGAGAGCGTCTCGCACACGCGCACCGTGACTGTAGGCGGGCGCGCCTCGCCTTCCTTCACGACGTCGAAGTGGTGATAGAACGTCGCGACCTCGTAGACCTCGGTCGTCGCGAGCTTGAGCTCCTGCGCGAGTGCGACCAGGTGCGGCGCCGGGAGGCAGCCGCACGCGTCCTGGATCCGGTGCAGGTGCTCGATCAGCAGGTCCGCCCGTCGCGGCGCGTCGCCGAGGAGCGCGCGGACCTCGGCGAGCGCCGCGGGATCCGCGACGCGCCCCTTGGGCGTCGCTCGCGAGCCGCGCCGAGCCGACAGGCGCGACGTGTCGACGATCGCGGGACGTGTCATCGCGTCGGCGCCGAGGCGGCCAGCGTCCTCACGGCTTGCCGGCTTTCGCCGGATCGGGCGCGTCGTCCGCCGCGCTCTCGGACGCACGCAGACGCTTGCGCCACAGGTCGAGCCCGGCGGAGACGAGCGGCCAGCAGAGCAGGACCACCGCCAGCGTCATGATCGTGCCGACGAGACCGTTCGACCAGAAGATGCCGACGCTGCCGCCCGACAGCAGCATCGACTGCCGGAACGCCGTCTCCGCCATGTCGCCCAGCACCAGCGCCAGCACGAGCGGCGCGAGCGGGTAGCGGAGCTTCTTGAAGAAGTAGCCGACGACGCCGAACACCAGCATCATCGCCACGTCGAACATGTTGTTGTGGACCGTGTAGGCACCGACCGCGCAGATCACGACGATGACCGGCGCGATGATCGAGAACGGGATGCGCAGGATCGCCGCCCACCACGGGACCGTCGTGAGCACGATCAGGAGCCCCACGATGTTGCCGAGGTACATGCTCGCGATCAGGCCCCAGACGAACTCCTTCTTCTCGACGAACAGCAGCGGCCCCGGCTGGAGCCCCCAGATCAGCAGGCCGCCGAGCAGCACCGCGGCGGTCGGCGAGCCCGGGATGCCCAGCGTGAGCATCGGCAGGAGCGCGCTGGTGCCCGCGGCGTGCGCGGCGGTCTCGGGAGCGACGACCCCCTCGATGTTCCCGGTCCCGAACGAGTCGCGGTCCTTCGACATCCGGCGCGCCATGCCGTAGCTCATGAACGACGCGGGCGTCGCGCCGCCGGGCGTGATGCCCATCCAGCAGCCGATCAGGCAGCCGCGCAGCGACGTCATCCAGTAGCGAGGCAGCTTCTTCCACGTCTGCAGCACGACGTTGAGGTCGATCTTGCCCTTCGCGCCCTTGAAAGCGAGGCCTTCCTCCATCGTGAGCAGGATCTCGCCCAGGCCGAACAGGCCGATGACCGCGATCAGGAAGTCGAAGCCCTGGAGCAGCTCGGTGTGGCCGAACGTCATGCGCAGCTGGCCGGTCACCGTGTCGAGCCCGACGGCGGCGAGCGCGAACCCCAGCATCATCGCCGCGATCGTCTTGGCGGGCGGCTCGCGGCTCATCCCGATGAAGCTGCAGAACGTCAGGAACTGGACCGCGAAGTACTCGGCGGGACCGAACTTGAGCGCGAACTTCGCGACCAGCGGCGCGAGGAACGTGATGACGAGCACCGCGACGAACGCGCCGATGAACGACGACGTGAACGCCGCGGTCATCGCCTCGCCGGCGCGGCCCTGCTGCGCCATCGGGTAGCCGTCGAAGGTCGTCGCGACCGACCAGGGCTCGCCCGGTATGTTGAACAGGATCGACGTGATCGCGCCGCCGAACAGCGCCCCCCAGTAGATGCAGGACAGCATGATGATCGCCGACGTCGGCGGCATCGAGAACGTGAGGGGCAGCAGGATCGCGACTCCGTTCGCGCCGCCGAGCCCGGGAAGCACGCCGATGAGCACCCCGAGCAGGATGCCGACCAGCATGAAAAGCAGGTTCTTCCAGGTCAGCGCGACCGCGAAACCCTGCATCAGGTTGCCGATGTCCTCCACCGGGGATCCTCTCGTCGACGATGGGTGGGGTCAGTACCCGAGCAGGTGCTCGATCGGGCCCTTGGGAAGCGGCACGAGAAACCAGATCTCGAACAGCAGGAACAGCGCCACCGGGACGCCGAGCGCGACGCTCGCCGCCGGCAGCGCGCGGTACTTGCCCTTCCACACCATGAACGCGCCGATGAAGATCGCCGAGGCGACGTAGATGCCGATCAGCTTGATCAGCACGACGTAGGCGATCGTCGGCAGCAGCATCGTCATCACGGGCTTGAGGCGCTCGTACTCGACGAACACGGAGCCGGCAAGCTTCCTCCAGCGCGCGAGCACGTTCGCGACGATCCACCCCCCGGAGAGAAGCAGGGCGACTCCGATCAGGAACGGGAAATATCCCGCTTCGGGACCGTCGCTGCCCCACTTCGCGCCCAGGCGCAGGCTGTCGACCACGACGATCGCGCCGCCCGCGCAGATCAGCAGCGCGACCGCGAGCTCGACCCACCGGGTCATGAGGCCGCCGCCAGTGGCGGCGGCCCCCTCCTGCGACTGGTCGCTCATCGCGTCACTTCGCCAGGAACCCGGCTTCCTGCATCAGCTGGCGGTGCGTCGCCTCGGCCTTGGTCACCCACGCGACGTAGTCCTTGCCGGTGAGGAAGGTCGTGTTGAACGCGGCGTCCTCCGTGTACTTCTTCCACTCGGGCAGTTCGCGGATCTTCTTGAACAGGTCGATGTAGAAGTCGACCTGATCCTGGCTCACGCCGGAGGGCATGAAGATCCCCCGCAGCATCACGTACTCGACGTCGAGTCCCGCGGACTTGCAGGTCGGTATGTCCTGCCAGGACATCGTGGCCGTGACCTTCGTCGGATAGGGCATCGGCGAGCTGTCGAACACGCACAGCGGCCGCAGGGCGCCGGAACGCCAGTGCGCGATCGCCTCGATCGGATTGTTGACCGTCGAGTCGACGTGCTTGCCCACGAGCTGCACGGCCACGTCGCCGCCGCCCTTGAACGGCACGTAGGTCATCTTCTTGCCGACCGTCTTCTCCAGAGCGACGGTGATGATCTGGTCCTCCTGCTTCGACCCCGTCCCCGCCATCTTGTACTGGCCGGGAGTGCCCGCCTTGACCGCGCTCACGTAGTCGGCAGCCGTCTTGTACGGCGACTCGGCGTTGACCCAGAGCACGAACTCGTCGAGGGCGAGCATCGCGACCGGCGTCAGGTCCTTCCAGTTGAACGGCACGCCCGTCGCGAGCGGCGTCGTGAACAGGTTCGACAGCGTGATGATGATCTTGTGGGGGTCGCCCTTCGCGCCCTTGACCTCGAGGAAGCCCTCCGCGCCGGCGCCGCCGGACTTGTTGACGACGACGAACGGCTGCTTCATCAGGTTGTGCTTGGCGACGACGCCCTGCAGGAAGCGCGCCATCTGATCGGCTCCGCCTCCGGTGCCGGCAGGCACGACGAATTCGACGGGTTTGGTGGGTTCCCAGGCGTAGGCGGGCGCGTGTGCGGTGAACACGCCCGCGGCGAGCGCGGCCGCGAGCGCGGCCCGGCGAAAGACGTTGTGTTTCATGACTCCTCCTAAAGGTTCGGGCATCGGCCGTCCGGGCGGGCTCTCCGGTCCGCGTCGGGCGGGTACTGCAGGAACTTAACGCATCGTGACGCTCAGGCGAAGTCCTTTCCGGTCAGATCAGGCCCGCGCCACGGGCCCACTTGTACTTCGCGCCCAGCACCATCACCGGCATTTCCGTCGAGTACGGGTAGGCCGGGATGCCGTGGTCGAACAGGTGCTCGGCCGCCTCCTCGACCTGGACGTCGCCCGCGAGCGAGACCACGACCGGCTTGTGGATGCCCTTCGCCTTCATCTCGTCGACGACCTCGACGACGAGCTTCGCGAACACCATCGGCGGCGTCACGATCGTGTGCCAGTAGCCCAGGATCAGCGAGTGGATGCGCGGATCCTCGAGCCCCAGCCGGATGGTGTTCTGGTAGGTCTTCGGCGGCTCGCCGCCGGTGATGTCGACCGGATTGCCCGCGGCGCCGAACGGCGGGATGAACTTGCGGAACGCCGCGTCGAGGTCCGGCGGCATCGCCATGAGCGTGAGCCCGTTGTCGACGCACGCGTCGGACAGCAGCACGCCCGATCCGCCCGCCCCGGTGATGATCACGACGTTCTCGCCCCCGGGCGTCGGCAGCACGGGGATCGCCCGCGCGTATTCCAGCATCTCGCGCAGGGCCTTCGCGCGGATCACGCCGGACTGGCGCAGCACGTCGTCGTAGATCCTGTCGTTGCCCGCGAGCGCGCCGGTGTGCGAGCTCGCCGCCCGCGCGCCCATGCTCGTGCGTCCCGCCTTGAGCATCACGATCGGCTTCTTCTTCGACACGCGCTTCGCGACCTCGGCGAACGCGCGGCCGTCCTTCAGGTCCTCGCAGTGCTGCGCGATGATCGTGGTGTTGTCGTCCTGCTCGAAGAACGTCAGGAGATCGTCCTCGTCGATGTCCGACTTGTTGCCGAGGCCGACGATGGCCGACACGCCCATCTTCGCCGAGCGCGAGAAGCCGATGATCGCCATGCCGATGCCGCCCGACTGCGACGACA
>CALDKM010000055.1:0-5148 GCA_937898875.1 uncultured Pseudomonadota bacterium | reverse complement strand
CGCGCGCAGGCACGGGCGACGGCGGCTACGCTCGCGTCGCCGGGTACCGCACGCTGCGCGTCGACCGGCTGGTCGCGAGCTACGCGAGCGAGCCGATGGACGCCGGGAAGTTCGGCGGCTTCGTGGCCGCGATGCGCACCCTGGACCGCGACGCGCGCTCGGTCGAGCTCGCGAACCTGCCTCCGGACGCCCGTGCGCGTCTCGACGCCCGTGCGCGCAGCGTGCCCGGTCTCGACGCGCCCGACGGCCCGCTCGCGGAACGTATCGACGACTGCGCCGAGCGCATGCTCGCGCGCGACCTCACCGCCCCGCATGCGCGCGTGTGGCTGATCGCGGCGGCCGCCGTTCCCGACGACTACCGCGACGGGATGCGCGCGCTCGGGCTCTATCCGGTCACCGGCTTCGCGCTCGCCGCGGGAGTGCGCCTCTACGAGCGCGAGACGCGCGAGGCATTCGCGCAACCGGCGGGACCGCCGCGCGGAACGATCCGCGCCTACCGCCCGCCCGGCGTAAACACGCTTTCGCCTGCCTCGATCCGCACGACGGTCGCATCGATGATCGCCGCCGAGCCCCTGCCGCCGCTGCCGCGCGCCGAGGGGACGGCACTCGATGCGCTCCTCGCCGCCTACGCGCCCGGCTACGCGATCGACACCGCGACGAACGACGATCGACCGGGCCGGCCGTTCCGGCGCGACGACGGCGTCCCGGACGTCGACACGTCGTCGCCGGTCGTCTACACGCGCCTCGCATGGACGCGCTTCGAGGGAGCATTGCTGCCGCAGCTCGTCTACACGGTCTGGTTCGCGCAGCGCCCGCCGCGCTACGCGGGCGACCCGCTCGCCGGCCGCCTCGACGGCCTGGTCTGGCGCGTGACGCTCGACCGCGACGGTGCGCCGCTCCTGTACGACACGATCCACCCGTGCGGCTGCTACCACCAGTTCGTGCCGACCGCGCGCCTGGTCGCGAAGCCCGCGGAGCCGGGCGTCGAGGAGGGAGCGCTCGTCGTGCAGACGCTGCCCGAGCTGCCGGTAGGCGCGCGCGTGCGCCTCTCGATCGCGTCGGGCACCCATTACCTGCAGCGCGTCGAACCGCTCGCGCCCGACGCCGCCCTCCCCTCCGACGCGGACGGCTACCGGTTCGAGCACGAAACGGCGCTGCGCACGCTCCCGCTCGCGGGCGGCGGCAGCGGGAGTCTCTACGGCCCCGACGGCATCGCAGCGGGCACCGAGCGGCCCGAGCGATATGCGCTGTGGATCTCGGGCATCGCGAGCCCCGGCGCGATGCGTCAGTGGGGGCGTCATGCGACCGCGTTCGTCGGCCGCCGCCACTTCGACGACGCGTTCCTGGTCGACCGGTACTTCGCACGCGCGCCGAAGTGATGCGGCCGGCGGAACCGCAGCGTTTCCACGCGGTCCCTGATCGAACAGGCGAGTGCTCCGTGAGCCGCCCCTCCCGCCCCAATACCCGCAAGCGACGCACGCTGGCGGTCCTCGCGGGCATCGCGGCGGCGGCGGCAATGCCTGCGCGACCCGCCGCGGCGGCGGACGCGGCCGGCATACACACGCGCGCCATTCCGACGACCGGCGAGCGCCTCCCTGTCGTCGGGCTGGGCACCTGGATCACGTTCGACGTCGGCGACTCGCCCGCGTCGCGCTCGACGCTGCTGCCCGTGCTGCGCGACTTCCTCGCTTCGGGCGGGCGCGTGATCGACTCGTCGCCGATGTACGGGTCGTCGGAGGAGGTGATCGGCGACCTCGCGCGCGAGCTTCGCCGGCCGCCGATGTTCTCGGCGACGAAGATCTGGACGCCCGGGCGCTGGGCCGGCGCACAGCAGGTCGAGCGCTCGCTGAAGCTCTGGGGCGTCGAGCGCCTCGACCTCGTCCAGGTCCACAACATGCTCGACTGGCGCACGCACCTGCCGACGCTCGCCGCGCTGAAGCGCGAGGGGCGCATCCGCTACCTCGGCATCACGACCTCGCACGGCCGCCGCCACGACGAGCTCGAGCGCGCAATGCGCGAGGTCGCGTTCGACTTCGTGCAGTTCACCTACAGCGCCGCCGACCGCGACGCCGAGGCGCGCCTGCTGCCGCTCGCACGCGACCGGGGCGCGGCGGTGATCGCGAACCGCCCGTTCGACGGTGGCGACCTCTTCGACCGCGTCCGCGGGCGTGCGCTGCCGTCGTGGGCGGCCGAGATCGACTGCACCAACTGGGCGCAGCTGTTCCTCAAGTTCGTCGTGTCGCATCCGGCGGTCACCTGCGCGATCCCCGCGACGTCGCAGGCCGCACATCTGCGCGAGAACGTCGGCGCGTTGCGCGGGCGGCTGCCCGACGCGGCGATGCGGAGGCTGATCGCGCAGGCGGCGGGCTGATCGCTAGCCGCGCGCCGTGTACGCCGCGACCTCGGCCCGGGTGGGGCTGCCCGCGCGTCCTCCGCGGCGCGTGCACTTGATCGCGGCCGCGAGCGTGGCGAACCGCGCCGCCGCCGCGACGTCGCGCCCCTCGGCGATCGCGAGCGTGTAGGCGCCATGGAAGACGTCGCCGGCGCCCAGCGTGTCGACGGCGTCGATCTCCGGTGCGGGCACGTGCAGCGGGCCGTCGTTCGTGAGCCACCAGGACCCCGCCTCGCCGCAGGTCACCGCGCACGCGTGCGACGGCGCCTGGGCGCGCATCGCGTGCCATGCCCGCTCCAGGGCCGCGAGTCGTTGCTTCTCGCCTGCGCGTTCCGGCAGCGATGCCCAGCATGCGAGGCCATGCTCGGAGAACACGACGTGATCGGCGAGGCGCAGCAGCTCGCCGATGACGGAACCTTCCGCGACATCGGCGTCGAGCACGCGGGGCACGCCCGCTTCGCGCGCCGCGCCGAACAGCGCGCGCGTCCCGGCGGGCCAGCGCACGTCGGCGAGGACGGCGCCCGCCTCCCGCACGTCGTCGAGCGGCAGCCACGTCGTGTCGTCGGGAACGTCGCCGTGGTGCGAGACGATCAGGCGCTCGCCCTTCGCGTCGACGATGATCGCCGACTGCGACGACCGGCAGCCCGCGAACCGCCGGAACGCGCGCGCGTCCACGCCGTACGCCGCGAACTCCTGCGCCATCGCCTCGCCCGCCGCGTCCTCGCCCGCGCGGCCCCAGAACGCGACGCGTCCGCCGAGGCGCGCGATCGCGCACGCGGCGTTCGCGGCCATCCCGCCGCCGACTTCGCGGTAGCCGGTCGCGCGCACCTTCGTCGGCACCGAGGGGATCGCGCCGACCGTGTAGACACGGTCGAGCGCGGCATGGCCGAGGCACACGACGTCGACAGGGGTCAGCGCCGTAATGTTTCGTCCCGGGAAAGTGGACAGATCGCGACGGGCAAACGAATACTTGAGCCCCGACCCCTTATCATGACGCCATGACCGCCCCCCCGCCGATCGAGATCGTCCACAACGCCGACGCGCGCCGATTCGAGGCGTCGATCGGCGGCGCGCTCGCGCGCTGCGACTACCGGCGCGTCGGCAACGTCCTCCAGATCCATCATACCGAAGTGCCGGCCGCGCTCGAAGGGCGCGGAATCGCGGGCAAGCTCGTCGCCGCGACGCTGGAGCACGCGAAGGCCCAGGGTCTGAAGGTCGCGCCGTACTGCTCCTACGTGCGCTCGTACATGCGCCGGCATCCGGAAACGCAGGCGCTGCTCGCGCCCGGCCAGGCCGTCTGACCTCCGGAAGCTCCGGTGCCGGACACCTTGTCCGACACCGGGGCGCCATGGCGGGGGGCTCGGCGATTCACGCGCCGGCCGCCCGCTCGGCGAGGAAGTCGACGAACGCGCGCACCTTCGCCGACAGGTGGCGGCGCGAGGGATAGGCCGCGTGGATCGGCATCGCCGGCGCGGTCCAGTCCTCGAGGACCGGCACGAGCCGGCCGCCGGCGATCTCTGGCGCGACGATGAAGTCGGGCTCGCACGCGATGCCGGCGCCCTCGGCCGCGAGCGCGACCAGCATGCGGCCGTTGTTCGCGTGGATCGGTCCCGCGACGCGCACCGCACGCTCGCCGCCGTCGGGCGCCGCGAATCGCCACTGGTTGCGCACCGGCGCGTACTCGTACGTGAGGCACGCGTGGCGCGAGAGGTCCTCGGGCGCGCGCGGCGTGCCGTGGCGCGCGAGATAGCCGGGCGACGCGCAGCAGACGAGCGCGGTCGAGCCGATGCGCCGCGCGACGAGGAACTGGCTTCGGATCGCGCCGATGCGCACCGCGAGGTCGAAGCCTTCGTCGACCAGGTCGACGGCACGGTCCGAGAGTTCGGCGTCGACGCGCACCTGCGCGTGGCGCGCAACGAAGGCGGCGATGGCCGGCGCCAGCACGCGCACGCCGTAGGTGATCGGACAGGTGAGCTTCAGCGTGCCGCGCGGCGTCGCGCCGCCCTGGCTCGCGCTCTGCTCGGCCTCCTCGAGGTCGGCGAGCAATTGCACGCAGCGCTCGTGGAACGTCGTGCCGGCCTCGGTCAGCGAAAGCCGCCGCGTCGTGCGGTTGAGCAGCCGCGCATCGAGGTGCGCCTCCAGTTCGGCGACGTGACGGGACACGGCCGACACGGACGCGTCGAGACGCTCGGCGGCCCGGGCAAAGCTCCCGGCCTCGACGACGGTGACGAACGCCGTAATTGCCTGCAATCGATCCACTGCGACGATTATTGCATAAAACGCAATAATTTATATTAACTCATCGTCTTTATCCCGAATCCTGCGAGCCGCACAATTCTCTCACCGCGGCAACCGCCGCCTCGACCGAACAGGGACCCCCCATGAACGACCGCCGGATCGACCTCGCCGCGCTCACGCTGCGGCTCACGCTGGGCACGATGTTCGTGGCCCACGGCCTCCTCAAGTACTTCGTCTTCACGCCCGCCGGCACCGTCAAGTTCTTCGAGTCGCTCGGCCTGCCCGGCCCGCTCGCCTACCTGACGATCGCCGCGGAAGTGCTCGGCGGCATCGCACTCCTCGTCGGCTACCGTACCCGCGCCGTCGCTGCGGCGCTCGTGCCGGTGCTGCTCGGCGCCGCGTGGGCGCACGCCGGGAACGGATGGCTCTTCTCGTCGCCGAACGGCGGCTGGGAGTACCCGGTGTTCATGGCGTTCACCGCGATCGCCGCCGCGCTGCTCGGCGACGGCCGCTACGCG
>CALDKM010000054.1:0-6657 GCA_937898875.1 uncultured Pseudomonadota bacterium | reverse complement strand
TGATGTAGAAATGGATGTCCTTGTCCGGATTCTCGGACTCGAGGAACAGGAACTGGGCGACGACGAGGTTCGCGGTCGCCTCGTTGACGGGACCGACCAGGAACACGACCCGCTCCTTCAGCAGGCGCGAGTAGATGTCGTACGCGCGCTCTCCGCGTCCGCTCTGCTCGATCACCATCGGGATGAGGCCCAGGGCCTGCGGTTCGGTCATTTTCGCGGTTCCTGCGTTGTAGTTGACAACGTCGACGCCCGATCGGCGCCCACGCATGATGACAAGATGGGACCCGTACGCCCCGCCGTCAAGCGGTCGCGCCCGCCGTTCAGGCGCGTGCCGGCCCCATCAGCGCCTCGAACGTCGTCGGCCGGTCGACGACCCGGGTCTTCGATAGCACCCAGTCGACGACGTTCCGCTCGAGGGCCGCCGTCTCGAACTCGACCAGCCGCTCGGGCTTCTCGTAGTGCCAGCGCACGACGGCTTCCGGCTGCTCGTAGGTCTTCGCCGCGGCCTCGACGCGCGCGCGCACCTGCTCGCGGGTGGCGGCGAGGCCGTGGTTGCGGACGAGGTCCCCCAGGACGAGGCCGATCACGACCCGGTCCTCCGCCTGCGCCAGGAACATGTCCGGCGTGACCTGGACGTCCTCGGGCTTCATGCCCTGCTGGCGCAGGTTCTCGGCCATGCGGCCGGCCATCGCCATCGCCTCCTCCTCGACCAGCGAGCGCGGCGGCGTGAACGCGGCGTTGCTGCGCAGCGCGGCGAGCGCCTGGTCCTTCACCACCGACTCGACCTTGCGCGCGAGTTCGAGCTCGAGGTTCTGGGCGATCTCGGCGCGGAGGTCCGCGATCGATCCCGACGCGACGCCGAAGCTCCGCGCGAACGCGTCGTCGAGTGCCGGAAGCGTGGGGGCGAGGACGCGCTTCGCCGTCAGCGCGAACCGGGCGGTCTTCCCGGCGACCTCCTTGCCGTGGTAGTCCGCGGGAAACTCGAGCGTGAACGTCTTCTGTTCGCCTGCGCGCATGCCGGCCACCGCCGCCTCGAACTCCGGCAGCATGCGCGCCTCGCCCACCGTGATCGTGAAGTCGCGCGCCTGGCCGCCCGCGAACTCGACGCCGTCGATCGTCCCGGTGAAGTCGACGACGACCCGGTCGCCTTCCGCGGCGCCGTGGCCGACCTCGTTCCACTGGGCGTGCTGGCGACGCAGCACGTCGACCGTACGGTCGACGTCGGCCTCGCCGATGTCGACCTGGGGCCGCTCGACGGTCACGACCGAGAGGTCGCCCAGCTTGATCTCGGGATAGACCTCGAAGACGGCCGAGAACTCGAGCGCCTCGCCCGCCTTCGTGGGGCTCGGGTGCGGCTCGATGCGCGGAAAGCCGGCCACGCGCAGGTTCTGGGCGCGGACCGCGTCGTTGAAGCGGGCCTGCACCGCTTCGGAGATGACGTCGGAGCGGACCTGCGGGCCGTACTGCTGCTCGACCATCCTGAGCGGCACGTGCCCCGGGCGGAAGCCGGGAACCTTCACGCTCTTCGCGAGGTTGGCGATGCGCTTCTGAACTTCACCGTCGATGTCGCGCAGCGGCACGGCAACGTCGAGGCGGCGCTCGAGGCCGGAGGAGGGAGAGGTCTCGGTCATGGGAAAGGTTCGTGCAATCGTAGGGATCGCGTCTCGCGCGAAGGAGGTCGAGGGGGAAAGCGGCGCCCGTGCTACATTCCACAGCGGTTCGTTCGCCGCCGCGGAACGACGCCGGCGGTGGTGCGAAAGGGGGGACTCGAACCCCCACGGGTGACCCCGCCGGAACCTAAATCCGGTGCGTCTGCCGATTCCGCCACTTTCGCGGCGCACGGGCCTCGGAGAAGATCCAGCCGCACCCGGCTGCCAAACGTCGAATTCTAGCCGATCGCGGACCCGCCGGCCACCGGCTCCCGCCACGGCCCTTCCCAGGCACTGCGCTTGTCCGTCGGCCACTACGAGAATTTCCCGGTCGCCTCGTTCCTCGTGCCTCCGCGCGAGCGCCGCGCCGTCGTCGCCATCTACCGGTTCGCCCGTGCCGCCGACGACCTCGCGGACGAGGGCGACGCCGCGCCGCAGACGCGTCTAGACGCACTCGCGCGGTTCCGCCGCGCCGTCGATGCGATCGAGGGCCGCCTCGAGGATCCGTTGCTCCGGGAGGCGCCGTTCGCGGAGCTCGACCGCGCGGTCCGGGAGCACGCCCTCCCGACCGCGCCCCTCGCCGACCTGCTGTCCGCATTCGCACAGGACGTGACGGTGCATCGCTACGCGGACTTCGCGGCGCTGCGCGACTACTGCCGCCGGTCGGCGGATCCGGTCGGACGCCTGCTGCTCGCGCTCTACCGGCGGGAGTCCGCGGCGAACCTCGAGGCGAGCGACGCGATCTGCACCGGGCTCCAGCTCGCCAACTTCTGGCAGGACGTCGCGGTCGACTACGGGAAGGGCCGCGTCTACCTGCCGCAGGACGAACTCGCCCGCCACCGCGTGACCGAGCGGCAGATCGCCGAGTCGCGCTGCGACGCCGCCTGGCGCACGCTGATGCGCTTCGAGACCGCGCGCGCCCGCGAGATGCTCCTCGAGGGCCGGCCGCTCGCGTCGCGCCTGCCCTGGCGCATCGGCCTCGAGCTTCGCGCCGTCGTCGCCGGCGGCCTCGCGATCCTCGACCGCATCGATGCCGTCGACGGCGACGTGTTCCGTTCGCGCCCGGTGCTCTCGACCTCCGACTGGCTTCGCGTGGGCTGGCGAACGCTGGTGCCCCGGGGAGGGGCCGCATGAGCCCGGACCAGTACTGCGAGTCGAGGGCCGCACGGAGCGGGTCGTCCTTCTACTACAGCTTCAGGCTCCTTCCGCCGGAGCGACGGCGCGCGATCACTGCGCTCTACGCATTCTGCCGCGAGGTCGACGACGTCGTCGACGAAGTGCACGACCCGGCGGTCGCCCGGGCCAAGCTCGCGTGGTGGCGCGCCGAGGTCGGCGCAACGTACGAGGGAGTGCCGCAGCACCCGGTCGCGAAGGCGCTCGTGCCGGTCGTTCGCTCGTTCCGGCTGCCACGCGAGCACTTCGACGCGGTGATCGACGGCATGGCGATGGATCTCGCGCAGCAGCGCTACGCGGACTTCGCCGATCTCGAGCGCTACTGCCATCGCGTCGCCGGGGTCGTGGGGCTCATGTCGGCCGAGATCTTCGGCTACGAGGAGGCATCGACCGCCGGGTTCGCACGTGACCTCGGCATCGCGTTCCAGCTCACCAACATCGTCCGCGACGTCGGCGAGGACGCGCGCCGCGGCCGCATCTACCTCCCGCAGGAGGATCTCGCGCGCTTCGGCGTGTCGGCGTCCGCGGTCCTCCGGGCGCGCGAGGAGCCCGGCTTTTCCGCGCTGATGGCGTTCGAGGTCGATCGGGCGCGCGCCTGGTACGACCGCGCGATGGGGCAGCTCGCCCCTCGCGACCGCAAGGCGCAGCGCGCGGGCCTCGCGATGGCCGCGATCTACCGCGCGCTCCTGGACGAGATCGCGCGCGACGGCTACCACGTGCTGGACCGCCGGATCGCGCTGACGCCGCTGCGCAAGCTGTGGATCGCGTGGCGCACGGCGCGTTCGGTGTGAGCGTGAACGCCGACACCGCGTCGAAGCGCGGCCGCGCCGGAGTGCCGGTCGCCGTGATCGGCGGCGGATGGGCCGGATGCGCGGCAGCGTGGGCGCTCTCGAGCCGGGGCATCCCGGTCGTCCTGCACGAGGCGGCGAGCGTGCTCGGCGGCCGCGCGCGCCGCGTCGAGCGCGCCGGGCTCGCGATCGACAACGGCCAGCACCTGCTCGTCGGCGCCTACGATGCCACGCGGTCGGCGCTGGGAGCCGTGCACGGCCGCCGCGTCGACCCCGGACTGCACCGGCAACGGCTCGAGATCGCGCCGTTCGCGCGCGACGCGGCCGCGATCCGCATGCGGGCATCGCGACTGCCGCCGCCGTGGAACATCGCGGCCGGGCTCGCGCTCGCCAAGGGGATCGGCCTCGGCGAGCGCGTCGCCGCGCTGCGTTGGCTGAAGGCGCTGCGCGAGTCGAACTACGAGCGCCCCGCCGCGGAATCCGTCGACGCGATGCTCGCGTCGCTGCCGCCGCGCGTCGCGCGCGGCGTCTTCGCGCCGCTCGCGCTCGCCGCGCTCAACACGCCCACCGACCGCGCCTCGGCGCAGGTGTTCGCCCACCTGCTCGGCCGCGTCGCCCACGGCCCCGGCGCGTCCGACTTCCTGCTGCCGATGCTCGACCTCTCCGAGCTCTTCCCCGAGCCCGCCGCCCGGCGCATCGAGGCCCGCGGCGGGGATATCCGGCTGCGGTCCGCCGCGGTCGTGGCGTCCGCGTCGGACCGGGGCGTCGACATCCACGCCGGCGGCGCAACCTGGCGCGCAGCCGCAGCGATCGTCGCGGTCGGCCCGCACCAGCTCGCCCACGTGTTCGCGCCGGACGTGGCGGCGCAGCCGGACGTCGCGGACGCCCTCGACGCGACCGCCGCGATGCGCTACGAGTCGACGGCGACGGTCTACCTGGGGCTGCGCGAGCGCGTGCGGCTCCCGTCGCGGATCTCGCGGCTCGACGACGCGCCGGGCCAGTGGATCTTCGACCGGCACGACGCGCTCGAGCGCGCCCCGGAAGCCGCGGCCGCGCGTGCGCTCAAGGGGCTCGTCGCCGTCGTGATCTCGGGGGCAGGCGCGCACGACGACCTCGACGTCAAGGCGCTGGCCGGCCGCGTGCAGGCGCAGCTCAAGCGGCTGAAGCCGTCGTTCCCGATGGCCGTCTGGTCGCAGGTGATCGTGGAGCGGCGCGCGACGTTCGCCTGCGAGCCCGGACTGCGGCGACCGCGCACTTCCGCGATCGGTCCGAGGATGCACCTTGCCGGCGACTATCTCGACCCGGGCCTCCCGGCAACGATCGAGGCCGCCGTCGCGAGTGGCGAAGCGGCCGGGCGGGCCATCGCGCGCATGCTCGCCGGGGGCCGGGTCCCGACGTCTTGAGGGCGCCGGTCCGGCGCCGTCGGGCGGGGCATTGGCGGGTCCGCCCACCGCGTTCGTCGATGATGGACGATAGACGAAATTGCTGAAAGATATGTGACGATAGTCTACTTTTATCGCACGATTACCGATTTTAGAGGCCCTTGGCCCGTTCGCGCAGCGCGAATTTCTGGATCTTGCCGGTCGAGGTCTTGGGCAGCGCGCCGAACACGACGGTCTTCGGCGCCTTGAAGTGCGCGAGCCGCTCGCGGCACCACGCGATGATCTCGTCGGCATCGACCCCGGACGCACCGGGCTTCAGCGTCACGAACGCGCATGGTGTCTCGCCCCAGCGTTCGTCGGGCCGAGCGACGACGGCGGCCTCCATGACCTGCGGATGACGGTAGAGGCACTCCTCGACCTCGAGCGAACTCACGTTCTCGCCGCCGGTGATGATGATGTCCTTGCTGCGGTCGCGGACCTCGACGTAGCCGTCGGGATGCCAGACGGCGAGATCGCCGGTCGCGAACCAGCCGTGCGCGAACGCCTTCGCGGTCGCCTGCGGATTCTTGAGATAGCCCTTCATCACCGTGTTCCCGCGGAGCATCAGTTCGCCCATGGTCGCGCCGTCGCGCGGCACCGGCACGCCCGTCTCCGGATCCGCGACCCTGGCGCCGGCGAGCGTCGGCATCGCGACGCCCTGGCGCGCCATCCGGCGCGCGCGGTCGGCGAGCGCCAGTCCGCCCCACCCGTCCTGGGGCACGCACAGCATCGCGGGACCGTAGGACTCGGTGAGGCCGTACAGGTGCGTGACGCGGAAGCCCATCGCCTCCATCGCCTCGATCACCGCAGAGGGCGGCGCGGCGCCGCCGGTCGCGACGTCGACGGCGTGGTCGAACGCGAGCTTCGCGTCGGCCGGCGCGTGAATGAGCATCGACAGCACGATCGGCGCGCCGCACAGGTGCGTGACGCGGTGCTCGCGGATCGCCCGGAAGACCGCGGCGGGCTCGACGCGCCTCAGGCACACGTGCGTCGCGCCGGCCGCGGTGACCGCCCACGTGTAGGTCCAGCCGTTGCAGTGGAACATCGGCAGCGTCCACAGGTAGACGCTGTGCGCCGCCAGCCGGAACGCGAGCGCGTTGCCGAGCGCGTTCAGGTAGGCGCCTCGATGGTGGTAGACGACGCCCTTCGGGTCGCCGGTCGTGCCGGACGTGTAGAGCAGCGCGAGCGAGTCCCACTCGTCGAGCGGCCCCGGCCACGCGAAAGCGGGGTCGCCCTCGGCGAGCAGCGCTTCGTACGCGACGCTGCCGAGCCTCTCGCCGCCCGGCGATTCGGGGTCGTCGATGTCGACGACGAGGACGTCGCGCCCGAGCGCGGCGAGCGCGCCCCGCATCGCCGGCGCGAACTCCGGGTCGGTGAGCACGACCTTCGCCTCTCCGTGTGAGAGGCAGAACGCGAGCGCCGCGGCATCGAGCCGGACGTTGAGCGCATTGAGGACTGCGCCCAGCGCTGGCACCGCGTAGTGCAGTTCGAGCATCGCGGGGATGTTGGGCGCCATCACGGCGACGGTGTCGCCGCGGCGCACGCCGCGCCGGGCGAGCGCGCTCGCGAGCCGGCGCGCGCGCCGCTCGAACTCTGCATAGGTGCGTGCGAGGCGGCCGTGGCGGA
>CALDKM010000053.1:0-6655 GCA_937898875.1 uncultured Pseudomonadota bacterium | reverse complement strand
CTGTTGTTGGCGTGGATCGTCGACAGGCACAGGTGGCCGGTCAGCGTGTGCAGCAGGGCCGACTGCATCGTCTCCTTGTCCCGGATCTCGCCGATCATGATGAGGTCGGGCGCCTCGCGCAGCGCGTTCTGAAGCGCGAGCTGGTAGGTCTGCGTGTCGATGCCGATCTCGCGCTGATTGACGATGCTCTTGCGGTGCTCGTACAGGTACTCGATCGGGTCCTCGATCGTCAGGATGTGGCCGCTCTTGTTCGAGTTCCGGTAGTCGATCATCGCCGCGAGCGTCGTCGACTTGCCCGAGCCGGTCGCGCCCGCGACGAGCACCAGGCCGCGCTTGGCCATCACCATGTCGAGCAGCACGGGGGGCAGGCGCAGCTTCTCGAACGGCGGCACGTTGCTGCGGACGTAGCGGATGACGAGCGCGAGCGTGCCGCGCTGCCGGAAGATGTTGATCCGGAAGTTGCCGACCGCCCGGTCCAGGTGCGACAGGTTCATCTCGAGCTCGTTCTCGAACTCGCGCGCCTGGTCCTTCGTCATCAGCTCGTAGGCGATCCGGCGGACCGTCTCGGGGTCCATCGGCTGCGTCGAGACGGGGGAGACGACGCCGTTGACCTTGATGTTGATCGGCGCGCCGCACGAGATGAAGATGTCCGAGGCCTGCTTCTCGGCCATCAGCTTGAACAGGCGGTCCAGGTACATTCGGCGTCTCGCGGCTACAATGGTCGGCGCGCCCCTGACCGGTTCCGGTTCCCGGTTTCCCGGGACGGGGCGCCATGATGATGTCATGAATCCCGGCCGTGGACCACCTGTGGCCCCGGACCCGGTCCCCAGGGCTGGCAGCGGCCCGCCCCCCAGGAAAACCGACTCTCAAGCAATTTCCATGCTGGCAATCATCGGAGGCAGCGGCCTCACGCAACTGTCGACGCTCGCCGTGACTCGGCGCGAGGTCGTCCGGACTCCCTACGGCGAGCCGTCGGCGCCGCTGCTTTTCGGGAGCATCGCGGGCCGGCCGGCCCTGTTTCTCGCCCGCCACGGCCACGGACACACGATCCCGCCGCACCGGGTCAACTACCGGGCCAACCTGTGGGCGTTGAGGGCGCGCGAAGCCACCGCGGTGCTGGCCGTCGCCTCGGTCGGCGGGATTCGCGGCGCCCCCCCCGGGACACTGGTGCTGCCCCACCAGCTGATCGACTACACGAGCGGGCGTGCCTCGACGTACTTCGACGGCGAGGAAGGAAAGGTCGTGCACGTGGATTTCACGCGGCCCTACACGCCCTGGCTGCGTGCGCGGTGCCTCGACGCCGCAAGGGCCGCGGGCATCGGGCTCGCCGACGGCGGCGTCTACGGCGCCGCGAACGGTCCTCGGCTCGAGACCGCGGCCGAGATCGACCGGATGGACCGGGACGGCGCGACCCTGGTCGGAATGACCGGAATGCCGGAGGCGGCGCTCGCCCGCGAGCTCGACCTGCCGTACGCGGCGATCTGCGTCGTCGTCAACCACGCCGCCGGCCGTGGCGACAGCACGCATGCGATTTCGATGCAGGCGCTCGCGAAGACGCTGGACGAGGGGATCGCGAAGGTGCGCACGCTGCTCGAGCACCTGGCGCCCATCGCGGTGCCGCCCACGGCCCCGGCGGAGGGCGCGCGATGATCCGCGAGGTGCTGAGGATGGGCGATCCGCGGCTGTGGCGCGTGAGCGCCCCGGTCGAGCGGTTCGGCACGCGCGAGCTCGACGATCTCCTCCGGGACATGCGCGACACGATGGCCGCGCAGAACGGAGCCGGGCTCGCGGCGCCGCAGATCGGCGTGGGGCTGCGTGTCGTGATCTTCGGCGTCGACGTCAATCCGCGTTACCCGGAGGCCGACCCGGTGCCCTATACCGAGCTCGTCAACCCGGTGCTCACGCCGCTCTCCGACGAGATCGAGGAAGGCTGGGAAGGCTGCCTGTCGGTGCCGGGGCTTCGCGGCGTCGTCGCGCGCCACGCTGCGCTTCGGTACGAGGGATTCGATCCGTCGGGCAACCGCATCGAGCGCGAAGTCACGGGATTCCACGCGCGCGTCGTCCAGCACGAGTGCGATCACCTCGACGGCATCCTCTATCCGATGCGGATGACCGACATGCGCCGGTTCGGTTACACCGAGATCCTGTTCCCGGACGCCGAAGGGGAGGAGTGATCGCGGTCGCGGATCCGCGCGACTACTCGACGAACTCGTCCGCCCGCAGGCGCAGCGACGTCGGAATCTCCAATCCCAGCGCCTTCGCCGCCTTCAGGTTGATCGACAGCGCGAGGCTCGCCGATTGCTCGACCGGCAGGTCGCGAGGGCTCGCCCCCTTGAGGATGCGGTCGACGAAGGCGGCCGCGCGCCGGTAGGTGTCGCGGAGATCGGGACCGTACGCGACGAGCCCGCCGGCCTCGACGAAGTTGCGCGCCTCGTGGATCGCCGGAAGCCGGTCGCGGGCGGCACGCTCGACGACGACCGCCCGGTGCTCGAGCATGAGGGGGCTCACCTGAACGACGAGCGCCTGTGCGCGCTCGCGCCGGAACGGGTCGAAGGCGTCGCCGAGCTCGCCGATCCGCGGCGGTCTGCCCTGGGCGCGGGCGACCCCCGCGACGAGGGCGGCGGCGGCGGCGCGGATTCACCGGAAGGCTCGTCGGTAGGCGGGCTTCGATGCTACGCCGTCGGCGCCGGACCGCGTGGCGCTACACGCGCAGCTGCTCGTAGAGCGCCGTCTCGAGCTTCAGCAGCGCCTGCTCGTCGTGCAGGCGGTTGCCGTCGATCAGGAACACGTCCTCGGCACGCTCTCCCAGCGTGTTGATCTTGGCGCTGGCGACGTTGACGTTCGCGATCGCGAGCACCCATGCGATGCGGGCGAGGAGCCCGGGGCGGTCGCCCGCGACGACCTCGAGAATGTAGTGCGTGCCCTTGTCGTCGGGGAAGATCCGGATCTCGGGCGTGAGCGGGAAATGCCGCAGCTGGCGGGGCACGCGCCCCGAAGCCGGCGGCTCGAGCGGCGCCCGTTCGACCAGCACCTCGTTGAGATCGTGCTCGATGCGCGTGATCGTCTCCCGCGACGAGCCGCTCGTCGCGGTCGTGTCCTGGAGCGCGAACGTGTCGAGCGCGTAGCCGTGCCGGGTCGTGTGTACCTTGGCGTCCAGGATCGACAGCCCGGCGCGGCCGAAGTAGCCGCAGATCCGCGCGAACAGCGCCGTCTGGTCGGGCATGTAGACGAGCGCCTGCAGCCCCGCGCCGGTGCGCGACAGCCGCGCCTTCACGACGGGCTCGGTCCGGTCGACCCGCCAGTACAGGTTGCGCGCGTGCCACGCGATCTCGTCGGCCGTGTGGCGCTGGAAGTACGGCGTGTCGAGATGGCGCCAGAGCTTTCCTTCCGCGCCGTCCGGCACCGCGTAGAGCCGGAGCAGGCGCTGCGCATCGGCCTGCCGCGCGTGCAGCGAGTCGCCCAGCGTGCGCCTGGCGTCGCCACCGGAGAGCACGCGCCGGGTCGCGTTGAACAGGTCTTCGAGCAGCTGCGCCTTCCACGCGTTCCAGACTTTGGGGCTCGTCCCGCGGATGTCGGCGACGGTGAAGATGTAGAGCAGCACGAGCCGCTCGTCCGTGCCGACCTTCGCGGCGAACGCCGCGACGACGTCCGGGTCCGAAAGGTCCTGCTTCTGCGCGGTCGACGACATGGTCAGGTGCTGCCCGACGAGCCAGGCGATGTCGGCGGCATCCTTCCCGTTCACCCCGTGCTCGCGGCAGAAGCGCCTGGCGTCGCGCGATCCCAGCGTCGAGTGGTCGCCGCCGCGGCCCTTCGCGATGTCGTGGAACAGCCCGGCGAGGTAGAGCACCTCCCTGTTCGGGAGGTCCGCGATCAGGCGCGAGCAGAGCGGGTACTCGTGCGCGTGCTGCGCCTCGGTGAACCGGCGCAGGTTCCGGATCACCATCAGGATGTGCTCGTCGACCGTGTAGACGTGGAACAGGTCGTGCTGCATCTGGCCGACGATGCGCCCGAACGCCGGCAGGTACGCGCCGAGGATGCCGTAGAGGTTCATGCGGCGGAGCTCGTGCGTGATGCCGCGCGGTTCGCGGAACAGCGCCAGGAAGCGCGCGCGGTTCGCGGGATCCCGCCGGAAGGCCGCGTCGATGCGGCGGCGACCGCGCCAGAGCGCCCGCAGCGTACGCGCGCTCATGCCCTTGAGCTCGGGATGGCGCTCCATCAGCAGAAACGCGTCGAGCATCGCGGAGGGCTTCCGGTCGAACAGGTCTTCGCCCGCGACGTGGAGGAGCTCGTCGATCGCGCAGAAGTCGCCGTTGATCGGCACCGGATCGCGCGGGATCGGGAACAGGCGCGCGTGCAGGTTCTGAAGCAGGATCGTGTTGACCTGCCGCACGGTCTTCGCCGCGCGGTAGTAGCGCTGCATCAGCTGCTCGCTCGCGCGCCGGGTCGACGTGTCCGCGTAGCCCAGCTGCCGCGCGAGCGCCGATTGCTGATCGAACACCAGCCGGTCCTCGCGGCGCCCGGCGAGGTAGTGCAGGCGCACGCGCAGCGCGCCGATCAGTCGCTCCTGCCGCGATACCGCGCGCGCCTCGGTCATCGTCATGAGCCCCGCGCGCGCGAGCTCCGGCCACGTCCGCCCGAGGCCCGCGGCGCGCGCGATCCAGACGACCGTCTGCAGGTCGCGCAAGCCCCCGGGACTCTCCTTGACGTTGGGCTCGAGGTTGTAGGCCGCGTCGTGATGCTTGAGGTGCCGCTGCTGCTGCTCGAGCGCCTTCGCCTCGTAGAACGCACAAGGGTCCATCGCGCCGGCGAACGCCTGCCCGAACTCGCGGCAGAGCCGTCGGTCGCCCGCGAGCCAGCGATGCTCGAGCAGGCTCGTGCGGATCGTCGCGTCGACGGCCATCTCGCTCACGCATTGGGCGACGGTGCGCACGGCGTGGCTCGCTTCGAGCCCGACGTCCCAGAGCGCGGCGAGGAAGCGTTCGATCGCCGTCGTGTCGCCCGCGCCGGTGCCGCCGGCTTCCGCCGCCAGCAGGATCAGCACGTCGACGTCCGAGTGCGGGTAGAGCTGGCCGCGACCGTAGCCGCCGACCGCGACGAGCGCCGCGTGCGAGGGCATGCCCGATGCGCGCCACACCTCGCGAATCGTCCGATCGACGAGCCGCGCGTGCGCGCCGAGCAGCTTCGGGGTGTCCGGACGCGCGAGAAAGGCGTCGCGCAGCGCCTCGCGTCCGGCCTTGAGCGCGGCGCGCAGCGACGCCGGCGGCGGGAACGACGGAGCCTCGGCGCGGGCGGGCGTCGCCGTGTCCATCGCGACGGTCAGGCGGGGGGCGGAGGGGGCGTGCCGGCGGACTGCGTGAGGATCTCGTAGCCGTCGGGCGTCACGAGCACCGTGTGCTCCCACTGCGCGGAAAGCGAGTGATCGGCGGTGACGATGGTCCAGCCGTCGGCCAGGCACCGGATGCCCGGCTTTCCGGCGTTGACCATCGGTTCGATCGTGAAGGTCATGCCTGCCTGGAGCGTGAGTCCGGTGCCGGGTCGACCGTAGTGGAGTACCTGCGGCTCTTCGTGGAAGTTCCGGCCGATCCCGTGGCCGCAGAACTCGCGCACGATCGCGTAGCCGTGCCCTTCCGCGTGCTTCTGGATCACGTGCCCGATGTCGCCGAGCTGAGCGCCGGGACGCACGACGCGTATGCCCTTCCACATCGCTTCGTAGGTGACGTCGCACAGGCGTTTCGCCTGGATCGACGGCGCCCCCACGCAGAACATGCGGCTCGAATCCCCATGGTAGCCGTCCATGATCACCGTGACGTCGACGTTGACGATGTCGCCGGCCCTGAGCTTGCGGTCGCCGGGGATTCCGTGGCACACGACGTGGTTGACCGACGTGCACAGCGACGCCGGGTACGGCGTGTGTCCCGGCGGCTGGTAGTTCAGCGTGGCCGGGACCGTGTGCTGCACGTCGACCATGTAGTCGTGGGCGAGCTTGTCGATCTCGCGCGTTGCGATTCCCGGCCGGACGTGCGGAGTCAGGAAGTCGAGCAGCTCGGACGCCAGCCGTCCCGCCACGCGCATGCCTGCGATGTCCTCGGCGGTCTTGATCTGGACCGACGTCGGCGTGGGGGCTCTCATGCTCTCAGGAGCTCGTTGATGCCGGTCTTCGAGCGCGTCTTCGCGTCGACGCGCTTCACGATCACGGCGCAGTAGAGGCTGTGGCTGCCGTCGGCGGCGGGCAGGCTCCCGGCGACGACGACGGACCCGGAAGGCACGCGGCCGTAGGTGGTCTCGCCGGTCGCGCGGTCGTAGATCTTCGTGCTCTGGCCGATGAACACCCCCATGCCGAGCACCGAGTTCTCCTCGACGATCACGCCCTCCACGACTTCCGAGCGTGCGCCGATGAAGCAGTTGTCCTCGATGATCGTCGGATTCGCCTGGACGGGCTCGAGCACGCCGCCGATGCCCACGCCGCCCGACAGGTGCACGTTCTTCCCGATCTGCGCGCACGAGCCGACCGTCGCCCAGGTGTCGACCATCGTGCCTTCGTCGACGTAGGCGCCGATGTTGACGTACGAGGGCATCAGCACGACGTTCCTCGCGACGAAGGCGCCGCGGCGGGCGACCGCCGGCGGCACGACGCGCACGCCCGCCTGCGCGAACG
>CALDKM010000052.1:0-5631 GCA_937898875.1 uncultured Pseudomonadota bacterium | reverse complement strand
AAGGCCGGCCTGAAGGCGATCTACCTGTCCGGCTGGCAGGTCGCGGCCGACGCCAACATCGCGGGCGAGATGTATCCCGACCAGTCGCTGTATCCCGCGAACTCGGTCCCGATGGTCGTCAAGCGCATCAACAACACGTTCGCGCGCGCCGACCAGATTCAGCACATGGAAGGCAAGGGCGACGTCGACTTCTTCGCGCCGATCGTCGCCGACGCCGAGGCCGGCTTCGGCGGCGTGCTGAACGCGTTCGAGCTGATGAAGTCGATGATCGAGGCGGGCGCTGCGGGCGTTCACTTCGAGGACCAGCTCGCCTCCGTCAAGAAGTGCGGCCACATGGGCGGCAAGGTGCTCGTGCCGACGCGCGAGGCGGTGGAGAAGCTCGTCGCGGCGCGGCTCGCCGCCGACTGCATGGGCGTGCCGACGATCCTGCTCGCGCGCACCGACGCGGAAGCGGCGGACCTCGTGACGTCCGACGTCGACGACACCGACAAGCCGTTCCTCACCGGCGAGCGGACCGTCGAAGGTTTCTTCCGCACGCGCAACGGCCTCGACCAGGCCATCTCGCGCGGTCTCGCCTACGCGCCGTTCGCCGACCTGATCTGGTGCGAGACCGGCAAGCCCGACCTCGCGTTCGCGAAGGCGTTCGCCGAGGCGATCCAGGCGAAGTTCCCGGGCAAGATGCTCGCGTACAACTGCTCGCCGTCGTTCAACTGGAAGAAGAACCTCGACGATGCGACGATCGCGCGCTTCCAGCGCGAGCTGGGTGCGATGGGCTACAAGTTCCAGTTCATCACGCTGGCGGGCTTCCACAGCCTCAACTACTCGATGTTCAACCTCGCCCACGGCTACGCGCGGACCGGCATGAGCGCGTTCGTCGAGATGCAGGAAGCCGAGTTCGCCGCGGCCGAGAAGGGCTTCACCGCGGTCAAGCACCAGCGCGAGGTCGGCACCGGCTACTTCGACGCCGTCACGACGACCGTGCAGGGCAGCCAGTCGTCGACGACCGCGCTCAAGCACTCGACCGAGGACGAGCAGTTCTTCGACAAGAAGGCCGCGAACGCGTAACCCGCGTCCGTTGCCGGCAGGTGAGCCGCGCCCCGACCGGGCGCGGTTTTTTTTGGTTCTTCACCGAATTCCGGGGAAGGCAGCCCGGATCTTGAGGAAGAAGTAGGCGCCGGCGTGTCTGCCATTCCGTGGGAAGTCCACGCGGGCTCAGTCGACGATCCGATCCGCGCGCGCAAGCACGTCGGCCGGAATGACGAGACCGATGCGCTTCGCGGCCCCCCGGTTGATGACCAGCTCGAACTTGGTCGGCTGTTCGACCGGCAGGTCCGCGGGCCTTGCTCCCTTGAGAATTCTGTCGACGAAGCCCGCCGTGCGGCGGAACAGATCGTTGAAGCTCACGCCGTAGGTCATGAGTCCGCCGGCGTCGACGACGTCGGCGTAGGGATAGATCGCGGGGAGGCGATGGGTCGCAGCCAATCTGGCGATCTGCGCGCGGTGGAACAGGATGAGCGGGCTCGACAGGACGACAAGCGCATCCGCGCCCCCGCGGGTCGCCGCGAGAAACGCCGGCTCGATGTCCGCGGGATACCTCACGTCGACGACCTGCAGACGCACGTCCAACGCTTCGGCGGCCTCGCGCGTCGCCCGCAAAGTCTGCGCGTTGCCGGGCTCGATGGAGTTCTCGAAGACGACGACGCGAGCGAGCTTCGGGACGACGGACTTCAGGAGCTCGAGCGTCTTGCCCGACAGATCCGACGCGACGATCGACATTCCGGTGACGTTGCCCCCGGGTCGCGCGAGGCTCGCGATGACGCCCGAGCCGACCGGATCGGCGTCGAAGGCCATGACGATCGGGACCGACAACGTGACCTTTCGCGCTCTACGCGTGACCGACGGTCCGGCCGAGACGATCACATCCGTATTCAGCCGGATCAATTCATCGAGGATGGCGGGCACGCGATCGACCTGCTCCTCCGCATACCTGTAATCGACGACGATGTTCCGACCCTCGACGTAGCCCAGCTCCCTGAGTCCCTGCCGGAACGCTTCGGTGCGCGCCGCGACCGCGGCGGGATGGGCGGCAGCGACGAAGCCGACCCTGGGGACGCGCGCAGGTTGCTGCGCGTTGCCGACCGCCGCGTGGCCCGCGAGCGCCAACAGCATCGCTGCGTGCCGCCAGCGCTTCGTCATCGGTCGATCCGCGCGGGGCCGACGTTCGCGTCGCCCGGCATCACGCGACCGGCACCGTGTAGTTGAGCGCGAGCCGACCGCCGTCCGGATAGATCGTCTGGCCGGTGAGGTACGACGCGTCGTCGGACGCGAGGAACGCCGCGATCGCCGCGACCTCGGAGGGCTCGCCCAGCCGGCCCATCGGCGTGCGCGAGAGGATCTTGCGCTTCGCCTCCTCGCTGCCGAGCACCGCCTGTTTCGCGAGCTCGGTCGCGATCGTGCCCGGCCCGATGCCGTTCACGCGGATGCCGTGCGCCGCGAGCGAGATCGCCATCACCTTGGTGAGCTGGTTGATGCCGCCCTTGCTGACGACGTAGGGCACCTGGTTCGGGATCGCGACGACCGCGTTCGCCGACGACATGTTGACGATCGCGCCGCCATTGCCCTGCGCGACCATGCGCCGCGCCGCGGCCTGGCCGCACAGGAACATCGACTTCAGGTTCACCGCGAGGACGCGGTCGAAATCCGCCTCGTCCAGGTCGAGGAACTCGGCCGCGTGCGTGATGCCGGCGTTGTTGACGAGGATGTCGAGGCTGCCGAACGCCCCGACCGCCGCGTCGACGAGCGCGATGGCCGTCGCCTTCTTCGACACGTCGCCGCCGTGAGCGCGCGTGCGCGCGCCGGACGGGTCGATGCTTCGCGCGGCCTCGGCGGCGCGCGCCGCCTCGAGGTCGCACATCAGCACGCGCGCGCCTTCCGCCACGAACCGTTCGGAGATGGCGAGCCCGATCCCCTGCGCGGCGCCGGTGACGACGGCGACGCGATCCGCGAGTCGTTGCATGGTGTGCCTCCGTGGACGAGCGGCTATGCTACCGCTCGCGCCGCGCGTCCGCACCTGGGCGTCCGGGGCGGGGGCGGCCATGCCATCCGACATCGACGACGCAACCACGCGCCTGTTCTTCGCGATCATGCCCGACGAGGCGGCGCGCGCGCGGCTCGACGATATTGCACGCGGGACGGCGCGGGCGTCCGGGGGGCGAGCGAGCGCCGCGTACACGCTGCACCTGACGATCGTGTTCGTGGGGACCGTGCACGCCGACAGCGCGGTCGCGGTCCGCGCGGCGGGCGAGACCCTCCGCTGGCCGTCGTTCGAGCTCCGGCTGGATGCACTCGGATCGTTCGCGCGCGCTGGCATCGCGTGGGCGGCCCCGTCGAGCGTGCCTCCGGAGCTCGCGACGGCGAACCGCGAGCTCGTGCGGGCGCTCGCCGACCGCGGCGTGCCGACCGACGCGAGGCCCTTCCGGCCGCACGTCACGCTCGTGCGGCGCTGCTCGCGCGTCGTCGAGGGGCCGATCGAGCCGCCGATCGCCTGGAACGTCGACCGCGTCGTGCTGATGTCGTCGCGGCTCCTGTCGGAGGGGCCGCGCTACCGGGAGATCGCCGGGTGGCCGACCTCGCCGTGATCCGTCACGCGCCGGTCGCGACCGGACGCGACGGATCCGCGCACCACTCGCTCCACGAGCCCGCATAGAGCCTGCCGCCGGGCAGCCCCGCGATCTCCATCGCGAGCATGTTGTGGCATGCGGTCACGCCGCTGCCGCACATGTGGATCACCTGTCCGGGGTCGCCGGACCCGAGCATCGCCTCGAGCTCGGCGCGGAGCTCGCCCGCAGGCCTGAACGTGCCGTCCTTCGCGAGGTTTCGCCCGACGGGACGGTTGGTCGCGCCGGGCACGCGGCCGGCGACGGGATCGAACGGCTCGGCCTCGCCGCGGAAGCGTTCGGGCGAGCGCGCGTCGAGCACGATCGATGCGCGGCTCGCCACGTTGGCCAGGACCTCGTTCGAGCCGACGACGGGCAGCAACTCGCCCGGGCGGAACTTCGCCGGAACGACCGGGCGAACCTCGGCCGTGATCGGCCGCTGCTCGCGCATCCAGCGGTCCCATCCGCCGTCGAGCACCGCGACGGCGTCGTGGCCGAGCCAGCGCAGCATCCACCAGCACCGCGCCGCGTAGGCGCCCTGGTTCTGGTCGTAGACGACGACCTGCCTGCCGTCGTCGATGCCGGCCGCGCCGAATGTCGCGGCGGCGGCGGCCGGCGAGGGCAGCGGATGGCGGCCGTTCCGGCCGGTCTTCGGCGCGGACAGGTCGCGGTCCAGATGCAGGAACCGCGCGCCGGGGATGTGCTCCTCCCGGTATTCCTCCTCGCCCCAGGACGGCTGGAGCAGGTCGTGGCGCGCATCGATCACGACCCAGCGCGGGTCGTCGAGGTGGCGGGCGAGCGTCGCGGGATCGACGAGCGTTCGGTACAAGGGGCTCTCCTCAATCGTTCGTCATCTGCGAGGCCGCGTCCTCGCGCCGGCCCGGCCGCAGATGCACCGCGAGGATACCCGCGGCGACGATCAGCGCGATGCCCGTCCAGGCGGACCACGACAGGAGGTCGCCGAACCACGCGATGCCGATGACGCTCGAGAACACGATGCCGCTGTACGAGAGCGCCGCGGTCACGAGCGTCGACCCGTGGCCGTAGGCGCGCGTCATGGCGAGCTGGCCGAGCGCACCCAGTCCGCCGACGGCGGCCAGCATCCATCCGGTCTCGACGGTCGGGGCGTGCCAGCGCTGCGGGGCCATCCAGACCAGCGAGCCCGCGAACGCGAACAGTCCGAAATAGAACACGACGCGCGCCTCGGGCTCCTCGGCGTGAACCAGCTCGCGCACGTTCCAGTACGCGACCGCGGAGATCGCGCCCGACACGAGGCCGATCAGCCCGGGCCGCCACTGGTCGGCCGCGAACGCCGGTTGCAGCAGCAGCACGACGCCGGCGAAGCCGAGCAGCACCGTCCCCACGAGCTTCGCGCCCGGGCGCTCGCGCGCGAGGACGGTGAGCAGGATCGCGAGGAAGAGCGGCGACGAGTAGTTGAGCGTCATCGCGGTCGCGACCGGCAGCTCGGTGAGCGCGTAGAAGAACATGAACAGCGAGACGAAGCCGGCGACGCCGCGGTGGACGTGCATGCCGAGCCGGCGCGTGCGCACGGAGTCGCCTGCCTGCCGCAGGATCACCCACGCGACCGCCATCTGCAGGATCGAGCGCCAGAAGACGAGCTCGGCCGTCGAGTAGTGCGCGCTCGCGACCTTGACGAACACGCCCATCAGCGCGAACGCGAGGCCGGCGACGAGCATCCAGAGGCTTTGCATCAGGTCACGCCGTCCGCTCGGGTGCGTTGCCCCTCACCCCGGCCCTCTCCCCGCCTGCGGGGAGCAGGAGTCGGAGCAGCGGCCGCACGTCCGGCGCGCGGTCGGGTGCAAGCGGTGACGGAGCCGTTCGTGGCGACGGGGCCATTCGAGGCGACGGGGCGTTTCTCCCTCTCCCCGCAGGCGGGGAGCAGGAGTCGGAGCAGCGGCTGCACGTCCGGCGCGCGGTCGGGTGCAAGCGGTGACGGAGCCGTTCGTGGCGACGG
>CALDKM010000051.1:0-10523 GCA_937898875.1 uncultured Pseudomonadota bacterium | reverse complement strand
CGAGCCGATGCGCATCACCTCGGCGGCGAGCTCGAAGCGCTCGCCGATCGCCGGGCGCAGGTAGTCGACCCGGAGGTCGATCGTGCCGAGCCTCGAGAAGCGCGCGAGACGCTGCGCCACCGTCTCGTCCATGTGCCGGGCGCCGAGCGCGGCCATGACCGCGAGCCCCGCCATCGCGTCGAGTCCGGTGGCGATCACGCCGCCGTGCAGCCGCCGGTAGGCGAAGTGGCCGACCAGGTCGGGCCGCATGTCGATGCGGCCGGTGACGCGCTCGGGTGCGATCGACACGACCTTCAGGCCGATCACGCGATCGAAGACCATCTGGTTCTCGAAGATGTCGGTGAGCCCTTCGACGAATTCGGGCTCGAAGGGCCTGGAGGCAATGGCGCGTCGGGTCATCGCGGACGGGGAAGCGAACTCGTTTTGGGGGGGTGTCGCCCGCTCAGGATCCGCGCGCCCGCACGCGCACGCCGTCGCGAATCCTGTCGTCCGGGTGGTCGACGAGCCTCTCGCCGACCGACAACCCCGACCTGACCTGGGCCACGAGCCCCGCGCGCTGGCCGATCTCCACCGGCCGCTGCCTGGCGAGCCCGCCGTCGACGACGAACACCGCCCAGCCGTCTCCGTGCCGGAACAGCGCGCCCGCGGGAACCTGCAGCACGTCGGTTCCCTCCCAGACGACGAAGCGTGCCTCGATCCGATAGCCGTCGCCCAGGCGAGCCCACTGCTCGCGCGGCGACGTGAAGTCGACGATCACGCGTACGCGCTGCTCCTCGACGCCCAGCGCCGAGACCTTGGTGAAGCCGGTGGGCTCGACGATGCGCACGACACCCGTGAGCGGAGTCTCGCCGCCCCAGCGATCGACGAGCACTCGGGAGCCGGGCGCGATCTTCACCGCCTGCGTCGAGAGCACCTCGACCTCGGCTTCGAGCGTCTCGGGGTTGCCGATCTCGAGGAGCGGGTCGCCGGCCTGCACGGCGCCTTCGCTCTCGCGGACGAGCTTCAGCACCCGCGCGTCGACCGGAGCGCGCACCTGGAGCGTTTCCGAGAGGGCGCCCGCCTGCAGGCCCGTCGTGCTGGCGAGCGCGGCGCGCGCGATCTCGAGCTCGAAGCGCGCCACGTTCGCGGCGTGCCCGGACGCCGAACGTGCGGCCTGCGTGCGAGCGACCTCCGAGCGAGCGCGGTCGAGCGCCTGCGCGGAGATGAAGTTCGACCGGCGCAGCGACTCGGAGCGCTCGAGCTCCTGGCGCGCGAGCGCCGCTTCGGCCTCGGCGACTCGGCCGCTCTCGAGCGCCGCGGCCACGGCGGCCTCGGCCGCCTTCACCCGCGCAGCCGCCTGCGCCCGAGACCGCGGATCGAGCGCGCTCGAGCGGGCAGGCTCGAGGGCGGCGACGACCTGTCCCGCCCGCACCGAGTCGCCGACGCGGAGGTCGATGCGGCGCGCGTAGCCGGCCATCGGGGCGGACACCACGTAGCGCTCCATCACGCGGGTCTTGCCTTCCTCCTCGACCGTGACGGCCATCGGCCCCTGCGTCACCTGCGCGACGTCGACGGGGACCGGGCGCGGCAGGAAGCCGTACGCCAGCGCGCCGGCGACGGCCAGAGCCAGGAGGGAGATGCCGATGCGTGCGCGTGTTCGCATGGTTGCTTCCGATCGTCCCGCCGAACCCCTATTCGCGCGTCTTCAGCACGGCCACCAGGTCCAGCGCCCCCAGCCGGCGCCAGAGGATCAGGCCCGAGACCAGCGCCGAGGCGACGACCACCGTCGCCCCCAGCGCGATGTTATCCGGCGCGAGCACGAGCGGCAGCCGATAGAGGTCGCTCGAGAACGCCAGCACGAGGACGCCGACCAGCCCGATGCCGACCAGGATGCCGACCGGGATCGCCGCCAGCGTCAGCAGCGCGAGCTCGCCCAGCAGAATGTACGCGATCTCGCCGCGGGTGAAGCCCAGCACGCGCAGGCTCGCGAGCTCGCGGCCGCGCTCGGACAGCGCGATCCGCGCGCTGTTGTACACGACGCCGAAGCCGATCGAGGCGGCAAGCAGCGTGGACACCAGGTTGTAGAAGAGCACGAACTCCCCGATCGTCGCGTAGAAGCTGCGGACCGCCGACGCGTTGGCGACCATCCCGAGCACGCGCGGGCGGTCGTGCAGCTTCCCGTAGATCGTCCCCTCGGCCCCCGGGTCGATCGCGAGATACGCGCCGGACACGACGTCGCCTTCGCGGAGCAGCGCGTTCAGCGAATCCTGCTGCATGTAGGCGGACACGCCGAGGTACTGCTGCGTGATGCCCAGCACCGGCACCTGCACGGTCCGGCGCTCGCCTTCCAGCACCTCGACGGTGAGCATGTCGCCGGGCCGCACGTGCAGGATGTTGCTCGCGAGGTGGTCGGTGAGCACGACGCCGCCCGGCGGCACGGAGACGGGCTCGAGGTCGCGGTCGAGCGACCGGTGCAGCCGGCCTTCCGGCTGGATGCCGTACACCGCGGAGCGGTAGCGGTAGTTGCGGAAGCGCAGGACCGCCGGGACGTCGCGGAACCCCTCGACGTGGCGCACCCCGGGCAGCGCGGCGAGCTCGTTCAGCGCCTTCGCCGACGTCGGCTCGATGAAGCTCACCGAGAGATCCTCGCGCGCGGCCTGACGGAACTGCACGTCGACCATGAAGTCGATGGCTCCCTTCTGGTAGTTGCCGACCATCATCAATCCGCACGCACAGGCGATGCCGAGCACGGTGAGCATCGACTTCACCGGCCGCCGCTCGATGTGGCGCAGGATCATCCGGGTCGGCGCGGCGAGCCATCGCTGGAGGCCGATGCGCTCGACGATCGTCGCGCGGTAGACGGTCGGCGTCTCCGGCCGCATGCCCTCCGCCGGCGCGAGCCGCGCCGCGCGATAGACCGAGTAGAGCGTTCCGCTGACCGCGGCGGCGCCGCTGACCGCCAGCGCGAGCAGCACCACGCCGGGTCCCAGGCCGTAGTCGAGGTACGGAAAGCGGAACGTCGTCTCGGCGTAGACGCCGGAGAGCCCCTGGCCGAACCACGCCCCGAGCGCCGTGCCCGCCGCCACGCCGAGCAGCACGACCATCATCACGAGCTTGACGTAGTGGGCGCCGACCGCGAGGTTCGAGTAGCCGAACGCCTTGAGGATCGCCACCTGCTCCCGCTGCAGCGCGATCAGCCGGCTCACCACCACGTCGAGCAGGAACGCCGCGATGCCCAGGAAGATCGCCGGAAAGAGCGTCGCCGTCGTCCTGAGCTGCTTCAGCTCCTCGGCGAGGAACCGGTTCGACAGCTGGTCGGACCGGGCGTAGGCGCCGGTGCCGCCGTAGCCGTCGAGGACCGCGTCGACGCGGTCGATCACTTCCCGGAGATCGGCATCGCGCGAGAGCGTCAGCGCAACGTCGTTGAACGCGCCCTTCATGTCGTAGGCCGCGGCGAGCGCGTCCCGCCCGATCCAGAGCACGCCGTAGCGCCTGAAGTCCGGAAACATCGCCCCCGGCGCGATCTGGTAGACGTACTCGGGGGACACCGCGACGCCGACGACGGTGAGCTGCTTGCGCTTGCCCTTGACGATGGCGGCGAGCGTGTCGCCCGGCCCGAGGCGATGCGCGTCGGCGAAGGTGTCCGACAGCACGACCTCGTCCGCGCTGCCGGGCTCCACGGTGCGACCGCGCTTCAGGTGCAGTGCGTTGAGCAGCGGCTCTCCGCGATCCGGCACCGAGACCATGAGGCCGGTGATCGGGTCGGAGAAGCCGCGGACCTCGAGCTTCACGCCCGCCACCACGCGCGTTTCCAGCCGATCGACCCCGGGCAGGTCGCGAAGGCGCTCGGCCAGCGGCTCGGGCGCGCGCTTGAGGCTCGCGAACACGTCGGCGAACCGGCGTTCGGCATAGAAGCGATCGCGCGTCGTGACGAGCGCGTCGTACGTCGACAGCGACATCACGAGCGTCGCCACGCCGCCCATGATCACCGCGGCGATCGCCAGCACCTGGCCCCGCAGGTGCCAGAGGTCGCGGAGGAGCTTGCGGTCGAGCGCGCGCATCGTTCACCAGCTGAGCCCGTGCGCCGGCTTCTTCGCCGCGTTCGTCCGGATCTCGGCGATGCGGCCGTCGGAGAGCCGGATCACCCGGTCCGCCATGTCGGCGATGCCCACGTTGTGCGTGATGAGCACCGTCAGCGTGCCAAGCTCGCGATTGACCTTCTCCAGCGCCTCCAGCACGACGACGCCGGTCGCGGAATCGAGGGCGCCGGTGGGCTCGTCGCACAGCAGCACCGCGGGGTTCTTCGCGATCGCGCGGGCGATCGCCACGCGCTGCTGCTCGCCGCCGGAGAGCTGCGCCGGGAAGTGGTCGAGCCTCGCCTCCAGGCCCACGAGCTCCAGCGCCTCCTCCGGACGCATCGGAGACCTGGCGATCTCGGTCACCGCGGCGACGTTCTCGCGCGCGGTGAGGCTGGGAATCAGGTTGTAGAACTGGAACACGAACCCGACGTGCTCGCGCCTGAAGCGCGTGAGTTCCGATTCGGTCGCTCCCGTGAGCGGGTGATCGAGGTAGCGGACCTCGCCGCTCGTCGGCGCGTCCAGTCCGCCGAGGATGTTCAGCAGCGTCGACTTGCCGCTTCCCGAGGGACCGAGCAGCACGACGAGTTCGCCGCGAAAGAGTTCGAGGTCGATGCCCCGCAGCGCCCGGACCTCGACCTCGCCCATCCGATAGGTCTTGGTGAGCCCCTTCGCAAGGAAGATCGCTTCGGTCCGGGCAGTCATGACCGGCGCATCATGCCAAACGGCCCGCCCCGGTGCCAGCCACCCGACCGGCCGACGGGCGGAGACGCCGCGCGCGATCGCGCGTCCGGAGCGACGACGGACGCGCGCCGCGGGCTTCTCGACCGCGAGCTCGTCGACCGGTCGCCGCGACCGCTCGCAGCGGGTGCCGGCCAGGAAGGCCTTGCCGGCCGCGACGGGCATTGCCTACACGATCCCGCAGCACGCACAATGGCGGCTTCGGGCGTCCCCCGGACGGGCCGACCCCGAGTCCCCGGACCCGCGCAGCGACGTGTTCCCGGGACGACGCGCCGCGCGCGCCTCGCGATGATCGACAAGACCGTTCCCACGCTCGCAGACGCCGTCGCCGGCATCGCCGACGGCTCGACCGTGCTCGTCGGCGGCTTCGCGACGTCGGGCGTCCCGCTCGCGCTGATCGACGCGCTGCTCGCGCAGGGCGCGCGCGAGCTCACGATCGTCAGCAACCACGCCGGCAACGGCGACTCGGGGCTCGCCGCGCTGCTCGCCGCGGGCCGCGTGCGAAAGATCGTCTGCTCGTTTCCGCGCCACAAGGACTCGTGGGTGTTCGACGGCCTGTTCAAAGCCGGCAAGATCGAACTCGAGCTCGTGCCCCAGGGCACGATGGCCGAGCGACTGCGAGCCGCGGGCGCCGGCATCGGCGCGTTCTACACGCCGACCGCGGTCGGCACCGACCTCGCGGCCGGCAAGGAGACGCGCGTGATCGACGGGCGGGCATACGTGCTCGAGTACCCGCTGCACGGCGACGTCGCGCTGGTCCGCGCCGACCGCGGCGACCGCTGGGGCAACCTCGTCTACCGCAAGGCCGCGCGCAACTTCGGCCCGGTCATGGCGTCGGCGGCACGACGCACGATCGCGCAGGTGCGCGAGATCGTCCCGCTCGGCGCGCTCGACCCCGAGGCGATCGTGACGCCCGGCATCTTCGTCGCGCGCGTCGTGCAGGTCGGCGGCGAAGACGCCGATGCGCGCCCCAGAGCCGCCGCGTGATCCGATGACGACCAAACCGTGGTCGCGAGACGAGATGGCCGCGAAGGTCGCGCGCGACATCCCCGAGGGCTCGGTCGTCAACCTCGGCATCGGCATGCCCACGCTCGTCGGCGCGCACTTCACGCGCGACCGCGAGGTGCTCCTGCACAGCGAGAACGGGCTGCTCGGCATGGGCTCGCCCGCGAAGCCGGGCGAGGAGGACCTCGACCTCATCAACGCGAGCCGCCTGCCGGTGACGCTCCTGCCGGGCGGATCGTACTTCCATCACGCGGATTCGTTCGCGATGATTCGCGGCGGCCACATCGACATCTGCGTGCTCGGCGCCTTCCAGGTGTCGATCGCGGGCGACCTCGCGAACTGGAGCACCGGCGCGCCCGACGCGATTCCCGCCGTCGGCGGCGCGATGGACCTCGCGGTCGGCGCGAAGCGGGTGTTCGTGATGATGGAGCACCTGACGAAGGACGGCGGGAGCAAGATCGTCGAGCGGCTGAGCTATCCTGTCACCGGCCTCGCCTGCGTCGACCGCGTCTACACCGACCTCGCGGTCGTCGACGTGACGCCGCGCGGGCTCGTCGTGCGCGAGATCGTCGAGGGACTTGCGCTGGCCGAGCTCGCCCGGGTGACGGGCGTGTCGCTCGAGGATGGAAGGTCGTCGGGCTGAAGCCCGGCCCGCGGACATCGACACGGAATCACCGAATGCGTCGGGCCGAAGCCCGACCTGCAGGAAACCGGAGCAAACCATGACCGAAGCCTTCCTCTGCGACGCGATCCGCACGCCCATCGGGCGCTACGGCGGCGCGCTCTCCGGCGTACGCACCGACGACCTCGCGGCGATCCCGATCCGTGCGCTCGTCGAGCGCAACGTTCGCGTCGACTGGGAGGCCGTCGACGACGTCGTCTACGGCTGCGCGAACCAGGCGGGCGAGGACAACCGGAACGTCGCGCGGATGGCGCTCCTGCTCGCGGGGCTCCCCGCGCTCGTCCCGGGCACCACCGTCAACCGGCTGTGCGGATCGAGCCTCGACGCGATCGCGATCGCCGCGCGCGCGATCAAGGCGGGCGAGACGCAATTGATGATCGCGGGCGGCGTCGAGAGCATGTCGCGCGCGCCGTTCGTGCTCGCGAAGGCGGCCGAGGCGTTCTCGCGCGCCGCGAAGATCGAGGACACGACGATCGGCTGGCGCTTCGTCAATCCGCTGATGAAGGCGAAGTACGGCATCGACTCGATGCCCGAGACCGCCGAGAACGTCGCCGGAGAGTTCAACGTCGCGCGCGCGGACCAGGACGCGTTCGCGCTGCGCTCGCAGCAGCGCGCCGCCGCGGCGATCGACGCCGGCCGCCTCGCCGAGGAGATCGTCCCGGTCTCGATTCCCTCGCGCAAGGGCGACCCGACGATCGTCTCGCGCGACGAGCATCCGCGCGCGACGACGCTCGAGGCGCTCGCGAAGCTCAAGGGCATCGTCAGGCCCGAGGGCACGGTGACCGCGGGCAACGCATCGGGCGTCAACGACGGCGCGTGCGCGACGCTGATCGCGTCGGAAGCCGCCGCGCGCAGGCATGGCCTGGTGCCGCGCGCGCGCATCGTCGCGTCCGCCGTCGCCGGCCTCGCGCCGCGCATCATGGGCTTCGGCCCGGCGCCCGCGTCGCGCAAGGCGCTGGCGCTCGCAGGGCTCCGCATCACGGACATGGACGTGATCGAGCTGAACGAGGCGTTCGCGGCGCAGGCGCTCGCGGTCACGCGCGACCTCGGCCTCCCCGACGACGCCGCGCACGTCAACCCGAACGGCGGCGCGATCGCGCTGGGGCATCCGCTCGGCGCGTCGGGCGCGCGGCTCGCCACGACCGCGTGCTACGAGCTCCACCGGCGCAAGGGACGCTACGCGCTCGCGACGATGTGCATCGGCGTGGGCCAGGGCATCGCGATGGTGCTCGAGCGGGTGTGACGACGCCCCCTTCGCCGCGCGAGCCGGCGACGGCGCAGAATGCCGGGATGAGCCTCCCGGTCTCGACGCGCATCACGCTCGACGGTCCCATCCGAGCGCGCTACGACGACGCGCGGGCGAGCGTGCCGGTTCGCGCCGAGCTCGACTGGTACGCGTCCCGCCTGCCGCGCGACGCGGGTCTCGTCCTCGATGCGATGTGCGGCTCGGGCCGTCTGCTCGTTCCGCTCGCCGCGCTCGGCATCGCGATCCACGGCGCGGACGCGTCCGCCGCATCGCTCGCGGTCGCGGAGGGTCGTCTCGGCGGCGCGGGACTCGAAGCGACGCTCTACCGGCAGGACGTGACCGCGCTCAACCTGCCGACGCGCTTCGCCGCCGCGATCCTCGACGGGGGCGCGTTCGCGCGCATCACGGAACCCGAGGCCGCCCTCGAGGCGCTCGTGCGCCTGCGCGCGCACCTCGTCGGCCCGGGCACGCTGCTCGTCGACGCGCGCGCGCCCTCGTACACGCAGATGCGCCCCGGCGCGCCGCTCGTCGAGATCGCCAGCGTCGCGCTGTCCGACGGCTCGCAGATCCGCATGCGCTCGGAGACCTCCGTCGACGCGGAGGCGAGGCTCGCGCACACCGACGCGCGCTACACGCACCGCCGCGGCCCGCAGCCGCTGGGCGAGGAGCACGTGCATCGCGCGCTCACCTGGTACGACGCCGACGACTGGTGCATGCTCCTCGAGAGCGCCGGGTTCGGCGGCGTCGCCTGCGAGCGCTCGCCGCGCGAGCCGAGCGAGGACGAGACGTCGTTCGCGGTGACCGCACGCGCCTGACGGCGCCCGCGGGGCGCTACCAGCTTCCGGACGCGCCGCCGCCGCCCGAGCTGCCGCCTCCGCCGGAGAAGCCTCCGCCGGACGACGACGACCCGCCCGAGCTTCCGCCGCTCGAGATCACCATGCCGCCGATCGTCGTGCTGCCCTTCGACTTCATCTCCTTCGCCGCCTTCAGGTACCACTCCTGCCGGCTCAGGATGATCTTGGCGATCGGATAGCCGACGATGTAGATCCCGAGGAGCACGAGCGCGCCCTTCACGCCGACGATGATGATCGGGAACATCGCCCAGAACGGGATCAGGAACACGTAGAGGAACCAGCCCACGCCCGGCGTCATGATGCCGATGAACGTGAACAGCCCGATGATCCCGAAGATGAACGCGCCGAGCAGGATGCGCATCGGCCACGGCGGCAGCTGGCTCTCGATGTCGGAGAACGCCATCTTCGCGCCGCCCGACGACGACTCGGCGCCGGGCGCGTTCCAGTCGCCCTGCCCTTCGAGCGTCTGAACGATCGCCGTGACGCCGGCCTGGATGCCCGCCTCGTAGTTGCCGCTCTTGAACTGCGGCGTCATCGTCTCGCGGATGATCCGCGAGGCGCCCGCGTCGGTCAGCGTGCCCTCGAGGCCGTAGCCGACCTCGATGCGCATCTTGCGGTCGTTCGGCGCGACGATCACCAGCACGCCGTTGTCCTTGCCCTTCTGGCCGAGCTTCCAGGCGTCGAACACGCGCGTCGCGTAGCCCTCGATGCTCTCGCCCTCGAGCGACGGCATCGTCAGCACGACCACCTGGTTGCCCGTGGCCTGCTCGTGCTTCTCGGACATCTGCGAGATGTTCTGCTTCGCGGCGGCCGACAGGATCTTCGCCTCGTCGACGACGCGGCCCGTGAGGAACGGCACGTCGGCGGCGAGCGCCGGCAGCGCGAACGCCAGGCACGCGGCGAGCGCGGCGAGGACTGCGACGAACCGCGGGCGCCGGGGCCGCGACGATCCGCGAAGGGCCGTGGCGCTCATGACGGGTCCTCGCCGATCTCGACCGTCGCGTCGGGCAGCTCGTTCGCGCTGCTGCCGCCGCCGGCGTAACCCTTCGACGCGAGCAGCGCGTCGAGCGCGTCGAGTCCGGCCGCGATCGCGTCGTCCGCGCGGTGCTCGCGCAGCAGCGGCACCATCGGCGCGATGACGCTGCCCCACTCGTCGGCCGCCACGCGCCCGTCGAAGCCGATGTCGGCGACGAGCTCGACGCGGTGCTCGAAGCGCGCGACGAGGATCAGGATGCCGTTGCGCCGGCGCGTGCGGAACAGCTGCCGGTCGAGGAAGTACGCGTGCGCGTACTGCCGCGTCTCGGCCTCGGCGCGCAGGCGCGACAGGAACAGCCGCGCGAACGGCCGCACGAAGACCACCAGCAGCGCGGCGCCGGCGCCGCCGAGCATCACCGTCGCGAGCGCGAGGAGCAGCGTCGTCGACGTCGCCCAGTCGGGCCGGATCACGTCGCCGATCGCGACGACGAGGGCGGCGACCGACGCGGCGAGCGCGCCCGCGCGCCACGGCAGCTCGGGATAGAGGTCCGCCTTCGCGATCGAGACGGTGACGACCTCGACGCCGCGCGCGCGCTCGAGGGCGGCGACGCGGGCGGCGTTCGGCGACGGGGCTTGCGCGTTCATGGCGTCATGGGCCGTTCGGGCGCGTGCAGGTCGAGAGCGTAGTAGCAGGCGTCGGCCAGCGGGTTGTCGTAGTAGCGGGCGCAGCGCACGAAGCCGAGGCTCTCGTAGAGCGCGCGCGCCTCGGTCATCCGTTCCAGCGTGTCGAGGCAGAGCGTACGGTACCCGATCGCCCGCGCGGCGTCGACGACCGCGCCCGCGAGCGCGCGACCCGTGCCGGTGCCGCGGGCGCGCGGCTGCACGTAGAGGCGCTTCACCTCGCCTACCGGCGCCGCAAATCCCACCGGGATCGGATTCGAATCTGTCCCCGATGCCGGAAGTGG
>CALDKM010000050.1:0-7341 GCA_937898875.1 uncultured Pseudomonadota bacterium | reverse complement strand
CGACCACTTCGACGAGCCCGGTCGACGAGGCCGGCAGGTTGCCGCGCACCCTGTGCACCCATGTCGTCGTCGGGTTCGCGGGATCGGATGCGCCGGGCCGGTCGGCGATGAGGCTGTCGTCGTCGGGCGCTTCGCTGCTCATGTCGACCGCGACCCTGCCGGCGCGCCCCGCCCGATCGGTCACGACCGCCGTCGGCGCCGGCGCCGCGTCGGAGAAGGTCGCACCGGGCGTCGCCCCGATCCCGCTGACGCCGATGTCCGCCTCGTGCCGGAAGTGCTCACACGCCATGCGCGATCCTGCTCCCATGCGCCCAGTATTCCGGCCAGGTCCCCACCTCGGCTTGACCCCTGTCAACGGGGCCCCGTGCGGCAAGGCGCGTAATCTGGAAGCCGATCGGGGTACCACCAGTATGAGCGGTCCGATGACCGGCGGCCGCCTCGAGGAGAACGAGCATGTCGAAGCAGCGCGGATCCCATACTCCGACCCGGCCGCAAGGTGGCGTCGATCGCCACGGCGCGCGGGTGTTCGACGAGAAGAAGCACGACCCCTATCAGGCGGCGGGCAAGGTCAAGGAGCCGGCCGTGTGCGAGGACTGCCGGGCGGCCTACCATCGCGGGCATTGGCAGTGGGCACCCGCCGAGCCGGGCGCCCATTCGGTCGTCTGCCCCGCCTGCAGGCGCATCCGCGAGGAGTTGCCGGCCGGCATGCTGACGATCGAGGGTCCGTTCTTCCTCGCGCATCGCGACGAGATCCTGCACCTCGCGCGGAACGAGGCCGACCACGAGCGCCAGGAGCATCCGCTGAACCGGATCATGGGCATCGAGGACGGCCCGACTGCGAGCGTCGTCACGACGACCGACATCCACCTGCCGCAGCGCATCGGCCGCGCGCTCGAGCGCGCCTACGACGGCGAGCTCGACGTGCGCTACGGCGAGGACGAGTACGTCGTCCGCGTCCGCTGGCATCGCGGCTGACGTGAACGCCTGAGCGGCCGCCAGCGCCCCTCCGCCGCGCGCATCGCGGGCGGAGCGCAGCGCGCGCGTCGCTGCCGCCCTCCCGCTGCGACCCCATCGTCAGTGGGGTCGGCGCACGCGCGTGCGTCGGTTCGTGGACGCACGGGCGTCGAGAGCGTATCATCCGCGGCCATTCGCCACGGGCCACAAGCCTCGCGTGCGCGAGCGTCGACGGGATGCCATCCTTGCATCCCCAAGCGTCCCCAAAACACGATTTTGCGGAGTCCCTGATGTCACCACCCGGCACCGGCGCCGCACTCGCGAACGTCTCCCTCGACGACAAGTACGCGCTCGACTCCGGCCGCGTTTATCTCACGGGCACGCAGGCGATCGTCCGGCTCCTGATCCTGCAGCAGCAGCGCGACAGGCTCGCGGGGCTCAACACCGGCGGCTTCGTCTCCGGCTACCGCGGAAGCCCGCTGGGCGGGCTCGACCAGGCACTCTGGGCCGCGAAGAAGTTCCTCGGGCGTGCGAACGTCACGTTCCAGCCGGGCTTGAACGAGGACCTCGCGGCGACGTCGATATGGGGCACGCAGCAGCTCAACCTGCACCCGGGCGCCACCGTCGACGGCGTCTACGCGATGTGGTACGGCAAGGGACCGGGCGTCGACCGCTGCGGCGACGTGTTCAAGCACGCGAACTTCGCGGGCACCTCGAAGCACGGCGGCGTGCTCGCGCTCGCGGGCGACGACCACGCCGCGAAGTCCTCGACGCTGCCCCACCAGTCGGACCACCAGTTCTCGGCGGCGATGATCCCGGTGCTCTACCCGTCGAGCGTGCAGGAGATCCTCGACCTCGGCCTGCACGGCTGGGCGATGAGCCGCTACTCGGGCCTGTGGGTCGGCTTCAAGTGCGTCGCCGACACCGTCGAGAGCTCGGCCTCGGTGTCGATCGACCCGGACCGCGTCAACATCGTCGTCCCCGACGATTTTCCGCTGCCGCCCGACGGCGTCTCGATCCGCTGGCCCGATCCGTTCCTCGCGACCGAGGCGCGGATGCAGGACTACAAGATCTACGCGGCGCTCCACTACGCCCGCGTCAACCGGCTGAACCGCATCGTCGTCGACAGCCCGAGGCCGCGCCTGGGCATCGTCACGTCGGGCAAGAGCTACCTCGACGTGCGCCAGGCGCTCGACGACCTCGGCCTCGACGAGCGCGACATGGCCGAGCTGGGCATCCGCGTCTACAAGATCGCGATGCCCTGGCCGCTCGAGCCCGAGGGCGTGCGCGAGTTCGCCGAGGGCCTGGAGGAGATCCTCGTCGTCGAGGAGAAGCGCCAGGTCGTCGAGTACCAGCTGAAGGAGCAGCTCTACAACTGGCGCGACGACGTGCGCCCGCGCGTCGTCGGAAAGTTCGACGAGAAGGGCGAGTGGGTGCGCCCGCACGGAGACTGGCTGCTGCCAGCCGCCTCCGAGCTCACGCCCGCGATGATCGCGCGCGTGATCGCGAAGCGCATCGAGCGCCTCGGCCTCCACCCGAACGACGCGGACCGCGAGCGCATCGCGCGGCGCGTCGAGTTCATCAACCAGAAGGAGGCCGCGCTCGCCAAGCCGCGCATCGGCATCGCGCGCACGCCGTTCTTCTGCTCCGGCTGCCCGCACAACACCTCGACGCGCGTGCCCGAGGGGAGCCGCGCGACGGCCGGCATCGGCTGCCACGTGATGGCGATCTGGATGGACCGGTCGACGTCCGAGTTCACGCACATGGGCGGCGAAGGCGTGCCGTGGATCGGCCAGGCGCCGTTCACGAAAGAGAAGCACATCTTCGCGAACCTGGGCGACGGCACCTACTACCATTCGGGACTGCTCGCGATCCGCGCCGCGGTCGCCGCGCGCGTCAACATCACCTACAAGATCCTCTACAACGACGCGGTCGCGATGACCGGCGGCCAGCCGTTCGACGGCCCGCTCTCGCCGCAGGACATCGCGAGGCAGGTCGCCGCCGAAGGCGTGACGAAGATCGTCGTCGTCACCGACGAGCCCGGCAAGTACCCGTCGGGCTACTTCACCGACTCGATCCGGATCCACCACCGCGACGAGCTCGACGCCGTCCAGCGCGAATTGCGCGAGACCGAGGGCACGTCGATCCTCATCTACGACCAGACCTGCGCCGCCGAGAAGCGGCGCCGGCGCAAGCGCGGCAAGTTCCCGGATCCGGCGAAGCGCGTCGTCATCAACGAGCTGGTCTGCGAAGGCTGCGGCGACTGCGGCATCAAGTCGAACTGCGTGTCGGTCGCGCCGGTCGAGACCGAATTCGGGCGCAAGCGCACGATCGACCAGTCCTCGTGCAACAAGGACTACTCGTGCGTCAACGGGTTCTGCCCGTCGTTCGTCACCGTCGAGGGCGGCAACCTGCGCAAGCCGGGCAGGGCCGAGGCGCCCGACTTCTCGACGCTACCTCCGCCGCCGCCCGCACCCTCGCTCGCGGACCCCTACGGCATCCTCGTCACCGGCATCGGCGGCACCGGGGTCGTCACGATCGGCGCGCTGCTCGGCATGGCCGCGCATCTCGAGGGCCGCGGCGTGTCGGTGCTCGACATGGCGGGCCTCGCGCAGAAGAACGGCTCGGTCGTCTCGCACGTGCGCATCGCCGACACGCCCGAGAAGCTGCACGCGACGCGCATCGCGGCGGGCGAGGCGAAGCTCGTGCTGGCCTGCGACATCCTGACCGGCGTCGGCTACGAGTCGGTCGCGAAGATGCAGCGCGGCGTCTCGAAGGCGCTCGTCAACACCGGGCTCGTGATGCCGGCCGACTTCACCCGCAAGCCCGACCTCCAGTTCCCGCTGGGCTCGATGGAGCGCGAGATCTCCGACGCGGTCGCGCCGGGCGACGCCGAGTTCGTCGACGCCTCGACGCTCGCCACCCGGCTCATGGGCGATTCGATCGCGACCAACCTGTTCATGGTCGGCTACGCGTACCAGCGCGGCCTGCTGCCGCTCTCGGAGGCGTCGATCCTGCGCGCGATCGAGCTGAACGCGACCTCCGTCGAATCGAACACGCTCGCGTTCCAGTGGGGCCGGATGGCCGCGCACGCGCCGGGCACGGTCGCCGAGGCCGCGACGCCGAAGCGCCCGAAGGCCGAGTCGCAGCGGATCTCCGGCTCGCTCGACGAAGTGATCGAGCGGCGCGTCCGTTACCTGACCGGCTACCAGGACGCCGCGTACGCGAAGGCCTACGAGGACCTCGTCGCGCGCGTGCGCTCGACCGAGGCGCGCGTGTCGCCGGGATCGACGGCGCTCGCCGACGCGGTCGCGCGCTACGACTTCAAGCTGCGCGCGATCAAGGACGAGTACGAGGTCGCGCGGCTGTATGCCGAGACCGATTTCGCCGATCGCGTCGCCGAGCAGTTCGAGGGCGACTACAGGCTGGTGTTCCACCTCGCGCCGCCGCTCACGAACAAGCCCGACACGGCGACCGGCATCGCGAAGAAGTCGAGCTACGGCCCGTGGATGATGAAGGCGTTCCGGTTGCTCGCGAAGCTCCGGCGCCTGCGCGGGACCTGGCTCGACGTGTTCGGCCGCACCGACGAGCGCAGGCTCGAGCGGCGGCTCCTCGCCGAGTACGAGACGCTGGTCGACGAGATCCTGGGCAAGCTCGCGCCGCACAACCACGCGATCGCGGTCGAGATCGCGCGCGTGCCCGAGCAGATCCGCGGCTACGGCCACGTCAAGGAGCGTTTCGTCAAGGAGGCGAAGGCGCGCGAGACCGTGCTCCTCGGCGAGTTCCGCGCGGCCGTGGCGCAGACGGCGCCTGTGCGGGTCGCAGCATGACGTCGGTCGGCGACCGCTTTAAGTCTTCCTTAAGCCTCCCCGGGGTCGCGACCCCCACAATCGCGCGATGATGACCCTCCGCCGCCCCGTCACCCCGATCGTCGCCCTGCTCGTCGCGCCCATCGCGCTCGCCGCCTCGTTCGGCGGGGTCGACGTGCCCCCGCCTCCCGCGCCACGGCCGCTGACCGAGACGATCTGGGGCGTCGCGGTCCCCGACCCGTATCGCTTCCTGGAAGACACGAAGGATCCGCAGGTGCAGGCGTGGATGAAGGGGCAGAACGCCGCGACCGAGGCGATCTTCGCGCGCATCCCCGGTCGCGAGACGATGCTCGCGCGCATCCGCGAGATCGAGTCGAAGGCGTCGGGCGTGACGCAGAGCGCCGAGCGCGCCGCCGGCGGACGCTACGTGTTCCTCAAGCGGGACCCGCAGGACAACCAGTTCAAGCTCGTCTGGCGCGAGACCGCGGACGGCACGGACCGCCTGATCGTCGATCCGGAAGCGCTCGCGAAGGCAACCGGCACGCCGCACGCTGTAATGGACTTCGCGGCCTCCCCGGACGGCAGGCTCGTCGCGTACTCGCTGCAGGCCGGCGGCGGCGAGATCGGCACGCTCCACGTCGTCGACCTGGCGACCGGCAAGCCGCTGATCGAGCCGATCGACCGGATCCGCTACGCAAGCGTCGCCTGGCTCGACGACGGCTCCGGCTTCTTCTACTCGCGGTTGCGCGAGGGCTACGAGAGGTACCCCGAGGCGGAACGCTTCGACGATCACGCGCGTCACTTCCGCTCCCTCGCAGACGCCCGGAGCGACCGGAACATGTTCAGTCCGCTGCGCGACACGGACCTCGGCCTGCCCCGCTACGCCAGCGGCTACGCGTATCCGATCGCCGGCACGAAGCTCGTCGCCAACCAGGTGTTCTTCGGCGTCGATCCCTACCGCGCGCTCTACCTCGGCGAACTCGATGCCGCGACGAAGGGAACCGCGAAGTGGACGAAGGTCGTCGGCGTCGACGACAAGGCGGTCGACGTCGGGATTGCCGGCGGCTACGTCTACCTGCGCACGTCGAAGCGCGCCCCCCGTTTCGAGATCGTCCGCATGCCGGTCTCGTCGCCCGATCCGGCCAGGGCCGAGGTCGTCGTGCCGGCCTCCGATAGCGTGATCGTCGCGATGGGCGCCGCCCGCGACGCGCTGTACGTGGTGCGCCGCGACGGAGCCACCCATTCGCTGTGGCGCGTCAGGCACGAGGCCGGCGCGACGCCGGAACGGATCGCCCTGCCGTTCGAAGGCGCGATCGAGCTGACCGGCGCCACGGCCCGGCTCGACGGCGTGGTGTTCGATCTCGGCGGCTGGACCCGCGCCACGAAGCCCTGGGTCTACGACCCGTCGGTCGGCAAGGTCGCGCAGCTCCCCTTCGTCGCGCCCGGCGCCTACGACGCGCCCGACGACATCGTGGCGCGCGAGATTCGCTACCGAAGCCACGACGGCGTCGAGGTGCCGATGTCGATCGTGATGCGCAGGGACGCGAAGCTCGACGGCGGCAACCCCGCGATCCTCTACGGCTACGGCGCCTATGGACTCACCGAGGATCCGTTCCTCAATCCGCGCTGGTACGCGTGGGTGCAGCGCGGCGGCGTGCTCGCGTTCGCGCACGTCCGCGGCGGCGGTGCGTTCGGCGAGGAATGGCACATGGCCGGCCGCAAAGCCACGAAGCCGAACACCTGGAAGGATGCGATCGCGGCCGCCGAGTGGCTGATCGCCAACGGCTACACGAGCAAGTCGAGGATCGGCATCTATGGCGGCAGCGCCGGCGGCATCTTCGTCGGCCGCTCGATCACCGAGCGGCCGGACCTGTTCGCCGCCGCGGTGCCCGCGGTCGGGATCTTCGACGCGCCGCGGTTCGAGCTCGCGTCGAACGGCGCGGCGAACATCCCCGAGTTCGGCACCGTCAAGAACGAGCAGGAGTTCAAGGCGCTGATGGCGATGAGCACCTATCATGAGATCAGGGACGGCGCCGCGTACCCGGGCATCATGCTAGCGCATGGCGTGAACGACATCCGCGTGCCGGTGGCGGAATCGCTCAAGGCCGGCGCGCGCTTCGCCACCGCGACCTCGAGCGGCCGGCCGGTGCTGCTGCGGCTCGAATACGACAGCGGGCACGGTCAGGGCAGCACGCGCGCGCAGGCTCAGGCGCGCACCGCCGACGTCTGGTCGTTCATGCTCTGGCAGTTCGGCGTGCCCGAGTACCAGCCGAAGCCGTCCGCGCCCGCCAGGTAGTCCCGGCGGTTCACGGCCGCATCCTGGCGGCAGCGGCCGTCGAACGCGGGCGGGTACCATGGAAGGAGTCGCCTGACGCCCTTCCTCGTGAACGCCCCGGACCGCATCCTCCCTGCGCGCGACGAGCGGTTCGCGCGCGTGCACGACTGGCTCGCCGCGCAGGGCCACACGCCGTTCGCGTTCCAGGAAGAGGTCTGGGCCGCGTACGCGCGCGGCGAATCCGGGCTCGTCCACGCGCCGACCGGCATGGGCAAGACCTGGGCCGCGTGGCTCGGGCCGCTC
>CALDKM010000049.1:0-8790 GCA_937898875.1 uncultured Pseudomonadota bacterium | reverse complement strand
GTGCGCGGCCTTCGCGAAGGCGGCTTCCGTCGCCGCCTTGTCGCCCAGCCCCCACGAGTAGCAGCGGTTGTCCGGCGCGATGTCGTGGACGACCGGCGCGCCGGGCTTGATCGCGTCGGCCGGGCTCACGACGGCGGGCAGCACCTCGTAGTCGACGTCCACCAGCTCGGCGGCGTCCTTCGCCTGCGTCAGCGACTCGGCGACGACCAGCGCGACGCGGTCGCCGACGTAGCGCACCTTGCCCTGCGCGAGCACCGGATGCGGCGGCTCCTTCATCGGCGTGCCGTCGAGGCTCGTGATGAGCCAGCCGCACGGCAGCCCGCCCACGCCCTCCAGGTCGGCGCCGGTGAACACCCCGACGACGCCGGGCGCGGCCTTCGCCCGCGCCGTGTCGACCTTGCGGACCTTCGCGTGCGCATGCGGCGAGCGCACGAACACCGCGTAGGTCTGCCGGGGCAGGGTGATGTCGTCGGTGTACTGACCGGCGCCGGTCAGGAACCGCACGTCTTCCTTGCGCTTGATCGACTGGCCGATCAGCCCTTGCTCGCTCGCACCCATGGCATCGTCCTCACTTGCCCATCGAGGCGGCGCCGTGCTGCACCGCCTTGACGATGTTGTGGTAACCGGTGCAGCGGCACAGGTTGCCTTCGAGCTCCTCGCGGATCGCCGCTTCGGAGGCCTTCGGATGGCGGTTCACGAGGTCGATCGCGCTCATCACCATGCCCGGCGTGCAGAACCCGCACTGGAGCCCGTGGCACTCCTTGAACGCGGCCTGCATCGGGTGCATCGTCCCGTCGGCGGCGGCGACGCCCTCGATCGTCGTGACCGCCGCGCCGTTGGCCTGCGCGGCGAGCACGTTGCACGCCTTGACCGCGCGTCCGTCGAGAAGGACGGTGCAGGCGCCGCACTGGCCGGTGTCGCAGCCCACGTGCGTGCCGGTCAGGCCCAGCTGGTTGCGGATCAACTCGACGAGCAGCGTCCTCGGGTCGACCGTCGCGGCGACGGCCCTTCCGTTGACGGTCAGCGAAAGCGTGACGGCCACGTGCTCCTCCTTGGGGTGGGTGATGCGGATGCGCCGGGCGGCGTTGTCCCTGCCTTTCGCCCTTGCGCGACCCGGCGACTATACTGCGCCGGCCGACGTGCGGCAATGCGACGGCGGCCGCGCGAATCGCGTCCGGCCTTCCAGAAAGCCCCTTCCCGTACCGGAAACGCCTCGATGTCCGTCACCGCGCTGCACTGCAACGAAGCGCCCGCGTGACGCCGCGCACGATCCTGCTCGCGGGCGGCGGGCACGCGCACGTCGAGGTGCTGCGCCGATTCGGCGAGCGACCGGCGCCCGGTGTCTCGCTCGTTCTGGTGTCGCCCGACCGCTTCACGCCCTACTCGGGCATGTTGCCCGGGCTCGTGGCGGGCCATTATTCCCACGCGGAAGCCCACATCGACCTCGGGCCGCTGGCGGCGTACGCGGGCGCGCGCTTCGTTCGCGACCGGATCGCGGCGCTCGACGCCGACGCCCGCGCGGCGACGACCGCGTCCGGGGAGCGGATCGCCTTCGACATCGTCTCGCTGGACGTGGGGTCCGCGCCGGACATGCGCTTCCCCGGCGCGCGCGAGCACGCGACCGGCGTGAAGCCGGTCGACGCGTTCCTCGCGCGCTGGGATCGGGTTCGTGCCGATGCGGTCGCGGGGCGCGTCGGGCGCATCGCCGTGGTCGGCGGCGGCGCCGGCGGGGTCGAGGTGCTGCTCGCGATGCACCACCGGCTGTCGAAGGACGCGCCCGCCCGCATTCCGCGCTTCGTGCTGGTGTCCGACCGCACCAGCCTGCCCGCGGCCGCGAACCGCGCGCTGCTCGCGCGACTGCGCGCGGCGGACGTCGAACTGCATCTCGGCCGCGGCGCCGGGCGCTTCGACGCGAGCGGTGTCGAGCTCGCAGGCGGCGGGCACGTGTCGGCCGACGCCGTATTCTGCGCGACGCCTGCGACGGCCGCCCCGTGGCTGGCGGCATCCGGCCTCGCCTGCGACGGCCGCGGCTTCGTGCGGATCGACGACCGCCTGCGGTCGCCGTCCCACATCCATGTGTTCGCCGCGGGCGACTGCGCGTCGCAGGACGGCCGCGTGCATCCGCGCTCGGGCGTCTACGCGGTCCGTCAGGGGCCTCCGCTGGCCGGCAACCTGCGCGCGGCGGCGACCGGAGCTGCGCTCGCCACCTACGTCCCGCAGCGCCGCGCGCTCGCACTCGTCTCCACGGGCGGCAGGCACGCGGTCGCCGTCTGGGGACGCTGGTCCGTCGCCGGCCGCTGGGTGTGGCGCTGGAAGGACCGCATCGATCGCCGCTTCGTGGCGCGCTATCGCGTCGATGGCAAGGCGCGCGCGGGCTAGAATCGCCGGACGAACGCGCAAAGGCGCAGGAAGCGCCGGGAGACAAGCGATGTCGGACGTACCCATGGTCGGCGACCCCGTGCTCGCGGTGGCGGTGCGCGCGGCACGCCGGGCCGCTTCGGTGATCGTCGACGCGGGGCGCGACCTGAAGCGCCTGCCGACGTTCTCGAAGGAGCACGGCGAGATCGCGTCGGCCGCCGGCGTCGAGGCGATGGCGGCGATCGCCGCGACGATCGGCGCCGCCTTCCCCGAGCATGCGATCCTCGACACCGATGGCGGCGGCGAGCCCGACGCGAAAAACGCCTCGCCCTACAAGTGGATCGTCGATCCGATCGACGGCGCGACGAACTTCGCGCACGGGTATCCGCACTACGCGGTGTCGGTCGCGCTCGCCCACGGCACCGACATCACGCACGCGGCGGTGCTCGATCCGGTGCACGACGAGCTGTTCACCGCCGCGCACGGCAAGGGAGCGCAGCTCAACGGGGCGCCGATCCGCGTCTCCGCCTGCACCCGGCTCGAGGAAGCGCTCGTCGGCACCGTGATTCCCGCGCGCGGCGGCGGGCGCACGACGGCGTACCTGCCGATCATGACGGCGGTGATGCGGCGCTGCGCGGGGCTGCGGCGCGCCGGCGCCTGTTCGCTCGACCTCGCCTACCTCGCCGCCGGCCGGCTCGACGGTTACTTCGTGACCAGCCTCAAAGCCGGCGACGTCGCGGCCGGCGCGCTGCTCGTGAAGGAAGCCGGCGGGCGCGTCGGCGACTTCGCGGGCGGCCTCGAGTTCCTGCGGACCCACGAGGTGATCGCCGCGTCCCCGGGGCTCTTCACCCCGTTGCGCGAGGCGATCGTCGCCGCGAGGCCATGATCCCGGCGCCGGGCGCGAGCGACGCCGACGAGCTCGCGCGGCTCCTGCGCACCGGGGCGCCGATCGTCGTCGTCGAATCGCACGAGGAGGCGAAGGTGCTGGCGCTCGCCGAGCGCCTCGCGCGCCACGCGAACCGCGCCTTCTACACCTGGAGCGTCGCCGACGGCCTCGTGCAGCGCAGCTTCACCTACGCGGAGGTCGCGCGCGGGTACGAGCCCGCCGGCGGCTACGTCGACGGACACGCGCCGGCGGATCGCGTCCCCCCGACACGGCCGCGAACGGTCGCCGACACCGAGCCGCTCGCCGACGCGCTGCGCCAGGTCGAGCGCGAGCCGGGCAACGCGGTCTTCGCGTTGCTGGATCCCGACCCGTTCCTCGCCGATCCGGTCGTGCAGCGCCGCCTGAAGGAGATCGCCATGGCGCATGCCGACGGGGCGCGGACGCTGCTGCTGATCGGCTCGTCGCTGCCGGTCGCGCCTTCGCTCGCGCGCTACGTGTCGCGCTTCACGCCGCGCCGGCCCGATCCGGCGGCGCTGCGCAAGCTGATCGAGATCGAGGGCCAGCTCGCCGCCAGGGAGCGCGGGCAGCCGGTCCGGTCGGCCGCCGACACGATCGACCACCTGGTCGCCCACCTGGCGGGGCTCGCCGAGGACGATGCGCGCCGCCTGGTCCGTGCCGCGATCCGCGACGACCACGTGCTCGACTCGCGCGACCTGCCGCGGGTGCTGTCGTCGAAGCGGGACGCGCTGGGCGCGCTGCCGGTCGAGGTCGAGCTGCCCGGTGCGGGCCTCGAGCAGGTGGGCGGCATGGGCAACCTGAAGGCGTGGCTCGCGCGGCGGCGCGCCGCGTTCGTCGCACCGGCGTCGCCCGGAGCGGACGTGCCGAAGGGCGTGCTTCTGACCGGCGTCCAGGGCGCGGGCAAGAGCCTGGCCGCGCGCGCGGTCGCCGGGGCCTGGCGCGTGCCGCTCGTGCGCCTCGAGTTCACCGCGCTCTACGACAAGTGGCAGGGCGAGACCGAGCGCCGCCTGCGCGAGGCGCTCGCCGCCGCCGAGGCGATGGCGCCCTGCGTCCTCTGGATCGACGAGATCGAGAAGGCGCTCGCCGCGGGCGACGAGCGCGCCGACGGCGGCGTGTCGAGGCGGCTGCTCGGCGCGTTCCTGACCTGGATGAACGAGCGCAACTCGCGCGTGTTCCTCGTCGCGACGTCGAACGAGCTCGCGTCGATGCCGCCCGAGCTCCTGCGCAAGGGCCGCTTCGACGAGATCTTCTTCGTCGACCTTCCCGACGCCGAAGCGCGTCGCGAGATCTTCGCCGTCCACCTCGGCCGACGCGGCTTCGCGCCGGCCGGCTTCGATCTCGACGCGCTCGCACGCGCGAGCGAAGGGCACTCGGGCGCGGAGATCGAGCAGGCGGTCGTCGGCGCCGGGTTCGACGCGCGACACGACGACGCACCGGTCGACACCGACCGGGTGCTCGCCGAGCTCGCGCGCACGCACCCGCTCTCGGTCGTGATGGCCGAGGCCGTCGCCGCGCTGCGGGCGTGGGCCGACGGACGCACCGTCCACGCGTGACGGCGAGCCGGTCCGGCGTCAGGCGAGGCGCCGGAACCAGAGCACCGAGAGCGCGGCGGCGACGATCGTCAGCAGCGCGGCCGCGGCGGCGAACAGCGCCGAGATCTCGGTATGCGTGCGCTCGAACACGTATTGCGCGTTGAGGCTCTCGTACACCTTGACGAGGTCTTCCGCCGACTTCGCGTGGAAATACGAAGCCTTGGTCACGTCCGCGATCGCCTTCAGCGCCTCCTCGTCGAAGCGCATGAAGATCGACCAGCCGTCGAAACTCACCGATGCCCCTTCCGCGGTGCCGAACCCGACCGTGTAGACGCGCACGCCCCGCTCCGCCGCCATGCGCGCGGCTTCGATCGGGTCGGGGCCGGTCGTGCGGCGGCCGTCGGTCAGCAGGATGATCGCCGCAGACCGGTTGGACCCGGCGGGGACCGGCGTGAACGACGGCTTCGCGGGCGCGGGTTTCGCGTCGAGCGACCGGCCCTGAGCCTGGTCGGCCATGCGCGCCATGCCGCCGGGGACGTTCGCGGCCGTCAGCTCGGAGGCCTGCTCGGGAAAGAGCGTCGCGAGCGAGGTGAGGATCCCGGTGCCGGTCGCGGTGTGGCGCTGCAGCTCCAGCCGATCGATCGCCTCGAGGAGCTCCTCGCGGTTGCGCGTCGGCGTCTGCACGATGGCCGCGGAGCCTGCGAACGAGACGAGCGCGAGGCGCACGTCCGAAGGCTGCGCCTGCACGAAGGTCTTCGCCGCCGCCTGCGCCGCGGCGATCCGCGTGGGCTCGATGTCGTTCGCGCGCATCGACAGCGACACGTCGATCGCGAGCACGATCGTCCGGTGGTCGGAGGGCAGCGTGACGCGCGCGCCCGGACGCGCCGCAGCGACGATCAGCGCGGTGATCGCCAGCAGCAGCAGCACGGCCGGCACGTGGCGCCGCCAGCCGGGCGAGGCGCCCATCGCCTCGCGCACGACGGCGAGGCTCCCGAAGCGCAGCGCGGACTTCTTGCGGCGGCGCTGCAGCCACAGGTAGAGCGCGACCAGCCCCGGCACCGCCAGGAGCAGCCAGAGCGCCTGCGGCCATTCGAACGACATCGCTCGCCTCGCCTCTCGCGGGACCGGCGGCGCCGGCGTCCCGGCACCTCCCCCGCCCCGCACGCCGCCAATCTACCACCGCGGCCCGGCGGCCGCAGGCCGGCCACCCGCCCGTCGGGCGGCGCCGGGCTCGCCCCGTCAGGTCGCGAACAGGCTCGACAGCTCGCGGAACGCCTTGAACTCGAGCGCGTTGCCGAAGGGATCGAGGAAGAACATCGTCGCCTGCTCGCCCGGCTCGCCGCGGAAGCGCACGTACGGCTCGATCACGAACGACACGCCCGCCGCGCGGAACTTCGCGGCGAGATCCTCCCAGGCCGCGAGGTCGAGCACCACGCCGAAGTGGCGCACCGGCACCTGCTTTCCGTCGACCAGGCTCGTCGCGTCGGTCATCTGCGCCGCGGCGACCTTGTGCGCGACGATCTGGTGGCCGAAGAAGTCGAAGTCGACCCAGTCCTCCGAGCTACGCCCTTCGGGGCAGCCCAGGAACCCGCCGTAGAAGCGCCGCGCCACCCCGAGGTCGGTCACCGGGAAGGCGAGGTGGAAACGCGGGTACGGGGTCGTCGGAAGGCGGGAGGCCATCGAAGTCTCAATCGTGCGTCGCGAGGTCGCGTTCGCGGGTCGTGTCGATGCCGTCCGCGTCGTCGGGGTCGCGGTACCAATCGCGGTGCGGCGAGACGGCGCCGCAGGAGAGGCACTGCGTGCGGTGCCAGCGGACGCCGCACCCGGGGCACAGGCCGCCGGTCGCGAACGTGTTCCAGACGGTTCCGCAGCGCGGAACGCAGGTCCAGCGCGCGTCGGGACCGGGCTTCCAGCGGCAGGCCGGGCAACGGATCTCGGGGGTGGGCATCGGATCGGTCCCCCCGGTCAGGCCTCGCGCTGCCACGGCAACCGGTCGAGATCCACGTTGCCGCCGGAGACGATCACGCCGATGCGCGCGCCCGGGGCGGACAGGCCGCGTTCGAGCAGGCACGCGAGGGGCACCGCCGACGACGGCTCGATCACGAGCTTCATGCGCTCGAACGTCATGCGCATCGCGCGCACGATCGCCTCCTCGCTGCAGGTGCCGACGTCGTCGACGTTCGCGCGGATCGCCGCGAGCGTGCGCGGCGCGAGAGGCGTGCGCAGGCCGTCGGCGATCGTCGCGAGGCCCGGCGGCAGCGGCTCGACCTTGCCCGAGCGAAACGCGACCGCTGCGTCGCCGGCGTTGGCAGGCTCGGCACCGAACACGCGGATGCCGGGCCTGACGCCCTTCGCTGCGATCGACGTGCCCGACAGGAGCCCGCCGCCGCCCACCGGCGCGATCACGACGTCGAGCGACGGCACGTCCTCGAGCAGTTCGAGCGCCGCGGTCCCCTGCCCCGCGATCACGTCGGCGTTGTCGAACGGATGGATCAGCGTGGCGCCGGTCTCCCGCTCGACCTCCGCGCACACCGCGGCGCGAGACGCCGCGTCGGGCGCCGAGAACCGGATCGTCGCGCCCAGTCTGCGCACGTTCTCCAGCTTCACCTTCGCCGCGTTCTCGGGCATCACGACCCACGCGGGAACGCCCCGGCGACCGGCGGCGTACGCGATCGCGGCGCCGTGGTTGCCCGACGAGTGCGTGACGACGCCGCGGCGGGCGACGTCGTCGGAAAGCGAGAACACGGCGTTCGACGCGCCCCGCGCCTTGAACGCGCCGATCTTCTGGAAGCTCTCGGCCTTGAACCACAGCTTCGCGCCGACCTCCGCGTCGACGGCCGCGCAGGTGAACACCGGGGTGCGGTGGACGTGCGGACGGATGCGCGCATGCGCCGCCCGGATGGCCGCGAGGTCGGGCAGTGCGAGCTTCGGGTCGAGACGGTCGTTCATCGGGCATTCCCGCACGCGCCGGGCGCGCGGGTCGTGGACGCGGCAGGCGCCATTATAGGCGCCGCGGTGCAGCCGGTCAGGTCGCCGAGAACCCGCCGTCGACGAAGATCGTCTGGCCGGTGATCGCCGCGCCCGCGTCGCTCGCGAGGAGCAGCGCTGCGCCGCGGTAGTCGTCGGGAACGCCGTTGCGGCCGATCATCGTGCGCGATGCCATGGCGGCGACGCGCGGCGGGTCGGCCGCCGCCTCGCGCGTGAGCGGCGTCAGCACGAACCCCGGCACGATCGCGTTGCAGGTGACGCCACGGGCCGACCAGCGCTCCGCGGTCGAGCGCGTCAGCGAGACGAGCCCGCCCTTCGATGCGCCGTAGGCGCCGCTGTTGCCGAAGGCCCGCACCGCCTGCTGCGACGCGATGTTGACGATGCGACCCCATCCGCGCGCCGCCATCGCCGGCGCGAGGCCGCGCGTCAGCAGGAACGGGCCGGTCAGGTTCGCGGCGATCGTCGCGTCCCAGTCGTCGTCGCCGATCTCCTCGAACGGCATGCGCAGGTTGATGCCGGCGGCGTTGACCAGGATGTCGACGTGGCGGGACGCGGCCCGCAGGCGATCGAGCAGCGCCGCGACCGACGCGCGGTCCGCGACGTCGACGCAATCCGCCGACGTCGCCCATCCCCGCTTCGCGAACGCTCCGGCCGTTTCGTCCAGCGCCTCGCGCCCCCGGGCGGCCAGCACGACGTGCGCGCCCGCGCCCGCAAGCGCGCCGGCGATCGCGCGACCGATGCCCGAGCTTCCGCCGGTCACCAGCGCGGTGCGGCCGGAAAGGTCGAAGAGACGGGCGAGTTGCGCATCCATCGGTGGAATTCCGGAGGCATGGGGGCGGGGCGAACCGCTCCCGGAGGACTCGCCGATCGTACCGGAGGGGCCGTCGGCGCGTCCATTCCCTCGCGCGGGGGCCGCCGCGCCGCGCGGGAACTACCAGTCGAGCGAGCGCTGCGCGACCGGCGCGAAGCTTCGGCGATGCACGGCGCACGGGACGTGCCGGGCGAGCG
>CALDKM010000048.1:0-3258 GCA_937898875.1 uncultured Pseudomonadota bacterium | reverse complement strand
CCCTGCGGCGCTGGTCATCTGCACTCCCCCAGGCTCGCCGCTGGCGCGGCTTCGCGCCCCCCCTCCCGGTGGAGGGGGCGAGCGCCTTGGGACGGCCCTGCGGCGCTTTGGTCCCCCCGAGCCTCGCTGCGCGAGTCGCCCCCCAGGGGGCGAGCGCCTTGGGACGGCCCTGCGGCGCTGGTCATCTGCACTCCCCCAGGCTCGCCGCTGGCGCGGCTTCGCACCCCCCCTCCTTCAGGAGGGGGCGAGCGCCTTGGGACGGCCCTGCGGCGCTCACTTGAGCCTCGCCTTCAGCGCTTCGCGCAGGAATCCCGGGGTGAGCGCGCGGAGCAGCGGCCCGGCGGAGGATTGCCTCAGGCGCAGCGCGGTCTGCGCGATCCTGCTGCCGGCGTCCGCCCGCGCGGACGATTGCGCGCCCTGCGCCGCCGCCGGGGTCCAGGCGCGGTAGCCGAGCGCATCCCGGACACGTTCGCGGGCGAGCGGCCGATGCGCACCGGCGCCCCGGTCGCGCAGGGCGCTCTCGTAGCACGCGAGCGTCGCCGTCGCCATCGATTCGATCGAGATCCGCGGCATCGCCGCGGCGGCCCGGGAAGCGCGCGCGAGATCGTCCGCGCGCGAGTGCGCGAGCAGCGTCTCGATGCGGTCGAGCATGCGCCGCTCGTCGCGCCACTCCGCATCGTCGAGCACCCAGCCCGCCCCGGTGGACGACACCCGTTCCGGGAGCGCGCCGATCGGCGGCACGAGCACGGGCCGGCCCGCGCTCCACGACTCGGACAGCGTGTAGCTGAACGTCTCCGGCCCCGCCGACGGGTAGAGCACGAGCGAAACGCGATAGTGCGAGAGCAGGTCGGGCAGGTCGCGCGGATCGTAGCGGCCGTGCACGGTGAACCGCGCGTCGTCGCTCTGCCACGCCGCGTGCTGGCGGTCGAGGTAGCCGATCAGCACGAAGCGGACGTTCGAGCCGCGCTCGCGCGCGAGCTCGACCAGGCGCTCGATGCGCCGCGCGCCCTTGTCGGGGCCGACCGCGCCGAGCACCGCGACGGTGGGCACGCCGTCGTCGGGAAGCAGGACGGCCGTTCGCGTGCCGGCGTGCCTGGCCGCCGCCTCGGGAATGCCGTGCGGCACGACCCGCACCCGTGCCGACGGGTAGTAGCGCGCGAGCGTGTCGGCCGCCCAGCGCGAGGGGGCGATCAGGAACGACGCACGCTCGACGAGCGTCCGATGCGCCTCGCGCCACGCGACGATGTCGACGCCGGCGAAGGCCGGCTGCGCCGCGAGGCACGCGCCGCACGCCGCCGGATCGGTCTGCGCGCCGCAGTACATCCCGTCGGGCCCGAGGAACGTGATCGTCGGGCACCCGGCGTTGACGTCGTGCACCGTGTAGCCGAACGGCAGGTCGAGCGCGGCGAGCGCGGTCAGCAGGCCGTCGCGGCACGCGGAGACGTTGTGCACGTGGACGAGCCTCACGCCGAGCGTCGCGCACAGGCCGCCGAGGAAGTCGCCCCAGGGCTCGTCGGGGAGGCGGTCGAGGTCGAACGCGATGGTCCCGCCATCCGGCCGGTGCGCCTCGATGCGCCAGCGATCGCCCACCGCGACGGCGATCGCGTGGCGCCAGCGCCCTCGCGTGGCCGCGACCAGCGCGCGCACGTGCGTCTCCGTTCCGCCGCCCTGATGGTGCAGCACGTGCAGCACGCCGCCCGCGCGCCCGGCGTCGAACGCGAGCGTCGCCGCGTCGCGCAGCGGCGCGAGCGGGTCCGCCGCGACGTAGTCGTGCACGAGCGACAGGTACCCCGGATGGCGCGCGAGCAGGACCCCGGTGTTCTTCGGCACCAGCGCGTCCTTCTGCTTTTCGAACGAGCGCCCTCCCGTGTGCAGCACCAGCGCGTCGTCGGCCAGCACGTTGCGCCAGCCGGCGGCGGCGGCGCGCATGCACAGGTCGTTCTCCTCCCCGTAGCCCGCGCCGAACGCGGGATCGAAGCCGCCGATCGCGTCGAGCATCGCGCGGCGCACGAAGAAGCAGAATCCGACGCCGGTCGGCAGGTCGGGATAGCTCGGCACCGCCGCGCGCGCGAACGCGCGGGCGAGCGGCGCCGGATCGGCGCCGTCGGGCCACACGTTGTTCACGCAGAAGCGCGGATACGACAGGATCTCGGCATTGTTCGACCACGGCGTGATCGTGCCGATCGAGGGATCGGACGCCGCGCAGCGCAGCAGCGCCTCGAGCCAGCCGTCGGTCACGATCGTGTCGCTGTTGAGCAGCACGACGTCGCGGCGCGAAAGCCCCATCCCGCGGTTGGCGGTCCCGGTGAATCCCAGGTTGCGGTCGTTGCGCAGCAGCTCGACGTGCCCGTGCCCCGCGCGCGCGATCTCGTCGAAGACGCGCGCGACGCCCGGGTCGGGCGACGCGTCGTCGATCAGCACGAGCCGGTAGCCGGGGCCCGTGTGCGCGAGGACGCTCTCGACGCAGCGGCGCACGTCGTCCGGCGCGTTGTAGACCGGGACGACGACGTCGACGGCGATGTTCGCGGTCATCCCGTCACACGCCCTTGAGCCGGCTGAGCATGAGCTTCACGCGCATCCACGGCAGCGCGAGCCACCAGCGGAACGACTGGCGGTAGGCGATGATGCGTTCCTGCGCGTCGAGCGCGCGGTCGAGGCGCCCGCATTCGGCCTCGACCTCCGCGATGCGGCGCCGCGCCTCGGCCAGGCGGTCGCGCGTCCCCGCATGCAGCCGCTCGGCGTCGGCGATGCGCTGCTGCGCGGCCGCCTCGCCTTCGCGCGCGAGCGCGAGCGCCCGGCCGTCGGCCTCGATCCGGGCATCGCGCTCGACGATCGCGGCGTCGCGGGCGGCGATCGCGGCATCGCGCTCGACCACGAGGCGCTCGCGGAACGCGGCCAGCCCCTCGAGGTGCGTCACGTGGTCGTTGGTGCGCGCGAGCAGCTCGTCGCGCTCCGCGACGAGGCGTTCGCGGTCCGCGGCGAGCTGCTCGAGGCGCGCGGCACGCTCGTTGACCTGACGGAGCTCGCGGTCGCGCTCGGCGACGACGCGCTCGCGCTCGGCGATCAGCGGGTCGCGCGCGGCGATCAGCCCTTCGAGGTGCGCCACGTGCGCATTGACGCGCGCGAGCTGCGCGTCGCGCTCGGCGACGATGCGCTCGCGGTCCTTCAGCAGGCCGTCGAGACGGATCGCCTCCGCGGCGGCGGCGGCAGCGCGCCTGAGCTCGGTCTCGCCCGCGTCGGAGAACAGCGACAGCGCCG
>CALDKM010000047.1:0-2715 GCA_937898875.1 uncultured Pseudomonadota bacterium | reverse complement strand
CGGCTGGGCTGCCGCGGCGCTCGCGCGCCGGTCGATCCGGCTCACCGACCGCCTGCCTGCCCGCCACGCCGGCGCGATCGTGGGCGTGGCGGTCGCCGGCGTCTACACGATGCTCGCCGGCGCAGAGGTGCCGGCGCTGCGCACGTTCGCGATGCTCGCGACCGGCGTGGCGGGCCTGCTCGCGTCGCGCCACGGGACGTCGGGCGCGATCTGGCTCTGGGCGCTCGCGATCGTGCTCGCGCTCGATCCCTGGGCCGTGCTGTCGGCGGGGTTCTGGCTGTCCTACGGCGCCGTCGCCGTGCTGATCTACGCGGGCGCGGGACGCGCGGGGCACGACCGCGCGCCGACGTGGCGCGGCCGGTGGGTCGCATCGCTGCGCGAAGGGGCGCGCACGCAGTGGGCGGTCACCGTGGGGCTCGTGCCGTTCGCGCTCGTGCTGTTCGGACAGGTGTCGATCGTCTCGCCGGTCGCGAACGCGGTGGCGATTCCGGTCGTGACGCTCGGGGTCGTGCCGCTGGCGGTCGCGGGCATCGTCGTGCCGCTGGACGCGCTCTTCCTGGCCGCGCACGCGGTGCTCGAACCGCTGATGGGCGTGCTCGCGTGGCTCGCCGGCGCTCCGGCGGCGGCCTGGGCGCAACACGCGCCGATCCCGTGGACGGTCGCGACCGCGGCGGTCGGGGTCGTGTGGCTCCTGGCCCCGCGCGGCGTTCCGGGACGTGCGCTCGGCGCGATCTGGCTCGCGCCGCTCGCGCTCGTTATGCCGCCCGCGCCGCCCGAGGGAACGGCGAGAGTCACGGTGCTCGACGTCGGGCAGGGGCTCGCGGTCGTCGTCCGCACGCACCGGCACGCGCTCGTCTACGACACCGGCCCTCGCTGGCACGAGACGGCCGACGCCGGTTCGCGCATCGTCGCGCCCTTCCTGCGACGCGAAGGCATCGGGCGGGTCGACGCGCTGGTCGTGAGCCACCAGGACCTCGACCACGCGGGAGGCGCGCTGTCGGTGCTGCGCGCGGTGCCGGTCGGGCGCGTCGTCTCGTCGCTGCCGCCGGATCATCCGGTGGTCGCGGAACGCGCGGACGCGGCGGCGGACCGCTGCGTCGACCGGATGCGCTGGCGATGGGACGGCGTCGACTTCGAGGTGCTGCATCCGCCGCCCGCGTTCTACGACGACGCGCGCGCGAAGATGAACGACCTGTCGTGCGTTCTGGCCGTCACGGCGGGGCGCTCCCGCGTGCTGCTCTCGGGCGACATCGAGTCGCGCAGCGAGCTTCGGCTGCTGGACGAGGCGCGCGATGCGCTCGCCGCCGACGTGCTCGTCGTTCCGCATCACGGCAGCCGCACGTCGTCGACGCCGGCCTTCGTCGCCGCCGTGGATCCGGCGGTCGCAATCTTCACGCCCGGCTACCGCAACCGCTTCGGGCACCCGCGCCCGGAGGTCGTCGCGCGGTACGTCGCACGCGGATCGACGACGCTGCGCACCGACCGGGACGGGGCGGTCACGTTCGAGGTCGGCTCCGCGCGAATCGCGCGCCTCGAGCGCGCGAGGGCCGTCGGTGCGCGCTACTGGCTCGACTCGCCCGCCGATGTCGGCGGGTCGCCCGATTGACTCGCTTCGCGCGCCCTCGCGAGCACCCGTGCCCGCAGCTCGCGCGTCGAGATGCCCCGCGTGTAGGGGATGAGCTCGAGGCCGTGCGTCGCCAGGATCTCGCCGTACATGCGGTCGCGCGCGGCGGGCTCGAGCTCGTCGGCATGGCAGACGACGTGGATGCCGAGCGCGTCGAGATAGCGGGGCGACACCCGGAGCGGTGCATCGGGCACCACCTGGTCGACGTGTCGGCATGCGGCGACGACGGCGACACGCTCCTCCATCGTCATCACGGGGGCGCCCTTGTAGCTCGCGATCGTCGCGTCGCTGTGGATCCCGACGACCAGGCGGTCTCCCAGGTCGCGTGCCTGCCGCAGGAAGTTGACGTGGCCGGCATGGAACAGGTCCGCGCACATGTCCGTGTAGACGACGCGCCCGCCGGCGACGCTCGGCTGGCCGGTCGGGTTCCAGCGAAAGACCGTTCGTTCGCGCGGGGCCTCGCGCCGGTGATCCCAGTCGCCCGTGTCGAACTCGATGCGCCAGTTCGGGAACAGGGTGTCCAGCACGCGGTCCGGACTCCGGGGCACGTGGACCGGAACGCCCTCGAAGGACCCCGCACTCGGCGGAAGGACGTCGACCGCGTCGAGCGCACGCTGGCTCCTGCCTCCGGGGTAGAGGACGACGTGCGCGTCGGTCCGCGAGAAACGGAAGACGTCGACGAACGGCCAACCCCAGGCTCGCGGAAACCCGACGTCGAGGCCGATGGGATCGCTGCGCCACGACACGTTGCCGTATTCCCCGCACATCACCTGGTCCACGATGGCGACACGCAGGTCGCGGTCGTCGGCCAGGACATCCATCACCCTGGCGAATGCGGCATCCTCGACCAGAAGATCGACGTCGTCGTCCCAGGGGATGATCCTGCCTCCGTGCCTCGCGTAGCCGAGGAGCGAGCCGGCCTCGAGCATGGCCGGGGCGCCCACGCGCCGGGCCGCGCCGGCGATGCGGGCGACCAGCCCCGCCGCGCGGGCGCGGGTCACCGGCGTCCAGATGTCGGCGAATTCGGGCAGCGGCAGGTCGGTCGGGATCACGATGAGGGGTTTGCGACCGCCGGACGGGCCGCCGGTCCC
>CALDKM010000046.1:0-38651 GCA_937898875.1 uncultured Pseudomonadota bacterium | reverse complement strand
GCAGCGCCACCGGGACGGTGCGCCGGACCTCCGCGCACATCGCCGGCAGCGCCGCGAACGCCTCCTCGGCGAGCCAGTCGACGGCGAGGCCGGGGCGCGCACGGGCGACGTCGTGCGCGATCGCGAGCGCCCAGACGACGTCGCCGAGCGACGAAGGGCGCACGACGAGGACGCCGCTCATCGCGTCGGCCCTCGCCCGGACCGCGCCCGGCGGCGCGGAATCGGGACGGAAGGGAGGATCGACCGGTAGAATCGCGGCGTCACGAACGACAGGGGGCGCTCTGCACGCGACCCGAGCATGGCCGGCACGCTGCCTCTTTCGCTGGTGGTGATCACGCGCGACGCCGCGAAGGAACTCGCGGATTGCCTCGCGTCCGGCGCATTCGCCTCGGACATCGTCGTCGTCGACGCAGGCAGCCGCGATGATACCGTGGAAATCGCCGGACGCCTCGGCGCGCGCGTGACGGTGGAGCCCTGGCGCGGCTTCGGCCCGCAGAAGACCCATGCCGTCGGCCTGGCCGCGCACGACTGGGTGCTGTGCGTCGACGCCGACGAGCGCGTCACGCCCGAGCTCGCGCAGGCGATCGGGGCGCTGTTCCGCGCCGGCGCGCCGGCGCAGCCCGCCTATGCCCTCGCACGGCGCAACCGCTTCCTCGGCCGCTGGCTCGCGCACGGCGAAGGATATCCCGACTGGAACGTGCGCCTGTTCGACCGGCGCCGCGCGCGCTGGAGCGACGACCCGGTGCACGAGCGCGTCGTGGTCGACGGTGCCGCCGGGCGCCTGGCAGGCGACCTGCTGCACCTGTCCGCCGAGTCGATCGACAACTACGTGGCGAAGCAGAACCGGTACACGACGCTGCAGGCGGAGGCGATGCACGCGCGCGGCGAGCGGGCGGGGTTCGCGCGGCTCGCGTTCGCGCCGCTCGCGCGGTTCGGGCGCTACTACGTGCTGAGGCTCGGATTCCTCGACGGCGCCGCGGGTTTCGCGCACATCGCGATCGGCGCGTTCGCGACGTTCCTCAAGTACGCGAAGCTCCGGGCCCTCACGCAAGGCGGGGGGAAGTCTTGAGCGGGGCGCGCCGCGTGCTCGTGACCGGTGCCGCGGGCTTCATCGGAATGCACACGGCCGCCGCGCTGCTCGCTCGCGGCGACGAGGTCGTCGGCGTCGACAGCCTCGACCCCTACTACGACGTCGCGCTCAAGGAAGCGCGCCTGCGCGAGCTGGCCGGGCGCGCCGGCTTCGCGTTCGAACGCCTCGACCTCGCGGAGGCCGACGCCACCGCGCGCCTGTTCCGCGACGGCGGGTTCGACGGCGTCGTGCACCTCGCCGCGCAGCCGGGCGTGCGCTACTCGCTCGTCAACCCGGCGGCCTATCTGCGCGCGAACGTCGACGCGTTCGGCTGCGTGCTCGAAGGCTGCCGCCACGCGCGCGTCCGCCACCTCGTGTACGCGTCGAGCTCGTCCGTGTACGGCGCGAACCACACGCTGCCGTTCTCCGAGGACCAGCCGACCGACCATCCGGTGAGCCTCTACGCGGCCACGAAGAAGGCCGACGAGGTGATCGCGCACAGCTACAGCCACCTGTACGCGCTGCCGACGACCGGACTGCGCTTCTTCACGGTCTACGGCCCGTGGGGCCGGCCGGACATGGCGCCGATGCTGTTCGCGCGCGCGATCCTCGCCGGCGAGCCGATCAGGGTGTTCAACCACGGGCGCATGCGGCGCGACTTCACCTACGTCGACGACATCGTCGAGGGCGTCGTGCGCGTGCTCGACCGCCCGCCGGGCGCGCATCCGGCGACCGGCGCGCCCTACGCGATCTACAACATCGGCAACCACGAGGCCGTCGAGCTCTCGGAATTCATCGCGACGCTCGAGCGGCTGCTCGGGCGGGCCGCGAAGCGCGACCTGCAGCCGATGCAGCCGGGCGACGTGCCGGCGACCTACGCCTCGATCGACCGGCTCCGCGCGGCCACCGGCTTCGCGCCCAGGACACCGCTCGCGGAAGGGCTCGCGCGCTTCGTCGCCTGGTACCGCGGCTACCACCGGGTCTGACGCCCGCGCCGGTGCCGGGCACCCGGGGGGCGATGGTAGAATCGACGCCTTCCCAGTGAGCCTGAGCTACCGCCGCGCGACGGCGCGGGCGAGCATTCCGACCCCATGATCCTCGTCACCGGCGGCGCCGGCTTCATCGGCGCGAACTTCACGCTCGACTGGCTCGAGGCGACCGGCGAGCCGATCGTCAACCTCGACAAGCTCACCTACTCGGGCAACCTCGGCAACCTCGCGCCGATCCGCGGCGACGCGCGCCACACGTTCGTGCGCGGCGACATCGGCGATCGCGCCTTCGTCGCCGACCTGTTGTCGCGCCATCGCCCGCGCGCGGTCGTGAACTTCGCCGCCGAGACGCACGTCGACCGTTCGATCCACGGGCCCGACGCGTTCGTGAAGACCAACGTCCTGGGCACGTTCGAGCTGCTCGAGGCGGTTCGCGCCTACTGGGCCGCGCTGCCGGCGGGCGAGCGCGACGCGTTCCGGTTCCTGCACGTCTCGACCGACGAGGTCTACGGCACGCTCGGCCCCGACGATCCGCCGTTCTCCGAGACGACGGGGTTCGCCCCCAACAGCCCCTACTCGGCGTCGAAGGCCTCGTCCGACCATTTCGTGCGCGCCTACCGGCACACCTACGGGCTGCCGACGCTCACGACGAACTGCTCGAACAACTACGGTCCGCGGCAGTTCCCCGAGAAGCTCGTTCCGCTGATGATCGTGAACGCGCTCGCCGGCAAGCCGCTGCCGGTCTACGGCGACGGCCGGCAGGTGCGCGACTGGCTCTACGTGTCCGACCACTGCTCGGCGATCCGCGCGGTGCTCGAGCGCGGCCGTCCCGGCGAGACCTACAACGTCGGCGGCAACGCGGAGATGAAGAACCTCGACGTCGTGCACGAGCTGTGCGCGGCCCTCGCGCGCGAACGCCCGGGGCACGACTACGCGTCGCTCGTCACGTTCGTGAAGGACCGCCCCGGCCACGACCGGCGCTACGCGATCGACGCGCGCAAGATCGAGCGCGAGCTCGGCTGGCGGCCGACCGAGACGTTCGCGACCGGTCTCGCGAAGACCGTGCGCTGGTACCTCGACAACGGCGCGTGGCTCTCGGCGATCCAGACGCGCGAGTACCAGTCGTGGCTCTCGCTGCAATACGAGACCGCGGCCTGACCGGGGAAACGCGATGGCGCGCAAGGGCATCATCCTCGCCGGAGGCTCGGGCACGCGCCTCTACCCGGTGACGCAGGTCGTCAGCAAGCAGCTGCTGCCGGTCTACGACAAGCCGATGATCTACTATCCGCTGTCGACGCTCATGCTCGGCGGCATCCGCGAGATCCTGCTGATCTCGACGCCCGAGGACACGCCGCGCTTCGCGCAGCTCCTGGGGGACGGCTCTCGCTGGGGACTCTCGCTCTCCTACGCGGTGCAGCCGTCGCCGGACGGGCTCGCGCAGGCGTTCGTCATCGGGCGCGACTTCGTCGGCCGCGACGCCTCGACGCTCGTGCTCGGCGACAACATCTTCTACGGCCACGACCTGCACGTGCAGCTCGGGCGCGCCGACGCGCGGGCGCAAGGCGCGACGGTGTTCGCCTACCCGGTGGCCGACCCCGAGCGCTACGGCGTGGCGGAGTTCGACGCCGCGGGGCGCGTCGTGAGCCTCGAGGAGAAGCCGAAGGTCCCGAGGTCGCGCTACGCGGTGACCGGGCTCTATTTCTACGACAACCGCGTGCTCGACGTCGCGCGCGACCTCGAGCCCTCCGCGCGCGGCGAGTTCGAGATCACCGACGTCAACCGGCGGTACCTCGAGTGGGGCGAGCTCTCCTGCGAGGTCATGGGGCGCGGCATGGCCTGGCTCGACACGGGCACGCACGAGTCGCTGCTCGAGGCCTCCCAGTACATCGAGACGATCGAGCGGCGGCAGGGCCTCAAGATCGCGTGCCCCGAGGAGATCGCCTGGCGCCTCGGGTGGATCGACGACGGGCGGCTCGAGGCGCTCGGCCAGGCGCTCGCGAAGAACAGCTACGGCCGCTACCTGCTGGCCCTGCTGCGCGAACCGTCGCTCCGGTAGCGCAATCGTCGTCGATGCGCGTCGTCCCCACCGCGATCCCGGAGGTGCTCGTCGTCGAGCCCCGGGTGTTCGGCGACCCGCGCGGCTTCTTCTTCGAGAGCTGGAACCGGCGCGCGCTTCGCGATGCGGGCCTCGACGTCGACTTCGTGCAGGACAACCACTCGCGCTCGGCGCGCGGCGTCCTGCGCGGCCTCCACTACCAGATCCGGCATCCGCAGGGAAAGCTCGTGCGCGTCGTCGCGGGCGAGGTGTTCGACGTCGCCGTCGACCTGCGCCGCGGCTCGCCCACGCTCGGCCGCCACGTCGCGGTCACGCTGTCGGAGGAGAACAGGCGCATGCTGTGGGTGCCGCCGGGTTTCGCGCACGGCTTCCGCGTGACCTCCGAGTCGGCGGACTTCCTCTACAAGACGACCGACTACTGGTACCCGGAGCACGAGCGCACGCTCCTGTGGAGCGATCCCGCGCTCGGCATCGCCTGGCCCGTCGACAGCGCGCCGCTGGTCGCCGCGAAGGACGCGGCCGGGACGCCGCTCGCGAAGGCCGAGCTCTACGACTGACCGCATGGCCGCGATCCTCGTGACCGGCGCGGCCGGGCAACTGGGCTACGAGCTCGTTCGCGCCCTCTCGCCGCTGGGGGAGGTCGTGGGCGTCGACCGCTCGCAGCTCGACCTCGCCGATGCGTCGGCGATCGTCGCGACGGTGCGCCGAGCGAAGCCGGCGCTGATCGTGAACGCGGGCGCCTACACGGCCGTCGACCTGGCCGAGCGGGAGATCGCGCTCGCGGAGGCCGTCAACGGCGTCGCGCCGGGGGTGCTGGCCGACGAGGCGAAGCGGGCCGGCGCGGTGCTCGTCCACTATTCGACCGACTACGTGTTCGACGGGAACGCGAGCGCGCCGTACGACGAAGATGCGCCCGCGCGTCCGCGTTCGTCCTACGGCCGCTCGAAGCTCGCGGGCGAGCGGGCGGTCGCGGCGAGCGGCGCGCACGCGCTGGTGTTCCGGACGAGCTGGGTCTACGGACGTCGCGGCCGGAATTTCCTGCTGACGATGCAGCGGCTCGCGCGCGAGCGTGCGGAGATTCGCGTGGTCGACGACCAGGTCGGCGTGCCGAACTGGTGCCGCGAGCTCGCGCGCGCCACAGCGCGCATCGCCTCGCGCGGGCTTCCCTGGCTCGCCGAGCGCAGCGGCCTGTATCACATGAGTGCCGCGGGCCCGACGACGTGGTACGGTTTCGCCCGGGCGATCCTCGCCGACGTCGCGTCGGTGCGTGTCGTGCCGATCGCGACCGCGGACTACCCCACGCCGGCGGCACGACCGGCCTACGGTGTGCTCGGCACCGCGCGATTCGAACGGACGTTCGGGTTCGCGCTGCCCGACTGGCGAACCTCGCTCGCCGAATGCCTCGCGTCCGATGCGGACCCGGGCGCGGTCGGCGGATGAGGGGGCCGGTGCGTTGATGCTTCGACGCGACGTCGCCTGACGCGGCGCGCGGAAGTCCTTTTCGGAGGCAATCGGATGACGATGCGATTCGTTGTCGCCGCGCTCGCGGCGATGCTGGCGGTTCCCGGCCACGCGGCGGAGCCGGTCACGCGCATGGCCGGCGCGCAGTACCGCCCCGCGGCGACGCCCCTCAAGGCGGCGGTTTCCGCGCGCATGCGGGTGGAGACCACGGCGACCTCGCGCCGCGTCGAGCTCGCGACGCCGACCTCGGCCGAGCGCGCGAAGCTGGTCGAGCTCAATCGCAACGGCGGTTCCGTCCATGCGGCGCCCGGGCGGCCCCGGTTCATCGGCTTCGGCCGCGACGTCGCCGCGGGCGACCGGCGCATCGACCTCTCGAAGCTCGCATGGACGACCCTCGAGGACGGCGACCGCACCGCGCGCATCGAGGTCGCTACGCCGAGCGCCGCGGGCATGCGCGTCGCCGTGCGGCTGGCGCAGGCGACGCCGGGCCTCTCGGTTCGCTTCGCTGCGGCCTCCGCTTCCGACGCGATCGAATCGGTGTCGGCCGCCACGATCGCGCAGGCCACCGCCCGCTTCGGCGAGTACTGGTCGCCGGTGATCGACGGTGCGCGGATGGCGATCGAGATCGAGGCGAAGGCGGGCACGCCGCTCGCGGGCGTGACGCTCGAGATCGCGCGCCTGTCGCACCTGGTCGCGGGCGCCGCGGCGTCGGCGCGCGACGAAGTGAAGCTCCTGCAGGACGTCGGCGACTCGTGGTCGTGCAACGTCAACTACAAGTGCTCGCCCTTCTTCGACCAGGCGACCATCGACCAGGCTGCGGCGACCGGAAAGCTCGTGTTCACGGTGCCCTCGGGCGGCACGGCGCGTTGCACCGGCACGATGATCGTCGACCAGGCCGGCTCGTTCACGCCTTACCTGTACAGCGCCAACCACTGTTTCGAGACCGCGTACGAAGCGTCCACGCTGAACGTCTGGTGGTTCTTCGATGCGACGTCGTGCGGAAGCCCGACGACGCCCGGCGCCTACTTCGTTCAGACCGGCGGCGCGGCGCTGCTCGGCCGCAGCCAGGATTGGGACTGGGCGCTGCTGCGGCTCAACACGATGCCTCCGACGGGCGTGTATTTCAGCGGATGGAACGCGGCGGGGCTCGGCGCCGGAGCGGAGGTGGAGATCTACCATCACCCGAGTGGCGACCTCAAGAAGTGGAGCTTCGGCACGGTCCAGGGGAACGTCCCCGTCGACTTCGCGTCGGCGGCGGGCGGCGCCGGGCTCTTCACGCGCGTCGTCTGGAACTTCTACGGCACGACCGAGGCCGGATCGAGCGGCGGCGGGCTGGTCGTCTACAACGGCTCGGGCTACGAGCTGCGCGGCGGCCTGCTGGGCGGCGACGCGCTGTGCAGCAACCCGACCGGTTCCGACTACTTCTCGCAGTTCGGCTCGATGCTGCCGCTCGTGCGGCAGTACCTGACGCCGGCCAGCCAGGTGCCGGGGCTCGTCGTCTCGGTCGAGTACTACCACGCGGGACTCGACCACTATTTCATGACGATCGACCCGAACGAGATCGCGGCGCTGGACTCGGGCCAGATCGTCGGCTGGGAGCGCACCGGCTTCCGCTTCCTCGCCTACGACGCGCCGGGCGCGGGCAGGAACCCCGTCTGCCGCTTCTACCGCAAGCCGGCGTTCGGCGACTCGCACTTCTTCACCGCGGACCCGGCGGAGTGCGCGCGGGTCGCGGTCGACTACGCGACCGACTGGTATTTCGAGAGCCCGGCGATCTACTACGTAGCGTTGCCCAACGCGGTCACGGGCGCCTGCCCGGCGGGAACGAAGCCGATCTACCGGTTCCTGAACGTCTTCGAGATCAACCACCGCTACACGACCGAGCAGTCGGTGGCGAACGAGCTCTCGACGAAGGCCGGCTGGATTCCCGAAGGCTACGGACCGGGGCCGCTCTTTCCGGTGATGTGCTCGCCCGTCGGCAGCTGATCCACGAGGCTCAGAAGTCCAGCTCGCAGGATGCGGTCGAACCGACCGCGATCCTGCGTCCGGCCCCGGCGATCACGATCGCGTTCATGCCGAACGTGACGCCGGCGAGCCGGTCGTCGCGCCGATAGGTCGAGAGCGTGGAGAGCGGCTCGAGGCCGACACTCGCGCTCGCCTGGTCGATCGTCGTGACCAGGCAGCGCGTGCACGGCTTGACCGGCTTCAGCACGACGCCGTCCAGGTCGATCGCCGCGAGCCGGTCCTCGTCGTGCGGGTCGAGGCCGGCGAGGACGAGGTTGGGACGGAACCGGTTCATCTCGACCGCCGGGCTGCCGCGCGCGGCGAGCCGTTCGTTCAGGTGGTCGAGCGACGACTGCCCGATCACGAGCACCGGATACCCGTCGGCGAACCGCACCTGGGCGCCCGAGTCGCCGGCGTAGTCGCGGCTGCTGTAGCGCGGGAGCGCGGGGTCGAAGCGCACGATCCGCACGTCGCTCCCGATCGCCGACGAGAGCCAGTGCGCCGCGTCGTCGCCGGCATCGAAGCCGCGCACCTGCGAATGCCAGACGACGACGTCGCGCGAGGGCGCGTCCGCCGCCAGCGCGAGCGGAGCGAGCCCCTGCGCCGCGAGCACCAGGCCCCCGTTCTCGATGGCCGTGCGCACGAGCGCGAGCCGGGGAAACTCGCGCTGGGTGACGAACCGTCCGTTGCGATCCACCGCCATCCATTCGCGATCGGCGACGCCGCCGGTCGCGAGCCCGGCGATGCGGACGTCGGCGGACTCGACGGCGATGCCCGCCGCACCCTTGAACGGGTAGACGACGATCGAGGTCAGGCGTGCTTCCATGGGGAAAATGCTCGAGCGCTGGTCGGGGTCCGCAAACGATTCGGGCGGCAAGGTCGCCCCGGCCGCCCGCCCGATCCCGCCCTCGCGGGCTCGGGCTACCTGAGCCCCTGCGCGTAGTCGGCGAGCGCCTTCATCTGGGACTCGCTCATCCCGCGCACGACGCCGGCCATGATGCGGCCGTTGACGTCCTTGCCCGCATTGTCCATGCCGCGCTCGCCCGCCTTGAACGCCTTCAGCTGCAAGAGCGTGTAGTCCGACCACTGGCCGCCGAGTCGCGGATAGTTCCTCGGGATGCCCGCGCCGGTCGGCCCGTGGCACGCGCTGCACGCCGGCACGCCGTTCGCCGCGTCGCCGGCGCGCCACAGACGCTGCCCTTCGCGGGCGAGCGATGCGTCCTTCGCTTCCAGCTGCCTGGGCTTCTGACCGGAGAAATAGACGCCGAGCGAGACCATGTCGGCATCGGAAAGCGTCGCCGACATGCCCTGCATGATCGCGTTCTGCCGGATCCCGGTCTTGAAGTGTGCGAGTTGCGTGGTGATATAGTCGGCCGGCATCCCCGCGAGCGAAGGATTCGCGGACGTCGGGCTCGAGCCGTCCGCGCCGTGGCACGCCGCGCATACCTGGGTGACGATCTCTCGAGCCTTCGCAGGATCGGGCTTGGGCGTCGCTTGCGCGTTGGCGAGCGCCGGCAGACCGATCACGGCGGCCAGGAGCAGCGTGCGTTTCATTTCCGGACTCCTCTAGGGGCTTGACGTCGGCGCGCGATCCGGCGGGCTGCGGGCCGGATCGGGCGGGGACTTCACCTTGAATAAGCGCGACATTGTATCCGAGAAGACCGGGCCGGTCGGCACCGACCCCCGGTCGCTGCTGGGCGCCGAGTTCATGATCGCGGCGGCCGCGCTCGACCAGTTGCCGCCGCCGGGGCCGCCCGAAGTCGCGTTCGCGGGGCGGTCGAATGCCGGGAAGTCGAGCGCGATCAACGCGCTGGCCGGACGCAATCGCCTCGCGTTCGCGAGCCGCACCCCCGGGCGCACGCAGCAGATCGTCATGTTCGGGCTGCCGTCGGGCGCGATCGTCGCGGACCTGCCGGGCTACGGCTATGCCGCCGTGCCGAAGGCGGTCAAGCGCGTCTGGCAGGACGTGCTGGCGACCTACGTCGCGACGCGATCCACGCTCGTTGCACTGGTGCTGGTCGTCGATGCCCGGCACGGCCTCAAGCCGCTCGACCTGGCCATGCTCGACGGATTCCTGCCGTCGGGCCGGCCGGTGATGGTGCTGGCGACGAAGTCCGACAAGCTCACGCGGACGGAGTCGGCGCGCGCGGCGGCGGCCATCCGCGGGCAGCTGGCGGAGCGATACCCGGGGCAGGCGCCCCGCGTGAGCGTCGTCCCGTTCTCGGCGACGGCGCGGACGGGCCTCATGGAGGCCGACGCGATCCTCGGGCGGTGGCTCGCTGCGTGACGCGCGGGCGCGAAAGGGCGAAATAGAAAAGGCCCCGCGTCAAGGGGAGTGACGCGGGGCCTTGGAACACCCGCCGCGGCTTGCCGACCGCAGCGGGCACCCGCTCAGGGAGGGAAGCGGGAGACGTTTCCGTCTGTTGATTCTGACCGTTGACCCCGGTCATAGTTCCGCGAAATCGTCGTCGCGATAATCGTCGCAATAACCGCGAGCGGAGAGTGGTCGATGTCCAAATCGTCGCCGGCCCCGACGGTCGTATCGGGATTGAAGCAGGCGCTCGTTCCCCATGCGCCGTTCTCGGGGATGGCGGCAGCCGACGTGGAGCGCGTCGTGCGCGGGTCGAAGATCCGCTACTTCGCTCCCGGCGAGGCGATCCTGACGCCGTCGGACGCCCGACCTGACCACTGCTACGTGATCAAGCAGGGCGTCGTTCGCGGCGAGCGCCCGTCGCCCGACGGCACGTTGCGCGCGGACTGGGAGCTCGGGGCCGGCGAGATGTTTCCGCTCGGTGCGCTGCTGGCGGGGCGCGGAGTGACCAGTCACTATCGTGCGGGTGGCGACGTTTTCTGCCTCGTGTTCCCCGCCTCGGTCTTCGACCAGCTGATCGCCGGCTCCGCGGTGTTCCAGGACTTCTGCACGCGCAGGCTGGCGCACCTGCTCGACCTGTCGCGCGCGAAGATCCAGGCCGAATATGCGGCGACGGTCACGGAACAGCGCGGGCTTTCGACGCCGCTCGGCTCGCTCACGCGCAACGCGCCGGTCACGGTCCTCCCGGAGACGCCGATCGGCGATGCGCTGAAGCGCATGGAGGAACTGCGCATCGGCTCGCTGCCGGTCGTCGACGCCGAGTCGAAGCCCGTGGGCATCTTCACGCGGCAGGACGTGATCGGCCGCATCGTCCTGCCCGCCGTGCCGCTCTCCGCACCGATCTCGAGCGTGATGAGCTCGCCCGCGCTGACGCTCCACGGCGAATCGACCGCAGGCGACGCCGCGCTGCTCATGGCGCGGCACGGCATCCGGCACGTGGTCGTGACCAGCTCCGAGGGTCGGGTCGCCGGCGTCGTGTCGGAGCGCGACCTGTTCGGCCTCCAGCGCCTGTCGGTCCGCGAGCTGTCGAGCGCGATCCGGCGCGCGGCGGACCTGGGCTCGCTCGTTCAGAGCGCGGCAGACGTCCGTGCGCTCTCGCACGCGCTGGTCGCGCAGGGCGTGGCGAGCGGCCAGCTCACGCGCATGATCGCGAGCCTCAACGACCAGCTCGCCTCGCGCATCCTCGACCTCGTGGCGCCCGCGCACGATCTGTCGGGGCTCGCGCTTTGCTGGCTCGGCATGGGTTCCGAGGGCCGCAGCGAGCAGACGATCGCGACCGACCAGGACAACGGCCTCATCTTCGTCTCGAACGACGAGTCGCTGTCCCCCGGGGCGATCCGCGGGCGGCTGGAGCCGTTCGCACGCGAGGTCAACGAGGCGCTCGACCGCTGCGGCTATCCGCTGTGCAAGGGCGGCGTGATGGCGATGAACCCGCGCTGGTGCCTGTCGCTCGACGAGTGGCGGGCCGCCTTCTGGCAATGGATCGACCGCGGCGATCCGAAGAGCCTGCTCGCCAGCGCGATCTTCTTCGACTTCCGCTCGCTGTGGGGCGAGGAGGGGCTCGCCGCCCAGCTGCGCGCGGACATCGCCGCGCACGCGCAGGGCAACCCGCGCTTCCTCAAGCAGATGAGCGACAACGCGCTCACCAACCGGCCGCCGCTCAACTGGTTCGGCGAGCTGTCGGGGCAGGAGGACGCCACCGGTGTCGAGGGCATCGACCTCAAGATGAGCGGCAGCGTTCCTTTCGTCGATGCCGCGCGCATCTTCGCCCTGGCGACCGGCGTGACCGCGACGAACACCGTCGACCGGCTCGAGGCCGCCGGAATCCGCAAGGGCGTTCCCGCCGAGGAGATCCGCAGCTGGGTCGCCGCGTTCGAGCACGTTCAGCTCCTGCGGCTGCGCACGCAGCACCGGCGCGCGTCGGGCGACATCACGGCGTCGGGGGCGGCGAACGTCGTGCCGCTCTCCGACCTGTCCGCGCTCGACCGGCGCATCCTGAAAGAGGCGCTGCGGCAGGTTCGCGCGATCCAGCAGCGCCTCGAGATCGACTATCCGGGATGAGCTCGCCGCGACCCCTGCGGGCAGTCACCCGCGGCGACCTGCGGTGGAATCGCCGCGCCGCCGCGCCGGCGGCGCGGCCGGAGGAGGTCCCCCGATGAACCTGTTCGACCGCTGGTTCGGCCGGGACGCGCCCGAAGGCGATGCGGATGCGCGCCTGGTCGTCATCGATACCGAGACCTCGGGGCTCGATCCGGAACGCGACGATCTGCTCGCCATCGGCGCGGTGGCGGTCGACGGCTCCGGCATCCTGCTCGACGACAGCTTCGAGGTGGTCCTGCGAAACAGACCGGCGGGCGACGCCTCGAACGTCGTCGTGCACGGGATCGGCTACCAGGCCCAGGCCACCGGCGTGCCGGCGCCGGACGCGCTCGCGGCCTTCCGCGAGTATGTCGCGGACGCGCGCTGCGTCGGGTTCCACGCGGACTTCGATCGCAAGGTGCTGCGCCGCGCCTGCGAGGCGGCGCGAGTCCCGTTCGACGATCGTCCCTGGCTCGACCTGGCCTACCTCGCGGGGGCGCTGCAGCCCGAGACCTACCGCAAGGGAGGTCGCAGCCTCGACGACTGGATGGCGAAGTTCAACATCGAGAACACGGCGCGGCACAACGCCGCCGGCGACGCGCTCGCCACCGCCGAGCTGCTGCTTCGACTTCGGTCGATGGCCGCCGCGCAGGGCGCGCGAGGTTTCAGGGGGCTGCTGGAGGCTGCGAAGCAGCAGAAGTGGCTGTCGGGCGGCGATTGACGTCGTGCACCCGCGAGTCCGGCCGCCGGCAGGCATTCGTCCGGGCCGACGACGCTTCGCGCTACCATTCTCCCGGTCCCGCCCGACCCCCGATCCGACGAACGCTCCCGGCATGGCCCATCCCTACTCCGCCCGCTTCCCCGACGCGCGCCCGCGCCGCATGCGCCGCGACGATTTCTCCCGTCGGCTGGTGCGGGAGACGACGCTCACGCCCGACGACCTGATCCTGCCCGTGTTCGTGCTCGACGGCGCGCGACGCGAGGAGCCGGTGGCGTCGTTGCCGGGCGTCTCGCGCAAATCGTTCGACCTGCTGTGTCGCGACGCCGAGGCCTGCCTCGAGCTCGGCGTCCCCGCGATCGCGCTGTTCCCGGTGATTCCGGGCGAGCTCAAGACCGAGGACGCCGCGCAGGCGTGGCGTCCCGACGACCTGGTTCCGCGCACCGTGCGCGCGCTGAAGGCGCGCTTCCCCGAGCTCGGCGTGATCACCGACGTCGCGCTGGATCCGTACACGAGCCATGGGCAGGACGGGCTGATCGACGCGTCGGGCTACGTTCTCAACGACGAAACGGTCGAGGCGCTGGTGAAGCAGGCGCAGAACCACGCTGCCGCGGGCGTCGACATGGTGGCGCCGTCGGACATGATGGACGGGCGCGTCGGCGCTTTGCGTCGCGCGCTCGACGGCGCGGGCTTCCGGCGGACGCGCATCCTCGCCTATTCGGCGAAGTACGCGTCCTCGTTCTACGGCCCGTTCCGCGACGCGGTCGGATCGTCGGGCAACCTGAAGGGCGGCAACAAGTACACCTACCAGATGGATCCGGCGAACTCGGAGGAGGCGCTGCGCGAAGTCGCGCTCGACGTCGCCGAAGGCGCGGACATGGTGATGGTGAAGCCCGGACTCCCGTACCTCGACATCGTGCGGCGGGTGAAGGACGCGTTCGCGATGCCCACCGCGGTCTACCAGGTGTCGGGCGAGTACGCGATGCTCAAGGCCGCCGCGCAGATGGACTGGCTCGACGAGCGCGCGTGCGTGCTCGAGGTTCTCGTCGGCATGAAGCGCGCGGGCGCGGACGCGATCCTCACCTATTTCGCGCTCGACGCCGCGCGCTGGCTGGGGTCTGACCCCTGACGGCGCCTCCGCCGCAGGCGGAGGCGAGAGGCGGGGTCTGACCCCGGTTCTCAGCCCTCGGCCAGCAGCGACTCGACCGCGGCGGCATCCAGCCGGAGTTCCTCGCGCCCCTGCCGGTCGCGCCGCGGCCGGGCGCGCATCGCGCCGGGAGTGCGCGCGGACAGTCGAACGCCGCCCCGCGGCGTTTCGACGTAGAGCTCGTGCGCGTCGTCCGCGTTCCCGGTCGGCATCGGCCGGAAGTCGACGCCCGCGTCGATGAGCGCGAGCTCCACCGCTTTCGAGTCGTCCGCGCACAGTTCGATCCGGATGTCGCTGTGCTCGGTCGCCCAGCCTTCCGCCACGGCGCCGACGAGACGCGCGTCGAATCGCGCGAGATTGCGCAGCCAGACGATCGCCTCGGTGCGCCGCGTCCTCAGCATCGCGCGGTGGCGCTCGCCGCCGAAGAGCGCCTGGTGCTCGACGAGCGCATCCTCGATCTCGCCGTCGCCGGGCAGCGCGGCGCGCTCGGGCAGGCCGAGCGCGCGCGCCGCCTTGCGCTTCGCCGCGGACCAGTCCGCCATCCCGTGTTCCGCGATGAGCCGTGCGGCGGCCTGCGCGAGGCGCACCCGCGATTGGCCGTCGGGGCCGTACCCGTGCCGGCGTTCCGCGCGCATCGCTTCGTGCGCGGCGGAAGTGCGTCGCGGGCGCGTCATCGCCGCGACCTCTCGAGCTGCGGCGTGCTTCGGGGGGACGTCATCCTGGGCCTAGAACAGCTGGTTGCGGACGTCCTGCGCCGACCGGCCGCCGGGCGGCGGCGTGAACGAGTCCTCGCGCGGGCGCGGGACCGACTCCGCGAAGAACCAGTCGGACAACGCGCTCGTGTCGTCGCGCAGGCCGGTGGCGTCGTTGATGCGGACCTGCACGACGCCGGGCGGCACGTCGACCGGCTGCTCGCGCTGCCCCTTGAGCGCGCGCTGCATGAACGTGATCCAGATCGGGAGCGCGGCGACCGCGCCCGTCTCGTTGGTGCCGAGCGTTCGCGGCTGGTCGTGCCCGATCCACGCGATGCCGACGATGAACGGGGTATAGCCGCAGAACCACGCGTCCACGTTCTCGTTGGTCGTTCCGGTCTTGCCGGCGAGGTCCTTGCGTCCCAGCGACTGCGCGCGCGTCGCGGTGCCGTAGGCGACGACGTCGCGGAGCATCGTCGTCATCACGAACGCGTTGCGCGGGTCGATCGCGGGCTCCGCGGTCTCGCCGGCGACGGCCGGCTCGGCCTGCGACAGGACGTTGCCCTTCGCGTCGGTGATCTTCGCGATCAGGTACGGCGCGATCCGGTAGCCGCCGTTCGCGAACACCGAGTACGCGCCGCCCATCTGGACCGGCGTCACGGAGCCCGCGCCGAGTCCCATCGTCAGGTAGGCCGGGTGCTGCTTCGGGTCGAAGCCGAACCTCGCGACGTAGTCCTGCGCGTACTGCGGGCCGATCGCCTGGAGCACGCGGACGGTGACCAGGTTCTTGGACTTCGCGAGCGCGGCGCGCAGCCGCATCGGTCCCTCGAACTTGCCGTCGTAGTTCTTCGGCTCCCAGTCCTCGGCGCCCGTCTTCTCGGCAGGCACGAAGAACGGAGCGTCGTTGACCACCGTGGCGGGCGTGAAGCCCTTCTCGAGCGCGGCCGAGTAGATGAACGGCTTGAACGCCGACCCGGGCTGGCGCCACGCCTGCGTGACGTGGTTGAACTTGTTGCGCTCGAAGTCGAAGCCGCCGACCAGCGCGAGGATCGCGCCGTCGCCGGGACGCAGCGCCAAGAACGCCGCCTCGACCTGCGGAAGCTGGACGATCGACCAGCGTCCCTTGTCGTCCTTCGTGAGCCGGACGATCGCTCCGCGCCGGATCCGCTGGTTGGCCGCGGTCTTGTCCGACAGGTTGCGCGCGGCGAACTTGAGCCCGTCACCCTCGATCTGGACCGTATCGCCGTTCGCGACCACCGCGCGGACGTCGGTCGGGCTGGCGGCCGTCACGACCGCGGCGACCAGGTTGTCGCCATCCGGGGATTCCTGGAATGCCCGCTCGAACGCCTGCTCGGCTTCGACGGGATCCTCGGGCAGGCTCACGAAAGCCTCGGGGCCCCGGTAGCCGTGCCGCCTGTCGTAATCGAGCACACCGCGCCGGACCGCGGCATACGCGGCGTCCTGGTCGGCGGTCCGGACGGTCGTCCAGACGGTGATGCCCTTCGTGTAGGCCTCGTCGCCGTAGGCTTCGAAGACGACCTGGCGGGCCATCTCCGCGACGAACGCGGCGCGCACCGGCACGGATTCCCGGACACCCTGGCGGATCGCAAGTGGCGCGGTTCGTGCTTGCTCGAAATCCGCATCCGAGAGGTAGCGGAGGTCGTGCATCCGGCGCAGCACGTACTCCTGCCGGATCTTCGCCCGCTTCGGATTGGTGACCGGGTTGAATGCGGACGGGGCCTTCGGGAGGCCGGCGAGCATCGCGGCCTCGGCCGGGGACAAGTCCTTCAGGGGTTTGCCGAAGTAGATCTGCGCGGCGGCCGCGAAGCCGTAGGAGCGCTGGCCGAGGAAGATCTGGTTCACGTAGAGCTCGAGGATCTCGTCCTTGGAGAGGTTGGCTTCGATCTTCCAGGCGAGCAGAACCTCGCGGAGCTTGCGGGTCAGCGTCTTCTCCCGCGTCAGGAAGAAGTTGCGGGCCACCTGCATCGTGATCGTGCCGGCGCCCTGCTGGGTTCCGGAAACGACGTTGGTCATGGCGGCCCGGAGCACCGAGACGTAGTCGACGCCGCCATGCTGGTAGAAGCGCTCGTCCTCCGCCGCCAGGATCGCGTTCTTCATGAGCGGGGGAACGTCCTGGATGCGGACGACGGCGCGGCGCTCCTCGCCGAATTCGCCCAGGAGGTCGCCGTCGGCGGAGACGATCCGGAGCGGCACTTTCGGCTGGTAATCCGTCAGGGTCTCCAGTGAAGGCAGCGTCGGATAAAGCAAGGCCAGGACGAAGGCGCCCAGCAGCCCCCCGACCACCGCGAGGCCGAGGGTGACGGAGCCAACGTAGAGAATCCAGCGCTTTAGCACGGGGGAATAAAACTTGCTGTACCGGGCAGGTCACCCCCCGGATTGTGGGCAAGCTTGCAACAGTGCACACGGTCGGGGAGCAAAACGTTTGACATCGTTGTGGGTTGCTGCCAGAGTTTAATGTAAGTTGTCAGCATTGCCGGCGACAGGGACATGCTTGCCGAAAAATTTTCCGGAGTCCTCGAAGTCTTCAAGACCAAGGCGCCGACGCTGATCGGCGTCGACGTCGCGTCGACCTCGATCAAGCTCGTCGAGCTCTCGGAGACCGGGAAGGGCACCTATCGCCTCGAACGGTACACGATCGAGCCCCTGCCCAAGGATACGGTGCAGGACGGCAACATCGCTAATCTGGACCAAGTCAGCGACGCGCTCAAGCGCGCCTGGAAGCGCCTGGGCAGCCGGAACCGGAACATCGCGCTGGCGCTGCCGGCGTCGATGGTGATCACCAAGAAGATCATCGTTCCCTCCGGCCAGAAGGAGGAGGAGCTCGAACTGGCGGTCGAGGCTGAGGCCAACCAGTACATCCCGTTCGCGCTCGACGAGGTCAACCTCGACTTCCAGATCCTCGGGCCCGCCCCCAACAATCCGGACGAAGTCGAGATCCTGATCGCCGCATCCCGCAAGGAGAAAGTCGAGGATCGCGTCGCGATCGCCGAGGCCGCGGGACTCAAGCCGCGCGTGATGGACGTCGAGTCCTACGCGACGCAGGAGGCGTTCCGGCTGATCACGCCGTCGCTCCCCGCCAACGGGCGCGACCAGAACATCGCGTTCGTCGACATCGGCGCCCACATCACGCACTTCTACGTGCTGCGCAACGGCCAGTTCCTCTTCTCCCGCGACCAGGCCTTCGGGGGCAACCAGCTGACGCACGACATCCAGCGGGCGTTCAATCTGTCTCCCGAGGAAGCCGAGTCGGCCAAGAAGAACCAGGGGCTGCCGGAGAACTACGACGCGGACGTGCTGCAGCCGTTCATGGAGACGCTGGCGCTCGAGATCACGCGCGCGCTCCAGTTCTTCTTCACGTCGACCGCGTACAACCAGGTCGACCAGATCGTGCTCGCCGGCGGGTGCGCCCAGCTCCCCGGCCTCGACGAGCTGGTCGCGAAGCGCTCCGGCGTGGCGACGGTGATCGCCAACCCGTTCGCTTCGATGCAGGTGTCCGACCGGATCCGCCCGCGCCAGCTCGCGCAGGATGCGCCGATGCTGACGATCGCGGCCGGACTCGCGATGCGGAGCTTCGAGTAATGGCCTCGCCGGTTCGCATCAACCTGCTGCCGCACCGCGAGCAGAAGCGGCAGGCGCGGCAACGCCAGTTCGTCTCGTTCGCCGTCCTGCTCGCGATCCTCGCGCTGGCGGTCGTGGGACTCGTCCACATGATCTTCGCCGCGAAGGTCGAGGACCAGAACGCGCGCAACAAGCTGCTGAAGACCGAGATCGCGAAGCTCGACGAGCAGATCAAGGAGATCGACAAGCTCCGCGACCAGATCCAGCAGGTGCTCGCCCGCAAGCAGGTCGTCGAGGACCTGCAGGCGAATCGCAGCGAGGCGGTGCACCTGCTCGACCAGATCGTCCGTCAGCTGCCCGACGGCATCTACCTCAAGTCGCTCAAGCAGGGCGGGACGCGGGTCCAGATGGTCGGCTACGCGCAGTCGAACGCGCGCGTGTCCACGCTGATGCGCAACATCGAGGCGTCTCCCTGGGTCGCGTCGCCGGAGCTCGTGGAGATCAAGCTCGTGAACCTGCCCGGCGCGACCCGTGGCGCTCCTGCCCAGCAGGTCAACGAGTTCACGCTCAACTTCCAGGTGAAGCGCGCTGCGCCGGTGTCCACTGCGCCGGCCTCGGCCAGGCCCGGCGCGCCCGCCCCGGCCAAGGCGGCCGCAAGCGGAGCGAAGGCATGAACATCGACGACCTCCGCCGCCTCTCGTTTCACGACGTCGGCAACTGGCCGATGCTGCCGAAGGTGCTCGTCCTCGGCGCGATCGTCCTCGTGATCGTCGGCGCCGGCGCGTTCTTCGACTGGAAGGACCAGTGGGAAACGCTCGGCCGCGCCGAGGGCGAGGAAGCGACGCTTCGCGAGCAGTACTCGCAGAAGAAGGCCAAGGCGATCAACTTCGATGCCTACCGGGCGCAGCTCTCCGAGGTCGAGCAGTCGTTCGGCGCGCTCGTGAAGCAGCTGCCGAACCGTTCCGAGATCGACGCCCTCCTGACCGACATCAACCAGGCGGGACTCGGACGCGGGCTCGTATTCGAGCTGTTCAGGCCCGCTGCGCAGGAGAAGATGGCCGACTTCTACGCGGAGCTGCCGATCGCCATCCGGATCACCGGCAACTATCACGACATGGGGGCGTTCGCGAGCGACGTCGCACAGCTCCCGCGCATCGTGACGCTGAACGACGTCGCGATCTCGAACGACAAGGGCACGCTCAAGATGGACGCGGTGGCGAAGACGTTCCGCTATCTCGACGAGGACGAGATCGCCCGCCAGCGGTCGCTCGCGAAGCAGGCGAAGGAAAAGGCGAGGAAGAAATGAGCGCCGCCGGACCGTCCCAGGGTGCTCGCCTCCTCCTCGAGGATGGGGGATTCGCCGTCGTGCGAGCGGCCGGCGCGGGGGAGACGCACGCATGAGCGCCCGCCGCGCCACGATCGTCGTCGCCGCGCTTCTCGCGGCCGGGTGCGGCGGCGAAGGCCACCAGGACCTGCGCGACTGGATGCGGGACCAGGGCAAGAACTCGCTGGGCAAGCTCGACCCGTTGCCGCAGATCCGGCCTTACGAGCCGTTCGCCTACAACGCGTTCGACCTTCCCGACCCGTTCAAGCCGCGGAAGATCGAGCCGGCCAAGGGCAGCAGCCGCCTCGCACCGGACCTCGCACGGCGCCGGGAGCCGCTCGAAAGCTATCCGCTCGAGTCGCTGTCGATGGTCGGAACGCTCGCGAAGAACAAGGCCGCGTACGCACTGGTGCGTACGCCCGACAAGGACATCTACCAGGTGCGATCCGGGAACTTCATGGGACAGAACTTCGGCGTCGTCACCGGCATCACCGACACCGAGATCAAGCTGAAGGAGCTGGTGCAGGACAGCGCGGGCGACTGGACCGAGCGGTCGTCGACGCTGCAGCTCCAGCAGCCCGACCCGAGGACACAGGGGGGGAAACGATGAGCGCAATTCTCGCCGAACGGGTCCGGAGCGCCGCAGCGGCCGCCGTCCGCAGCGCCGCGATCGGGCTCGCCGCGATCGCGGCGCTCGTGAGCGTGCAGGTCGCGTGGGCCCAGGGGACCAACAGCATCGACCAGGTGACCGTCTCCAAGGGGACGTCGGGCCGGACGATCGTCAAATTCACGCTGCGCAATCCTCCGGCGAACGCGCCGGCGGGATTCGCGATCGCGAACCCCGCGCGCATCGCGCTCGACTTCCTCGACACGACCAACGGGCTGCCCGTCACGCAGCGCCAGATCGACGACGCGTCGCTGCGGAGCATGAACGTCGTCCAGGCAGGGAACCGGACGCGCGTCGTGTTCAACCTGAACCGGCCGCAGACCTACGAGACCAGCATCGAGGGCAACGCGGTGCTGGTGACGCTGTTCGACCAGGGCGAGGCGCTGGACGCCACGAACCAGGTGGTTCAGCGCTTCGCGGAAGCCCGCCCGGGCGACGTCCAGCACGTCCTGCGCGACGTCGACTTCCGGCGCGGCCGCAACGGCGAAGGCCGGATCGTCGTCGACATGTCCGACCCCGCGACCGGCATCGACATCCGCCAGCAGGGTCGCCAGCTGATCGTCGAGTTCATCAGGACGTCGCTCCCGCGCAACCTCGAGCGCCGCCTCGACGTGCAGGACTTCGGCACGCCGGTCGTGTCGATCGAGACGTTCGCGCAGGGACCGAACACGCGCATGGTGATCGAGCCCAAGGGCCTGTGGGAGCATTCCGCGTATCAGGCGGACAACCGGTTCATCGTCGAGATCAAGCCCGTGCAGGAGGACCCGAACCGCCTGACGCAGGGCACGCGCGGCGGATACAAGGGCGAGAAGGTCTCGTTCAACTTCCAGAGCATCGACGTGCGCTCGGTGCTGCAGGTGATCGCCGACTTCACCGGGCTCAACATCATCACGAGCGACACCGTGCAGGGCTCGCTCACGCTCCGGCTGAAGGACATTCCCTGGGACCAGGCGCTCGACATCATCCTGCAGTCCAAGGACCTCGACATGCGCAAGAGCGGCAACGTGGTCCGCATCGCGCCGCGCGAGGAGCTCGCGATCAGGGAAAGGCAGCAGCTCGAGTCGGCGGCGCAGATCAGCGAGCTCGAGCCGATGCAGGTCGAGTCGTTCCAGCTCAACTACATGAAGGCGGCGGACTTCGCCAACCTACTGTCGACCAACCGCCAGCAGCAGTTCGGCCTCGGAGCCGGCCAGACGGCGACCACCGGCGGGCAGGGCTCGATCCTGTCGAAGCGCGGCGTCGCCTTCGTCGATCCGCGGACGAACGTGCTGTTCGTGCAGGACACCGCGCCCAGGCTGGAGGAAGTCCGCCGGATGATCCGCCAGCTGGACGTCCCGATCCGCCAGGTGCTGATCGAGGCGCGGATCGTGATCGCGGGCGACAAGTTCAGCCGCCAGCTCGGCGTGCGCTTCGGCCAGCAGACCGGATTCTCGTTCAACCGCGGCCGCTACTCGGTCGGCTCGACCGGCTCGCTCAACACGCAGCCGACGGTGCGCACGGAAGGCGACCGGATCGTCCGCGATACGCGCACGCCGACGCCGTTCGAGATCGCGTCGCCGACGGTCGCGCCCTACGGATACCCGGGCTACTCCGATCCGCAGTCGCTCAACATCAACCTGCCGATCGCGAACGCGGCGGGGCAGCTCGCGATGACGCTGATCAACCTCGGCAGCGGCAACCTGATCAACCTCGAGCTCTCCGCGCTCGAGGCCGAGAACCGCGGCAAGGTCGTCTCGAGCCCGCGCGTGATCACGGCCGACAACCAGAAGGCGCAGATCGAGCAGGGCACCGAGATCCCGTACGTGACGCCCAGCACGTCGAACTCGCCGGCGACGGTCCAGTTCAAGAAGGCGGTGCTGCGTCTCGACGTCACGCCGCAGATCACGCCCGACAACAGGATCATCATGACCGTCGAGGTCCGCAAGGATTCGGTCGGCTCGTACGTGCAGGTGGGCCAGGGCTTCCAGGTGCCCGCGATCGACACGAAGAACGTCGTGACGCAGATCATGGTCAACAACGGCGACACGGCGGTGATCGGCGGCATCTACGAGGAGACGATCCGCAACGACGTCGACAAGGTGCCGTACCTGGGCGACATCCCGCTGTTCGGCTACCTGTTCAAGCAGACCGGCCGCTCGAGCGAGAAGACCGAGCTCCTGATCTTCCTGACGCCGCGCGTGGTCAAGGAGACGGTGAGCGCCGTCAAGTAGAGGGACGTTGCTTCACGAGCAGGGCCGCCCGGAGGCGGCCCTTTTTCGTTCGCGGTCCGTTCGTCGCGGCGCGGGCGCGCTTCGGCACTCGCCTCGCGCGGCCTGCCGGGCGCGCCCGGGCAAGACGCTACAATCCCCGGATGCAGCTGCGTCGCGGCAACCTCTACCTCGTCGGCCTCATGGGCGCCGGAAAGACGACGCTGGGGCGCCAGCTCGCGCGCCGCCTCGGCAAGCGCTATGTCGACGCCGACCACGAGCTCGAGGGGCGCCTGGGCGTCACGATCCCCACGATCTTCGAGATCGAGGGCGAAGCGGCGTTCCGCGACCGCGAGGAGGCGGTGATCGCCGATCTGGTGCAGCTCGAGAACATCGTGCTGGGGACCGGAGGCGGTGCGGTGCTGCGCGAGGCCAACCGACGACGGCTCGCCGAAGGCGGCACCGTCGTCTACCTGCACGCCGACCCGGAAACGCTCTACGAACGCGTGCGGCACAGCCGACACCGACCGCTCCTGAAGGCGGCCGACCCGGCAGCCAGGATCGCGCAGCTCTACGCGGAGCGCGATCCGCTCTACCGCGAGGTGGCCGCCCTCGTGATCCGGTCGGACCGCGAGGAAGTCATGCGTGCCGCGCGCGACTGGGAGCCGGCCGCGCGCGCGGCCGCCGAGGATGCGCAATGAGGCGTGCGAAGGAATCCCGATGAGACGTCTGGACGTGGCTCTGGGCCAGCGGAGCTATCCGATCACCATCGGGCGCGGCGTGCTCGCGCGCGCGGGCGAGCTCGTCCCGTGGGGCACGCGGCGCGCGGTGATCGTCACGAACGCGATCGTCGCCGCGCACCACCTTCCCGCGCTTCGAGCGAGTCTCGACCGCGCCGGCCTGGCGGTCGAGGTCGTGCTGATCCCCGACGGCGAGCAGCACAAGAACTGGGACACGCTGAACGACGTGCTCACGCGTCTCCTGGAGCTCAAGGTCGATCGCACGACGCCCATCGTCGCGCTGGGAGGGGGCGTGGTCGGCGACCTCGCGGGTTTCGCGGCGGCGATCTACCAGCGCGGGATCCCGTACGTGCAGGTTCCCACGACGCTGCTCGCGCAGGTCGACTCGTCGGTCGGCGGCAAGACGGCGGTCAACCATCGATCGGGCAAGAACATGATCGGCGCGTTCCACCAGCCGTTCGCGGTGCTGATCGACACCGGCTGCCTCGCGACGCTCCCCGCTCGCGAGGTCACGGCGGGACTCGCGGAGGTCGTCAAGTACGGCACGATCCGGGATGCCGGGTTCTTCGAATGGCTCGAGCGGAACATGCGCGCGCTCCTCGACCGCGACGACGATGCGCTCGCGCACGCGATCTGCGAGAGCTGCCGCGTCAAGGCCGAGATCGTCGCGGCGGACGAGCGCGAGACCGGCGAGCGGGCGCTGCTCAACTTCGGGCACACGTTCGGCCACGCGATCGAGACGGCGACCGGCTACGGCACGTGGCTGCACGGCGAGGCGGTCGGGACGGGCATGCTGCTCGCCTCCCGGCTGTCGGAGCGCGTGTGCGGGCTGCCGGCCGCCGAGCGTTCGCGCGTCGAGGCGCTCGTCGCCGCCGCCGGGCTCCCGACCGTGGCGCCGAAGCTCTCGCTCGATCGCTGGCTCGACCTGATGGGTCGCGACAAGAAGGTCGAGCACGGGCGCATGCGCTTCGTGTTGCTCGAGCGCCTCGCGCGAGCGGTCGTTCGCGCGGACGTGGACGAGCGCGATCTCGCGGCCGTGCTGTCCGGCTGACGGCGACCGCGGCGGGCGACATCCTTCCTGCGCGCCTGGCGCGGCCACCCGCTGGGGGCGCCGCGCACGCTCGAGGCGCGACCCGGCGGGTGCGCCGGCGACATCCCCCCGAAGTGCGCTGCGCGGCCCCCTGGGGGGCGCCGGAAACGACGACGGCGATCCGGGGATCGCCGTCGTCGCTGCTGCGGCCGGGAAGTCAGTTACACGTGATCGTGGCCGTGCGGACCTGCTGCGTCGCCCCGCTGTCCGTGAAGACGATGGGAACGACGCCGCCCGCGGTCAGGAGGCCGCTGACGGACACGAAGCCTCCGGAGGAGGTCACCGTGCTCGGATTCACCAGGATGCCGGCCGGGACCGCGGGCGCCGTGACGTTGTAGGGCGGCGTTCCGCCGGTGATCACGAAGTTGAACGTCTTGCCCGTGCACGCGGCATCGTTCACGGTCGTCGGCGTGACGACGAGTGCCGACGGTGCCGGCGTCCCGGGCGGCGCCTGGGTGCCCGGCGTGTTGATGAGCGTCGCGGTCGTCGTCTTGCCGGCGGAGTCCTGGATCGCGAACGTGAGCGGGTTGACGCACGTCCCGTTGGTCGTCGCGCGGAAGAAGCCGCCGCTGGACCCCACGACGGACGGCGAGATCACGACGGCGGTGGGGAACGTCGACGCCACCGTGTACGGGGGCGTGCCGCCGAAGATGTAGTAGTCGACGTTGAACCCGGTCGAGCAGGAATTGTTGTACTGCGTCTGGATCGACGCCGTGGGCGGTATGACGGACAGGTTGTTGGTGGAGGTCTTGCGCTCGATGACGAAGTTCGCGATCTGCTGCTGCCCGGTCGTGACGTCGGTCGCGCGGACCTGCGCCTGCTGCGTCGTGGCGCCGGCCACCGCCTGGATCTCGACCTGCGCGGCGCCGGCGGCGTCGGTGATGACGGTCAGCGTCGAGGTCGCCGGGAACGCCGGGTTGTTCGTCAGGATCGAGAACGCGCCGTACACGACGTCGAAGCGGATCTGGCGGGACGGCAGCGGCGCGCCGCCCACGCCCGTCGCGATGGCGAGCACGCCCGCCGAGTCGCCGTCGCACAGGTTGGCTCCGCAGTTCGAGCTCGACGGCGTCACCGTCAGGCCGTTCTCGAACAGGGGCGCATAGCGCACCGTCACGTTCGCGATCGCCGCCTGGCCGGACTGGTCGGAGACGGTGATCGCCACCGGGACGTCGGTGGCGACCGCGACCGGATTCGCGACGAGCACGAGCGTGTCCCCGGAGACGTTGAGCGGCACCGGCAGGACTGCGGAATTGTTCGACAGCGCCTGGTAGGGCGGCACGCCGCCGACGATCTTGATCGTCGCCGGGACCTGCGAATAGGCGATCACGATGCCGGCCGGCAGCGTGACGAGCGTCGGCGTCGGGACCGGCGGGGTCGTCGGACCGTTGACGGCGCCGCTCCCGCCGCCGCAGGCGGTCAGGACGAGAGTGCCGGTCAGGGCCAGGAGCGTGGCGACCGGGCGGAGCCAGCCGGTCAGGCGAACGAGGGACATGGCGGATTCCTGATGATGTTGTCCTGAAACCGGAGCGTTCCCGAAACGGAATTGAACGCTGCAACAAAGAGATAGCTGATAATCTTTAGATTAGAGCGCAAGAGCCGGGTCCATGCAAGGCCTTTCAGGCGGAAGCCGGGCTCCGTCCGGCGGCGCCTGTTGCACGGATGCCCGCCGCGCCGCCCTCTTCCTTGTCGCATTGCAGCAACGCGAGTAGGATTAAAAGGTTTCGCCTCCCATTCGCTCAGCAATCTTCGCGCCTGCGGACGCGCCGGTCGCGTGGCTCGCGGGAATCCGGCGCCTTCACGCGGCGCGCGGCGGGCGACTACACCGGCTTCACGAGAGGACACGATGGTGCACGACGGTTCCGAGCACGAGGCGGGGGAGGCGCAGGGCGCATGGCCGCCCGCGCGCCAGGGCATGTACGACCCCGCGCACGAGCACGACGCGTGCGGCCTGGGCTTCATCGCGCACATCAAGGGCAAGAAGAGCCACGCGATCATCTCCCAGGGCCTCAGGATCCTCGAGAACCTGTCGCACCGGGGCGCCACGGGCGCCGACCCGCTGCAAGGCGATGGCGCCGGCATCCTGATCCAGCTCCCGGACGCGTTCCTGCGCCGTGCGTGCGGCAGGCTCGGCATCACGCTGCCGGCGATCGGGCAGTACGGCGTCGGCATGGCGTTCCTGCCGCAGGAGCCTGCCTCGCGGATGGCCTGCGAGCAGGAGATCGAGCGCGCCATCGCCGCGGAAGGGCAGGTGCTGCTCGGGTGGCGCGACGTTCCGACGAGCAACGAAGGGCTCTCCGAGCGCACGAAGGAGGTCGAGCCGGTGATCCGGCAGGTGTTCGTCGCGCGGGGCTCGCGCGACATGGACCAGGCGGCGCTCGAGCGCAAGCTCTACGTGATCCGCAAGCGCGCCGGGCACGCGATCCAGGCGCTCGCCCTCAAGCACGGCAAGGAGTTCTACGTGCCGTCGTTCTCGACGCGCACGCTCTGCTACAAGGGAATGCTGCTCGCCGACCAGGTCGGCAAGTTCTACCTCGACCTCGCCGACGAGACGATGGTCTCGGCGCTCGCGATGGTCCACCAGCGCTTCTCGACCAACACCTTCCCCACCTGGGACCTCGCCCACCCGTTCCGCTACGTCTGCCACAACGGCGAGATCAACACGCTGCGCGGCAACTTCAACTGGATCCGCGCGCGCGAAGGCGCGATCGCGTCGTCCGTGCTCGGCGACGACCTGCCGAAGCTGTTCCCGCTCATCTACGAGGGCCAGTCCGACTCGGCCTCGTTCGACAACGCGCTCGAGCTCCTCGTGATGGGCGGCTACACGCCCGCCCACGCGATGATGATGATGATTCCCGAGGCGTGGGCCGGCCATCCGCTGATGGGCGACGACCGGCGCGCGTTCTACGAATACCACGCGGCGCTGATGGAGCCGTGGGACGGTCCGGCGGCGATGGCGTTCACGGACGGCCGGCAGATCGGCGCGACGCTCGACCGCAACGGGCTTCGTCCCGCGCGATTCGTCGTGACCGACGACGACTACGTCGTGATGGCCTCGGAAGTCGGCGTGCTAGACATCCCCGAGAAGAAGATCGTCAAGAAGTGGCGCCTCCAGCCCGGCAGGATGCTGCTGGTCGATCTCGAGGCGGGGCGCATCGTCGACGACGAGGAGCTGAAGCGCACCCTCGCGACGGCGAAGCCGTACCGCGAGTGGCTCGACCGCTGCCGCCTCTCGCTCGAGGCGATGCCCGAGCCCGCGCCCGCGCAACCCTCGGAGGTCTCGGTCCTGGACCGCCAGCAGGCGTTCGGCTGGACGCAGGAGGACCTCAAGGTGATCCTCGCGCCGATGGCGCAGTCCGGCGAGGAGGCGATCGGCTCGATGGGCAACGACGCCGCGCTGCCTGTGCTCTCCGACCGGCCCAAGGTCTTCTACAACTACTTCAAGCAGCTGTTCGCGCAGGTCACCAACCCGCCGATCGACCCGATCCGCGAGGAACTGGTGATGAGCCTCGTGTCGTTCGTCGGCCCGCGCCCGAACCTGCTCGCGATCGACTACGAGCCCGGCGTCACCGAGCCGCCCATGCGGCTCGAGGTCGAGCAGCCGATCCTCACCGCCGAGAACATGGAGAAGCTCCGCCACGTCGAGCTCTTCTCCGGCGGGGCGTTCCACGCCGAGGAGCTCGACATCTGCTATCCGGCGGCATGGGGCGCGAACGGCATGGAAGCCGCGCTCGCGAGCCTCGCGGCGCACGCGGTCGACGCGATCGCGCAGGGAAAGAACATCCTGATCCTGTCCGACCGCGCGGTCGGTCCGGACCGCCTGCCGATCCCGGCGCTGCTCGCGACCGCCGCCGTGCACGAGCACCTGGTCAAGCTGGGGCTGCGCACGTCCGCCGGACTCGTCGTCGAGACCGGGTCGGCGCGCGAGGTGCATCACTTCGCGCTGCTCGCAGGCTACGGCGCCGAGGCGATCCACCCGTACCTCGCGCTCGAGACGCTCGCCGCGCCCGGTGCGCCGATCGGCGACGTCGATCCGAAGGATGCGCAGAAGAAGTACGTGAAGGCGATCTGCAAGGGGCTCTACAAGGTGATGTCCAAGATGGGCATCTCGACCTACCAGAGCTACTGCGGGGCGCAGATCTTCGAGGCGGTCGGACTGCGCCGTGCGTTCGTCGACAAGTACTTCACCGGGACCGCCAGCGTGATCGAGGGCATCGGGCTCTTCGAGGTCGCGGACGAGTCCGCGCGCCTGCACGCCCTGGCGTTCGGCGGCGATCCGGTGCTCGCGGCGAATCTCGACGCGGGCGGCGAGTACCACTACCGCGTCCGCGGCGAGGAGCACATGTGGACGCCGGACTCGATCGCGAAGCTGCAGCACGCGACGCGCGCCGGGAGCTTCGCGACGTACAAGGAATACGCGGCGCTGATCAACGACCAGAGCCGCAGGCTCAGGACCCTGCGGGGCCTGTTCGAGCTGAAGACCGGCGTGCGGCCGCCCGTTCCGATCGCCGAGGTCGAGCCGGCCAGCGAGATCGTCAAGCGGTTCGCCACCGGCGCGATGAGCCTGGGCTCGATCTCGACCGAGGCGCACACGACGCTCGCGGTCGCGATGAACCGGATCGGCGGCAAGTCGAACACCGGCGAGGGCGGCGAGGACGCGATGCGCTACCGCGCCGAGCTTCGCGCGGGGCACAGCACGGTCGCCGACGGCGACACGATCGCGACGGTGATCGGCAAGGACCGGATCGAGCACGACGTCCCGCTCAAGGCCGGCGACAGCCTGCGCTCGAAGATCAAGCAGGTCGCGTCGGGCCGCTTCGGCGTGACCGCCGAATACCTGACGTCGGCCGACCAGATCCAGATCAAGATGGCGCAGGGCGCGAAGCCCGGCGAGGGCGGCCAGCTGCCCGGCCACAAGGTCTCCGAGTACATCGCGATGCTGCGCTACTCGGTGCCGGGCGTCGGCCTGATCTCGCCGCCGCCGCACCACGACATCTACTCGATCGAGGACCTGGCGCAGCTGATCCACGACCTCAAGAACGCCAACCCGCGCGCGTCGATCTCGGTGAAGCTCGTCTCGGAGATCGGCGTCGGCACGGTCGCCGCCGGCGTCGCGAAGGCGAAGTCCGACCACGTGACGATCGCGGGCCACGACGGTGGCACCGGCGCGTCGCCGGTCTCGTCGATCAAGCACGCGGGCACGCCGTGGGAGCTGGGGCTGTCCGAGACGCAGCAGACGCTCGTGCTGAACCGCCTGCGCGGGCGCATCACCGTGCAGGTCGACGGGCAGATGAAGACCGGCCGCGACGTCGTCATCGGCGCGCTGCTCGGCGCCGACGAGTTCGGCTTCGCGACCGCGCCGCTCGTCGCCACCGGCTGCATCATGATGCGCAAGTGCCACCTGAACACCTGCCCGGTCGGCGTGGCCACGCAGGACCCCGTGCTGCGTCGCAGGTTCAGCGGCCAGCCCGAGCACGTCGTCAACTACTTCTTCTTCGTCGCCGAGGAAGTGCGCGAGCTGATGGCCTCCCTGGGCTTCCGGTCCTTCGACGAGATGATCGGCCGCAGCGAGCTGATCGACATGAGGAAGGGCGTCGAGCACTGGAAGGCGAAGGGGCTCGACTTCTCGCGGATCTTCCACCAGGCGCCGATGCCCGCGACGGTCGCGCGCCGTCGCTGCGAGGATCAGGACCACGGCCTCGCCGGCGCGCTCGACCATGCGCTGATCGAGGGTGCCGGGCCGGCGCTCGGCAAGCGGCAGCCGGTGCGGCTCGCGCACCGCATCCGCAACGCGCACCGGTCGGTGGGGGCGATGCTGTCGGGCGAGGTGGCGCGGCGCTACGGGCACGAGGGGCTCCCCGACGACACGATCCACGTCGCGTTCGAGGGCATCGCCGGTCAGAGCTTCGGCGCGTTCCTCGCGCACGGCGTGAGCTTCGAGCTCAAGGGCGCGACCAACGACTACGTCGGCAAGGGCCTCTCCGGCGGGCGCATCGTCGTCTATCCGGATCCGGTGTGCCCGGCGAAGCCCGAGGAGAACATCGTCGTGGGCAACACCGTCATGTACGGGGCGATCGCCGGCGACGCGTACTTCCGGGGCGTGGCGGGCGAGCGCTTCTGCGTGCGCAATTCGGGCGCGACGGCGGTCGTCGAGGGCACGGGCGACCACGGCTGCGAGTACATGACCGGGGGCACCGTGGCGGTGCTCGGCCGCACGGGCCGCAACTTCGCGGCCGGCATGAGCGGCGGGCTCGCGTACGTCTACGATCCCGACGGCACGTTCGTGCAGCGCTGCAACACGTCGATGGTGACGCTCGAGCGCGTGCTTCCCGAGGCCGAGCAGGCCCGCGAGGAGCGCGAGCTCGCCTCGTCGGGGAAGGCGCGGGCGCGCCACGCGAACCGCGCCGACGAGGTGCTGCTGCGCGAGATGATCGAGCGGCACCTGCGTTTCACCGGCTCGACGGTCGCGCTCGCGATGCTCGACGACTGGGAGGCCGCCCGCGGACGCTTCGTCAAGGTGTTCCCGAACGAGTACCGGCGCGCGCTCACGGAGATTGCCGCGAAGGCCGCCGCGAAGCCCGCGGCGGCGAAGGAACGCGCGGCGGCCTGAGGACATGACGTTCGTGGGGGGCGCGCGGCGCCCGCCACCTTGATACGGTTGGCACATGGGCAAGATCACCGGATTTCTCGAGCTCCAGCGCATCGCCGAAGTCGCGGAAGCGCCGCGCGACCGCCTGCGCCACTACCGCGAGTTCGTGCTCGCGCTGGGCGACGACGCGGCGTCGAAGCAGGGCGCGCGCTGCATGGACTGCGGCATCCCGTTCTGCCAGTCGGGATGCCCGGTCAACAACATCATCCCCGACTGGAACGACCTGGTGTACCGGCGCGCGTGGCGCGAGGCGCTCGACACGCTGCACTCGACCAACAACTTCCCGGAATTCACCGGCCGCGTGTGCCCGGCGCCCTGCGAGGCGGCGTGCACGCTCAACATCAACAACGACGCCGTCGGCATCAAGTCGATCGAGCACTTCATCATCGACAAGGGCTGGGAGGAAGGGTGGGTCGTGCCGCAGCCGCCGGCGCGCAGGACCGGGCGCCGCGTCGCGGTCGTCGGATCGGGGCCCTCGGGGCTCGCGTGCGCGCAGCAGCTCGCGCGCGCGGGCCACGACGTCGTCGTGTTCGAGAAGAGCGACCGCATCGGCGGGCTGCTCCGCTACGGCATCCCCGACTTCAAGCTCGAGAAGCCGTCGATCGACCGGCGCATGGCGCAGATGTCGGCCGAGGGCGTGGAGTTCAGGCCCGGCGTCGAGGTGGGGCGCGGCGCCGACCCGAAGGCGATGCTCGCGGAGTACGACGCCGTGGTGCTCGCGGGCGGCGCCGAGAAGCCGCGCGACCTGCCGGTCCCCGGGCGCGAGCTGGCAGGGGTCCACTTCGCGATGGAGTTCCTGCCGCAGCAGAACAAGGTCGTCGCGGGCGACCGCGTGGCGGGGCAGATCCTCGCCGCCGGCAAGCACGTCGTCGTGATCGGCGGAGGCGACACGGGCTCCGACTGCGTGGGCACGTCGAACCGCCAGGGCGCCGCGTCGGTAACGCAGTTCGAGCTCCTGCCGCAGCCCCCGGAGGCCGAGGACAAGCCGCTCGTGTGGCCCTACTGGCCGATCAGGCTGCGCACGTCGTCGTCGCACGAGGAAGGGTGCAAGCGCGACTGGTCGGTCGCGACCAGGCGCTTCGAGGGCCGCGACGGGCGCGTCGAGAAGCTCGTCGCCGTGCGGCTCGAGTGGACTCGCGGGGTCGACGGGCAGATGAAGATGTCCGAGGTGCCGGGCAGCGAATTCGAGATGAAGGCGGACCTCGTCCTGCTCGCGATGGGCTTCACCGGTCCCGCGTCGAACCCGATGCTGGACGCGTTCGGCGTCGCGCGCGACGCGCGCACCAACGTCGCGGCGAACACCGACGATTACCGGACGAGCGTCGACAAGGTCTTCGCGGCAGGCGACATCCGGCGCGGCCAGTCGCTGGTCGTTTGGGCGATCCGCGAGGGACGCCAGTGCGCGCGCGCCGTCGACGAGTTCCTGATGGGGACGAGCGAACTGCCTCGCTGACGCCCGTCCGGCGCCCGGCGTCGGGCGCACCTTCGACCACGGCCGATCCGGCCTGCCGACGCGGGAAGGCGTACCCGCCGGTCCGGGGTGCCGCGGATCGCGGGTAACCTGCGTGCACCACGAGAAACGACCAGCGCCCAACGTCCGAGGCCGTCCCCCTTGAAGAACGACACCTTCCTCCGCGCGCTGCGCCGCGAGCCGACCGATCACACGCCGGTCTGGCTGATGCGGCAGGCGGGGCGCTACCTGCCCGAGTACAACCGGACGCGCGCGCGCGCCGGAAGCTTCATGACGCTCGCGCAGACGCCGGAGCTCGCGACCGAGGTGACGCTCCAGCCGCTCGAGCGCTTCCCGCTCGACGCCGCGATCCTGTTCTCCGACATCCTGACGGTGCCCGACGCCATGGGCCTGGGACTCTCGTTCGCCGAGGGCGAGGGCCCGCGCTTCGAGCGCACCGTGCGCGACGACGCGGCGGTTGCGTCGCTCCGCGTGCCGGACATGGCGAAGCTGCGCTACGTGTTCGACGCCGTCGCGTCGATCAGGCGCGCGCTCGCCGGGCGCGTCCCGCTGATCGGCTTCGCCGGCAGCCCGTTCACGCTCGCCTGCTACATGATCGAAGGGGGCGGCAGCGACGACTTCGCGACGGTGCGAACGATGGCTGCCGCGCGCCCCGACCTGCTCGCGCGCATCGTCGACGTGAACGCGCGCGCGGTCGCGGCCTATCTCCGCGAGCAGATCGCCGCCGGGGCGGACGCCGTGATGATCTTCGACACCTGGGGCGGGATGCTGACCGCGGCCGCCTACAGGCGCCACTCGCTCGCCCCGATGCGCGCGGTGCTCGACGCGCTCGCCGCCGATCCTGCGACGAGCGGCGTCCCCACGATCGTGTTCACCAAGGGCGGCGGCGGATGGCTCGACGAGATCGCCGCCTGCGGGGCCGCGGGCGTCGGCCTCGACTGGACCGTGGACCTCGCGCAGGCCCGCGCGCGGGTCGGCGGTCGCGTGGCGCTGCAGGGCAATCTGGACCCCCTCGTCCTCCTGACGGATCCGGAGACCGTCGCACGCGAAGCCGTCGCGGTCGTCGAGGCCGCCGGCCCCGGGCCGGGGCACATCTTCAATCTGGGCCACGGGATCGTGCCCCGGACGCCGCCGGAAAACGTCGCCGCGCTCGTCGAGGCCGTGCATCGAGCGTCGCGCCGCGCGCCGGAACGCTGAAATATCGTCGCGGCCCGGCCGGCGGGGCTTGACAAAGCCCGAAATGCGGATTCCCCGAGCGACTTATGCACATTCGGGCGAAGCGGGCGCTCGCATCGTCCGAGCCCGGGCATCTCCCGGGCTCGGCTGTTGCAAGCCATTGATTCGGATGATCAAAAAATATGCCCTCGCCATGAGGTATTCGCGGAGCGGCGCCCGGTGCCCGGTCGCCTTGCCGTGATGCCGCGCATTGCTCACACAGTTATCCACAATCGATGGGGACAATTTCGCGATCCTAGTCAAATGAACGACTTGCCGCGATGAGTTGCCAGCGGGCATGAGGATTTCGAAGACTACAACGTGTTGCGCGGGCGACGGTCCCCGGACGGGGGCGAGGTCGTGACCTACGCACGTGTCGCGGTTCCGGTCGCGACCGGGCAGGCGTTCGACTACTGGGCGCCGGACGGCGTGGGCATCGAGCGCGGATCGCTCGTGCGCGTGCGGCTGGCGAACCGGCGCTGCGTCGGCGTCGTCGTCGGGACGCATGCGACCTCGGACGTCGGGCGCGAACGCGTGCAGCCGGTCGACGACGTGCTGGCGCTGCCGCCGCTGCCCGAGGACGTGGTCGCGCTGGCGGAATTCGTCGCGGCCTACTACCGCGAGCCCGTCGGTCTCGCCCTGGCGCAGGCGGTGCCGCCGGTGCGCTCGGGCGTTCGAAGGCGCGCCGCCGCTCCCGCTTCGGCGCTCAGGCTCACCGACGCGGGACGTGCCGCCCTCGGCGCACGCATCGCCAGGGCTCCGGCCATCCGGGCGCTCTACGCGCACCTGTGCGACACCCCTGCGGGCATCGACCGCGATTCGATCGCGGCGCTGCCCGCGCAGGACCAGCGGCGGTTGTCGGCATGGCGTACGGAGGGGTGGGTCGAGGAGCCGTCGCCCGCAGCGGGCACGCACCGGGTCGACCTGAACGATGCGCAGCGCGCGGCGCTCGATGCGATCGACGCGGCCGCCGGGCGGTTCTCGGTGACGCTGCTGCAGGGCGTGACCGGGAGCGGCAAGACGGACGTCTACGCGGCCGCGGCGGCGCGGGCGATCGCGCGTGGCGGGCAGGTCCTGCTGCTGGTGCCCGAGATCAACCTGACGCCCCAGCTCGGCGCGCGCTTCGCCGCCGCGCTCCCGGGCGTGCGGATCGCGACGCTCCACAGCGGCCTGCCGGACGGCGAACGCCTCGACCACTGGATAGCCGCCGCACGGGGCGATGCGGCGCTCGTCGTCGGCACGCGGCTGGCCGTGTACGCACCGCTGCCGCGGCTGGCGCTCGCGATCGTCGACGAGGAGCACGACGCGTCCTACAAGCAGCAGGACGGCGTGCGCTACCACGCTCGCGACGTCGCGATCGTGCGCGCCCGCTCGCGCGGCGTCCCGATCGTGCTCGGGAGCGCGACGCCGTCGCTCGAGACGGTTCTGCACGCGGAGGGAGGGCGCTACGTGCGCCTCCTGCTTCCGCAACGCGCGGACCCCCGCGCCCGCCCGCCCGCGATCCGCTTCGTTCCCGAGGACGACCCGGCCGCGCGCGACGGGGTCAGCGGCCCGCTCCTGGACGCGATACGTGCGAGGCTCGCGCGCGGCGAGCAGTCGCTCGTGTTCGTCAACCGGCGCGGCTACGCCCCGTCGCTCAAGTGCACGGCGTGCGCGTGGGAGGCCGGCTGTACGCGATGCAGTGCGCGCCTCGTCGTCCACCGCGACCCGGCCCGCCTGCGCTGCCACCACTGCGGCCATGCGGAACGCATCCCGCGCGCGTGCCCGTCGTGCGGCAACGTCGACCTCCACGCGCGCGGCCTCGGGACGCAGCGGCTCGAGGCGGCGCTCGGGGCCGCGTTCCCGGACGCGCGCATCGCCCGCATCGACCGCGACACGACGCGCACGCGCGGCGCGTTCGAGGCGGTGCGCGCGCAGGTCGCCGCCGACGGGATCGACATCCTCGTCGGAACGCAGATGCTGGCGAAGGGCCACGACTTCCCGCGCCTCACGCTCGTCGGCGTGATCGGCGCCGACAACGCGCTCTACAGCGCCGACTTCCGCGCGACCGAGCGGCTCGCGGCGCTGCTGTTCCAGGTTGCCGGACGCGCGGGACGCGCCGCGCTGCCGGGCGAGGTCGTCGTCCAGACCGCGTTCCCCGCGCACGCGGTCTACCGCGCACTCGCGGCGGACGACTACGACGCGCTGGCGGCCGATCTCCTCGAGGAGCGGCGCATCGCGGCGCTGCCTCCGCATGCCCACCTCGCGCTGCTCGCGGCGGAGGCGGTGTCGCGCGAGGAGGTCGACCGCTTCCTCGCCGCCGCCGAACGCGATGCGCACGCGGCCCGGGACCGTGCGCGCGCCGACGTCGAGGTGCACTCGCCCGTGCCTTCGCTCCTCGCCCGTCGCGCCGGCCACGAGCGCGCGCAACTCGTCGTCCAGGCGTCGCGCCGTCCCGAGCTCGCGCGCTTCCTGGACGCGTGGCTGCCGGCGCTGGCCGCCCATCCGGGGCGGCGCGTGCGCTGGGGTCTCGACGTCGATCCGATCTCGCTATGAGCCGGCGCGACCGGCGGTGCGGGACGACGGGCTAGAATAGCGGGCTTAACCTACGGCTCCGACGACCGACGTGACCGACCCGAAGACCGAACTCGAACGCCTGCTCACCGGCCACGCGCGCGCGGCGATGCCCGCGCTTGCCGACGTCGAGGTGAAGCTCGACCGGCCGCGCGAGGCCGCGCACGGCGACTACGCGACCAACGTCGCGCTCGCGGGCGCGAAGGCGCAGAAGAGGGCGCCGCGCGAGGTCGCGCAGGCGTTCGTCGCGCTCGCGCAGGCCGACGCGGCGGTGCGCGCGCTCGTCGAGGCGGTCGACGTCGCGGGGCCCGGCTTCGTCAACCTGCGGCTCACGCCGGCGGCGCGCCAGTCGGTCGTGAAGCGCATCCTCGCCGGGCGCGGCGCGTTCGGGCGGAACCGCGCGCGGGCGGGCGAGCGAATCATGGTCGAGTTCGTGTCGGCCAACCCGACCGGGCCGCTGCACGTCGGCCACGGCAGGCAGGCGGCGCTCGGCGACGCGATCTCGTCGCTGCTCGAGGCGCAGGGGGCGTCGGTGACGCGCGAGTTCTACTACAACGACGCGGGCCAGCAGATCCAGAACCTGGCGATCTCCGTTCGCGCGCGCGCCAAGGAGATCCTGGGCGAGTCGGGCGAGTTTCCCGAGGACGGATACCGCGGCGAGTACATCCGGGAGCTGGCGCAGCGCTATCTCGACGAGGTCGGGCACGACCTCCACGACGTCGAGGCGATCCGCCACTTCGCGGTGGCCGAGCTTCGCAAGGAGCAGGACCGCGACCTGCAGGCGTTCGGCGTGCGCTTCGACAACTACTACCTCGAGAGCTCGCTCTACACCGACGGTCGCGTCGACGCGGCCGTGGCTCGGCTCGCGTCGTCGGGCATGACCTACGAGAAGGAAGGCGCGCTGTGGCTGAAGACCACGGCGTTCGGCGACGACAAGGACCGCGTGATGCGGAAGTCCGACGGCGGCTACACCTACTTCGTGCCCGACGTCGCCTACCACGTGACCAAGTGGGAGCGCGGCTACTCGCGCGTGATCAACGTGCAGGGCTCCGACCACCACAGCACGGTCGTGCGCGTGCGCGCCGGGCTGCAGGCGATGGACCTCGGGATCCCGCACGGCTACCCCGACTACGTGCTGCACAAGATGGTGACGGTGATGCGCGGCGGCGAGGAGGTGAAGATCAGCAAGCGCGCCGGCAGCTACGTCACGCTGCGCGACCTGATCGACGAGGTGGGGCGCGACGCGGTCCGCTTCTTCCTCGTGTCGCGCAAGGCCGACAGCGAGTTCACGTTCGACATCGACCTCGCGCGATCGCAGTCGGAGGAGAACCCCGTCTACTACGTGCAGTACGCGCACGCGCGCGTCGCGTCGGTGCTGCGTCAGGCCGGCGTCGCGCGCGACGCGGCCGCGGCCAGGTACGCAGGCGCGGATCTCTCGCCGCTCGCGGGCAGCTACGAGCGGGCGCTCATGAACCGGCTCGCCGACTTTCCCGACGAGCTCGCGGCGGCCGCGCGCGAGTTCGCCCCGCACCAGATCACGTTCTACCTGAAGGACCTGGCCCAGGCGTTCCACGGTTACTATAATGCCGAGCGGTTCCTCGTCGACGACCCGACGCTGCGCGACGCGCGCCTGGCGCTCGCGGTGGCGACGGGCGAGGTGCTCAGGGAAGGCCTGTCGGTGCTCGGCATCGGCGCGCCGGACGAGATGTGACACCCACGGGTCGCCCGAGCCTCGCAGAGCGATGACAGGACACCGCAGCCCGACGCCGAGGAAGCCCGCCGCGCATGCGAAGCGCCACGCGAGGAAGCCCGTGTCGCGATCGGCCGCGGGCCCGCGCGGCGGGTCGGGCGGAACGCTGCTCGGCATCTTCATCGGCCTCGCGCTGGGGCTGGCGCTCGCGGCGGGCGTCGCGTGGACGCTGATGGGCGGACGCCAGGGCGCACCGTCGAAGTCGCAGGACGCGGCGGTCGCGCAACGCGATGCGAGGCCGGCGAAGCCGGAGACCCCGGAAAAGCCGCGGTTCGACTTCTACAAGATTCTCCCCGGAGGAGAAGAGCCGAAGATCGCCGCCGAGAAGAAGGCTTCCGAGCGTTCCGACCGCGCGGTGGCCGACAAGGCGGCGGCCAAGGCCGCGGAGGCCCCGAAGGCGGCGGAACGTCCGGCGGAGAAGGTCGCCGCCGCGGAACCTTCCGCCGCGAAAAGCGCCAAACCCGGCGAACGGTTCTGGCTGCAGGCGGGATCGTTCGCGCAGGAGGCGGACGCCGAGAACCTGAAGGCCCGGCTCGCGCTGGCGGGCTGGGAGGCGCAGGTCCAGTCCGGCACGCTGCCGGACAAGGGCGTGCGCTACCGCGTGCGCCTCGGCCCGTACGACAATTCCGACGAGCTCAACCGCATCAAGGCGCAGCTCGCGCAACGGGGCTTCGACGCCGCGGTGATCAAGTATTGAGGGGGCGCCGCGCCGCGTTGTCGGCGCGGTCGCCGCCCCGGACGTTCATTACGGCACGACGCCCACACCCCGGGCCGCTGCGCGGCCCGCTCCAGGCGACTTCGTTCATGTCCGCTGCCTTCACGCTCCCCGGATTCCGCGGCATCG
>CALDKM010000045.1:0-16252 GCA_937898875.1 uncultured Pseudomonadota bacterium | reverse complement strand
CCATCGTCGCGCCGTACTCGGGCGCCATGTTGCCGATCGTCGCGCGGTCGGGCACCGCCAGCGACGCGGTGCCTTCGCCGAAGAACTCGACGAACTTGCCGACGACCTTCTCCCTGCGCAGCATCTCGGTGACGGTGAGCACGAGGTCGGTCGCGGTGATGCCTTCCGCGAGCCTGCCCTTGAGCTCGACGCCGACGACGTCCGGCGTCAGGATGTAGAGCGGCTGGCCCAGCATGCCGGCCTCGGCCTCGATGCCGCCGACGCCCCAGCCGACCACGCCGATGCCGTTGATCATCGTCGTGTGGCTGTCGGTCCCGACCAGCGTGTCGGGATAGGTGACGCCGTCCTTCACGTGCACCCCTCGCGCCAGGTACTCGAGGTTGACCTGGTGGACGATGCCGATGCCGGGCGGAACGACCTTGAACGTGTCGAACGCCTGCATCCCCCACTTCATGAACTGGTAGCGCTCGGCGTTGCGCTGGAACTCGAGCTTCATGTTGAGGTCGAGCGCGTCCTTGCTTCCGTAGTGGTCGATCATCACCGAGTGGTCGACCACGAGGTCGACGGGCACCAGCGGCTCGATCGTCTTCGGGTTGCGGCCGAGGTCGCGCGCGACGTTGCGCATCGCCGCGAGGTCGGCGAGCAGCGGCACGCCGGTGAAGTCCTGCAGCACGACCCGGGCGACGACGAACGGGATCTCGTCGACGCGCGCGGCGTTCGGCGCCCAGTGCGCGAGCTGCCGCACGTGCTCCTCGGTGACCTTCCTGCCGTCGCAGTTGCGCAGCACGCTCTCCAGCACGAGCCGGATGGAGACGGGCAGGCGCGAGATCTTTCCGACTCCCGTCGCCTCGAGCGCCGGGAGCGAGTAGAACGTGCCGGTGGCGCCCGACGCGAGCGCGTAGGTCTTGCGGGCGTGGAAGGTGTCGTTTGCCATGGCGTGTCTCGTCTTTCGTGTTGGCCGCGTTCGGTCGTGCCTACTTGCCGGCTTTCGTCAGGTTGCGGATGTTGATCGTCTGGCCGGCGGCCGTCGTGATGTCGCCCGGCTGCTGGCCGGGCCTGCACGCGCCGGCGTGCTTCGCCTCGACCGTGGTCGAGGCTTCCTTCATGCCCATGAACGGCGGGTCGTAGGTCGACGAGCCCTCGATGCGGTACGCGGAGTCTCCCGACAGCGTCATCGTCGAACGCGCGGTCATGCGCGACTCGCCGAGCTTGCAAAGCGCCTCGCTCGTATAGCGGTTGCCGACGTGCTTCACCTCGAACTTGCTGCACATCCCTTCCATCATCCCCTGCGAGAAGCGGTACATCTCGCGCGCCGTGGCGTCGTCGAGGCACATCGTGCTCTTCGCCGGCGGGTCGCCTTTCGCCTGGGCGGACGTGCGCGACGAGACTTCCCACAGCCCGGGCTTGAGTCGCGGGTAGTCGTCGGACGTCGCCGCGCCCGCGGACGCTGCGAAGGCGCAGGCGAGCGCGGCGAAGCGACGGGTCGCGGGCTTCACGGGCGTGACCGGGACGGGGTCAGGGGCGAACCAGCAGGTCGACGTACTCGTGCACCGGCATCGACTCGAGCTTCTTCTGGTCGAGGCTCGCGTCGAGGATCGCCGCGATCTGCTTCGCGGGGAACACGCGCGCGAGGTTGACCTTGAACTTGTCGACGAGGAGCGGGATGCCGTCCTTGCGCCGGCGCTTGTGGCCGATCGGGTACTCGACGACGACCTCCTTCAGCTTCTTGCCGTCCTTGAACTCGACGGTGAGCGCGTTCGCGATCGAGCGCTTGTCGGGATCGTGGTAGTCCTTCGTGAACCGGGGATCCTCGACGCAGACGATCCTGTCGCGCAGCGCGTCGATGCGCGGGTCCTTCGCGACCGCGTCCTCGTAGTCGGCGGCGGTGAGGCGCCCGAAGATCAGGGGCACCGCCACCATGTACTGGATGCAGTGGTCGCGGTCGGCGGGATTGTCCAGGGGGCCCTTCTTGTCGATGATCCGGATGCAGGCCTCGTGCGTGCGGATCGTGATCTTCTTCACGTCGTCGGCGCTCCTGCCGAGCTTCGCGAGCTCGCCGTGGAGCGTCATCGCCGCCTCGACGGCGGTCTGCGAGTGGAACTCGGCCGGGAAGCTGATCTTGAACAGCACGTTCTCCATCACGTAGCTGCCGTAGGGGCGCTGGAACGCGAACGGTTTGCCCTTGAACAGCACGTCGTAGAAGCCCCAGGTCTTCGCGGTCAGCACCGAGGGATAGCCCATCTCGCCGGTCTTCGCGATCAGCGCGAGGCGCACGGCGCGCGAGGTCGCGTCGCCGGCCGCCCAGCTCTTGCGCGAGCCGGTGTTGGGCGCGTGCCGGTAGGTGCGCAGCGACTGCCCGTCGACCCACGCGAGCGACACCGCGTTGACGATCTCGTCGCGGCTGAGGCCCATCATCTGCGCGACGACCGCCGTCGAGGCGACCTTGACCAGCACGACGTGGTCGAGGCCGACCTTGTTGAACGAGTTCTCGAGCGCGATGCAGCCCTGGATCTCGTGCGCCTTGATCATGGCGGTCAGCACGTCGCGCATGACGAGCGGCTTGCCGCCGGAGGCGACTGCGTTGCGCGAGAGCCAGTCGGCGGTGGCGAGGATGCCGCCGAGGTTGTCGGACGGGTGGCCCCATTCGGCGGCGAGCCAGGTGTCGTTGAAGTCGAGCCAGCGGATCATCGCGCCCAGGTTGAACGCGGCCTGCACGGGGTCGAGCTGGTGCGGCGTGCCCGGGACCTTCGCCCCGTTGGGCACGACGGTGCCCGGGACGATCGGCCCGAGGAGCTTCGTGCACGCGGGATAGGAGAGCGCCTCGAAGCCGCAGCCCAGCGTGTCGATCAGGCAGTTGCGTGCGGTCTCGTAGGCGAGGTCGCTCTTGATCCGGTACTTGGTGACGTAGTCGACGATGTCGACCAGGACCTGGTCGGGCTTCGGGCGGACGTTGCTGATGGGGGCGGACATGGAGGCGTGCGAGTGAGGGTCGGTCGATGGGGGAAGGGTCGGCGTGGATCAGGACTCGATGCAGTTCGCGAGCAGCGTCGCGCGGTCGGACAGGCGATAGAGCGTGCCGCCGTGGCCTTTGTTCCACCACTCGAGGTCGGCGGCGCGGCTCACGAAGCGCGCGCCGGAGCCGGAGCGCGCCGGCGACATGACGACGGTCCCGCCGTTCCACGACAGGCGCACCGGCTCGGTCGCGCGCGCGAAGGGGGCGGGGTAGGCCACCGCCAGCCAGTCCTCGCCGTCGCAGCGGTAGGTGACGACGAACGCGCTCGCGTGCGGATTCTCGTTGACGGCGAGCGCGGGCGGCGCGGGCAGGGCGGCGACGGCGAGCGCGGCGGCAAGGCGGCGGATCGTGATCATCGGATTCCCTCCACGGCGGTCAGGGACGCTCTCCCAGCGGGACGAACGGGCGGTCGTCGGGGCCCGTGTAGTTGGCCGACGGACGGATGATCTTGCCGTCGATGCGCTGCTCGATGACGTGCGCGGCCCAGCCGGTCGTGCGCGCGATCACGAACAACGGCGTGAACATCGCGGTGGGCACGCCCATCATGTGGTAGCTGACCGCCGAGTACCAGTCGAGGTTCGGGAACATCTTCTTCGCGTCCCACATCACGGTCTCGAGCCGGTCGGCGATCCGGAAGAGCTTGGTGTCGCGCGCGGCCGACGAGAGGCGGCGCGCCACCTCCTTGATCACCTTGTTGCGCGGATCCGCGATCGTGTAGACCGGATGGCCGAATCCGATGATCACCTGCTTCGCCTCGACGCGCGCGCGGACGTCGGCCTCGGCCTCGTCGGGCGTCACGTAGCGGTTCTGGACGTCGAACGCGACCTCGTTCGCGCCGCCGTGCTTCGGGCCGCGCAGCGCGCCGATGGCGCCGGTGATGCTCGAGTAGAGGTCGGAGCCGGTGCCGGCGATGACGCGCGCGGCGAACGTCGACGCGTTGAACTCGTGCTCGGCGTAGAGGTTGAGCGACGTGTGCATCGCCTTGACCCACGACGCCGGCGGCTTGCGGCCGTGGAGGAGGTGCAGGAAGTGGCCGCCGACCGAGTCGTCGTCGGTCTCGACGTCGACGCGCCGGCCGTTGTGGCTCCAGTGGTACCAGTACAGGAGCATCGAGCCGAACGACGCGATCAGCCGGTCGGCGATGTCGCGTGCGCCCGGCACGTTGTGGTCGTCCTTCTCCGGCAGCACGCAGCCGAGCGCCGAACAGCCGGTGCGCATCACGTCCATCGGGTGCGCGCCCGCCGGCAGCGCTTCGAGCGCCGACTTCACCGGCGTCGGCAGCCCGCGGAGGGCGCGCAGCTTGTCCTTGTACCCCGCGAGCTCGGCGACGTTCGGGAGCTTGCCGTGGACGAGCAGGTACGCGATCTCCTCGAACTCGCAGGTATCGGCGATGTCGAGGATGTCGTAGCCGCGGTACGACAGGTCGTTGCCGGTGCGCCCGACGGTGCACAGGGCGGTGTTTCCGGCGGCGACGCCGGACAAGGCGACGGACTTCTTGGGCCTGGGGGCGGCGTGGGCGGCTTCGGTCATGGCGTCGGGTCGGAACGGTCGGTCGTCGTGGACGGGGCTCGCGCCGGTCGAGGCGTCATCGCTGCCCCTTCGCGGCGAACAGCGCGTCGAGCTTCCGCTCGTACGCGTGGTAGCCGAGGTACTCGTAGAGGTCGGTTCGCGTCTGCATCGTGTCGACGACGGCCTTCTGCGTGCCGTCGGCGCGCAGGTGAGCGTAGACGTTGAGCGCCGCCTGGTTCATCGCGCGGAACGCCGAGAGCGGGTAGAGCGCGATCGCGACGCCGGCGCCGCGGAGCTCGTCGACCGTGTAGAGCGGCGTCGAGCCGAACTCGGTGATGTTGGCGAGCACCGGCACCCTGACCGCATCGACGAACTTCCGGTACATCGCGAGCTCGGTGATCGCCTCGGGGAAGATCATGTCGGCGCCCGCCTCCGCGCACGCGCACGCGCGGTCGATCGCCGACTGCAGCCCTTCGACGGCGAGCGCGTCGGTGCGCGCCATGACGCCGAACGACGCGTCGACGCGCGCGTCGACCGCCGCCTTGACGCGATCGACCATCTCGTCCTGCGTCACGATCGCCTTGCCGGGACGGTGGCCGCAGCGCTTCGCGCCGACCTGGTCCTCGATGTGCATCGCCGCGGCGCCCGCCTTCTCGAGCGAGCGCACCGTGCGCGCGATGTTGAACGCGGACGCGCCGAACCCGGTGTCGACGTCGACGAGCAGCGGCAGCGTGCACACGTCGGTGATGCGGCGCACGTCGACGAGGACGTCGTCGAGATTGCTGATGCCCAGGTCGGGGAGCCCGAGCGAGCCGGCAGCGACGCCGCCGCCGGACAGGTAGATCGCGCGGAAGCCGCTCTTCTGCGCGAGGATCGCGTGGTACGCGCAGATCGCGCCGGGAACCTGCAGCGGCTTCTCGGCGGCGAGCGCGTCGCGGAGCTTCTGTCCGGGAGTCATGGGGATGGCGGTCTCCTGCTGCGCGCCGCGCCTGCCGCCCCTCGAAGGACGGCCCGGCGCGGCCGGGGGGCGTCAGCCGAGCAGCGAGGCGACGCCGGCACGCTCCTCCTCGAGCTCCTTGAGCGTCAGGTTCATGCGCTCGCGCGAGAATTCGTCGATCGGCAGGTCGCGGATCATCGTGTACTCGCCGTTCGCGCAGGTGACCGGGAAACCGTAGACGATGTCCTTCGGGATGCCGTAGCTGCCGTCGGACGGGATGCCCATCGTCACCCAGCGGCCGCTCGTGCCGAGCACCCAGTCGCGGATGTGGTCGATCGCGGCGTTCGCCGCCGACGCGGCGGACGACAGCCCGCGGGCCTCGATGATCGCGGCGCCGCGCTTGCCGACGGTGGGCAGGAACACGTTGCGGTTCCAGTCCTCGTCGTTGATCAGGCCCTTGACCGACTGGCCGCCGACGGTGGCGAAACGGTAGTCGGCGTACATCGTCGGCGAATGGTTGCCCCAGACGAGCATCTTCTCGATCGACGAGATCGGCTTGCCCGCCTTCGCGGCGACCTGCGAGACGGCGCGGTTGTGGTCGAGGCGCAGCATCGCGGTGAAGTTCTTCTTCGGGAGCGACGGCGCCGACTTCATCGCGATGTGGGCGTTCGTGTTCGCCGGGTTGCCGACGACCAGCACCCTGATGTCGCGCGAGGCGACCGCGTCGAGCGCGCGGCCCTGTTCGGTGAAGATCTTGGCGTTCTCGAGCAGCAGGTCCTTGCGTTCCATGCCCGGCCCGCGCGGGCGCGCCCCGACCAGCATCGCGATCTGCGCGTCCTTGAACGCGACCTTCGGGTCGCCCGTGCCGACCATGCCCGCGAGCAGCGGGAACGCGCAATCGTCGAGCTCCATCATCACGCCCTTGAGCGCGGCCTGCGGCTTGTCGACCGGCACTTCGAGGAGTTGCAGGATGACCGGCTGGTCCTTGCCGAGCATCTCGCCGGAGGCGATGCGGAAGAGCAGGCTGTAGCCGATCTGGCCGGCGGCGCCTGTCACGGCGACGCGGATGGGGGCTTTCATCTCGAGGGCTCCTGGTGCGGTGAAGACGGAGTCGGCCCGGCGGAGCGCGTGATGCAACGCAACAATGCGGTCCGACCCTGCCTGCCGGCGCGGAGGCGACCCGGCAGCAGCATTCTAGGCGCCGTCCACGGACGGTGTCAATCAAGTCTTATATCTAATATAAGATGCATGATAGCAGATAGACTTCGGGCGCGCGGGTGCCCATAATGGCCGTCGACGCCGGCGCGGATCGACCGGCCGCCTGCCCGATTTCCGCCGATGACCGCACCTTCCGCCCCGACGTTCCATCCGCTCTGGCAGCAGATCAAGGCGCTCATCGTCCGCGACCTCGAGTCGGGGGCGTGGAAGCCGGGCGAGGCGATCCCCTCGGAGCTCGATCTGGCGGCGCGGTTCCGCGTGTCGCAGGGGACCGTGCGACGGGCCATCGACGCGCTCGCCGACGACAATCTCGTCGTGCGGCGCCAGGGCAAGGGCACGTTCGTCGCGACGCACACCGAGGAAAAGGTGTCGATGCCGCGCTTCCTGCGCATCCGGCGCGACGACGGCATCGACGAGTACCCGGGCAGCCGCCTGGTCGACGTGAGGCGCGCGAAGGCGGGCGGGGAGGTCGCGCGGCAGCTCGACCTGAAGTCCGGCGATGCCGTGCTGGTGCTGCGCCGCATCCTCGAGTTCGGCGGCGTCCCGGTCGTGCTCGACGAGATCACGTTGCCCGCGGCACTGTTCCGCGGGCTCACGAAGGCGCGCGTCGACGCCTATCGCGGATCGATGTACGGCTTCTTCGAGACCCAGTTCGGCGTGCGCATGCTGAAGGCGCACGAGACGCTCAAGGCGATCGCGGCCGACGCCGAGAGCGCCGCGATCCTGGGCGTCGCGCCCGGGACGCCGCTGCTCGCGGTGGATCGCGTGACCACGACCTACGGCGGCCGTCCGGTGGAACTGCGTCGCGGACTGTGCGCGACCGCGCACCATCACTACCTGAACGAGCTCGGATGACCGGGCGCGCTCGGGCAGGGTCTGGCACAGCCCGCGCGCGGCGCGCTATAATTTGGTGCTGCTGTGCACAATCGCTCCATCCATGAACAACGACCCGCCCCCGTCCGACCCACGACGCGGGGGCGCCGATCGCGAGACTGATCCGGACCGCGGAACGATGCCCACTCCGACGACGACCGACGTCCGTATCGTCAACCGCCCGGGCGTCCGTGCGCGCGCATCCCGCCCCTCCCGCGCGGCCGAACCGCGGAGGCGTGGCGCTCCGAGCGTCGTGGGACCCATCCGGCAGCGCGTCGACGCACCGACCGCCCGCCCGTCGCGTCGGGAGAGCTAGCCATGTCCACGCCTCCTCCGGTCGCCAGGCCGACTCGCCCCGTCTACCTCGACCTCACGTCGATACGGCAGCCGTTGCCGGCCATCGTGTCGGTCCTGCACCGGGCGAGCGGGGCGCTCCTGTTCCTCGCCGGAATCCCGCTCTCGCTGTGGGGTCTCAAGGCCAGCCTTGGATCGGCCGACGCCTATGCGTCGTTCGCGACTCTGGTTTCGCATCCGCTCGCGAAGCTCGTCGCGCTCGCGCTCGTCTGGGCCTACCTGCACCACCTGCTCGCGGGCGTGCGGCACCTGCTGCTCGACCTGCACGTCGGCATCGATCTCGCTGCGGCGCGACGCTCCAGCGCGATCGTGTTCGTGCTGGCGATCGTCCTCACCCTCGGCATCGCGATCCGGCTATGGTGAACCTCGCCGCCAAGCACGTGGTGGGGGCGCACTACGGCCTCCGTGACTGGCTGGTCCAGCGCGTCACCGCGGTCGTGATGCTGCTGTGGACGCTCGTCGTCCTCGGCGCGCTGATGTGGAACGGCGGCTTCGACCACGCGTCGTGGAAGGCATTGTGGGCGAGCGACCTCTTCCGCCTTCTCTCGTTCCTGTTCGTCGCGTCCATGCTCTGGCACGCGTGGGTCGGCGTGCGAAACATCACGATGGACTACCTGAAGCCCGTCGCGCTGCGCGTCGCGGTGCAGTCGGCGGTCGTCGCGGTGCTCGTCCTCTACCTCGGCTGGACGATCCAGATACTGTGGGGTTCCGCGGCATGACGCTTCCGGTACGCAAGTTCGACGCGATCATCGTCGGCGCCGGCGGCGCCGGCATGCGCGCGTCGCTGCAGCTCGCCGAGGCGGGGCTGTCGGTGGCGGTGCTGACGAAGGTGTTCCCGACGCGCTCGCACACGGTCGCGGCGCAGGGCGGCATCGGCGCCTCGCTCGGCAACATGAGCGAGGACAACTGGCTCTGGCACATGTACGACACGATCAAGGGCTCCGACTGGCTCGGGGACCAGGATGCGATCGAGTACATGTGCCGGATGGCCCCGAAGGTCGTCTACGAGCTCGAGCACTTCGGCATGCCGTTCGACCGCAACCCCGACGGCACCATCTACCAGCGGCCGTTCGGCGGCCACTCGGCGAACTTCGGCGAGAAGGCGGTCCAGCGCGCGTGCGCGGCGGCCGACCGCACCGGCCACGCGCTCGTGCACACGCTCTACCAGCGCAACGTGCGGGCGCGCACGCAGTTCTTCGTCGAATGGATGGCGCTCGACCTCGTCCGCGACGCGGACGGAGAGGTGCTCGGCGTCGTCGCGCTCGAGATGGAGACCGGCGAGGTCATGGTGCTGCAGGCCAAGGCCACGGTGTTCGCCACCGGCGGCGCGGGGCGGATCTTCGCCGCGTCGACCAACGCGTTCATCAACACCGGCGACGGGCTCGGCATGGCCGCGCGGGCGGGGATCCCGCTCGAGGACATGGAGATGTGGCAGTTCCACCCGACCGGCGTGCACGGCGCGGGCGTGCTGATCACCGAAGGCGTGCGCGGCGAGGGCGGCATCCTGCTCAACTGCAACGGCGAACGCTTCATGGAGCGCTACGCGCCGAACCTCAAGGACCTCGCGTCGCGCGACGTCGTGTCGCGCTCGATGGACCAGGAGATCAAGGAAGGGCGCGGCTGCGGTCCGGAGAAGGACCACGTGCTCCTCAAGCTCGACCACCTCGGCCCCGAGGTGATCATCAAGCGGCTCCCGTCGATCCGCGAGATCGCGATCAAGTTCGCGAACGTCGACCCGATCAGGGAGCCGATCCCGGTCGTGCCGACGATCCATTACCAGATGGGCGGCATCCCGACGAACGTCCACGGGCAGGTCGTGGCGCCCAGGGGCGGCAACCCGAACGAGATCGTGCCCGGGTTCTACGCCGTGGGCGAATGCGCCTGCGTGTCGGTGCACGGCGCCAACCGGCTGGGCACCAACTCGCTGCTCGACATCGTCGTGTTCGGCCGCGCGGCCGGCGACTTCATCGTCGCGCAGAACCTGAAGGCGCAGGCGCACAGGCCGCTGCCGCGCGACGCCGCCGACCGGGCGCTCGCGCGCCTCGCGCGGCTCGACGGCGCGAAGTCCGGGGAGCGCGTGCCGGACGTCGCCAACGCGCTGCGCAGGGAGATGCAGGCGCACTGCGGCGTGTACCGCAACCAGGAGCTCCTGTCCGAGGGCGTGCGCAAGGTGATGGAGCTCGACGAGCGTTCGAAGCGCGTCGCGATCGCCGACCACAGCCGCACGTTCAACACCGCGCGCGTCGAGGCGCTCGAGCTCGACAACCTGATGGAGACCGCCAAGGCGACGATCGTGTCGGCCGAGGCGCGGCGCGAGAGCCGCGGCGCGCAGGCGCGCAGCGACTACCCGTCGCGCGACGACGTGAACTGGCTCAAGCACACGCTCTGGTACTCGGAAGGGAACCGGCTCGACTACAAGCCGGTCAACCTGAAGCCGCTCACCGTCGACGCGTTTCCGCCGAAGGCGCGGACCTACTGACCCCCTCGCGCGAAGCGCCCATGAGATTCCGCATCTACCGTTACGACCCCGAGAAGGACGCGAAGCCGTACATGCAGGACTTCGACGTCGCGCTCGACCCGCACGACCGGATGCTGCTCGACGCGCTCGTGCGCCTGAAGGCGGTCGACGACACCGTCGCGTTCCGCCGCAGCTGCCGCGAGGGCGTGTGCGGGTCGGATGCGATGAACATCAACGGCAAGAATGGCCTCGCGTGCGTGACCAACCTGAAGACGCTCTCCGAGCCCGTCGTGCTGAAGCCGCTCCCGGGGCTGCCGGTGATCCGCGACCTGATCGTGGACATGAGCCAGTTCTTCAAGCAGTACCACTCGATCAAGCCGTATCTGGTCAACGACACGCCGCCGCCCGAGAAGGAGCGCCTGCAGTCGCCGGAGGAGCGCGAGGAGCTCGACGGGCTCTACGAATGCATCCTCTGCGCGTGCTGCTCGACGGCGTGCCCGTCGTTCTGGTGGAACCCCGACAAGTTCGTCGGGCCGGCGGGCCTGCTGCAGGCCTACCGGTTCATCGCCGACTCGCGCGACCTCGCGACCAACGAGCGCCTCGACAACCTCGAGGATCCGTACCGCCTGTTCCGCTGCCACTCGATCATGAACTGCGTCGACGTGTGCCCGAAGGGTCTCAACCCGACGCTGCAGATCGGCAGGATCAAGGAGGTCATGCTCAAGCGGGCGGTTTGACCGGCCATGGGATCTGGGACGAATCCCAACCTCCGCCGCGAGATTGCGGGCGCGCCCGTCGAGATTCGTCCCTGACCCGTGATGGACGACCGTCGCCTCTCCCGCCTCCGCTGGCGCTGCCGCCGGGGGATGCTCGAGAACGACATCGTGCTCGAGCGATTCCTCGCGTCGCGGGGCGCGGCGATCACCGACCAGGAGGTGGCGATGCTCGACCGGCTGCTCGACATGACCGACAACGACCTGTGGGACCTGATCGCCGGCCGGGTGGAAGCCGACGACGAGTCGCTGGCCCCGATGGTGCGCGCGCTGCGCGCCTGCTGACGCCAGTCCCGCCCGAAACCCGCCACGCAAGACGATTCCCGCCGCACGACGTCCGCTTCCGGAGTGCACCATGACCGAACGTACCGCCACCCTCTCGTTCTCCGACGGCTCGCCCGCGGTGACCTTCCCGTTGATCGCCGGATCGACCGGCCCGGACGTGATCGACATCCGGACGCTCTACGGCAAGACCGGCAGGTTCACCTACGACCCGGGCTTCCTCTCGACCGCCTCGTGCCAGTCGCAGATCACCTACATCGACGGCGACAAGGGCGAGCTGCTCTACCGCGGCTACCCGATCGAGGAGCTGGCGGTGCACTGCGACTTCCTCGACGTCTGCTACCTGCTGCTCTACGGCGAGCTGCCGAACGCCGGACATCAGAAGGAGTTCGACGCGCGCGTGACCGCGCACACGATGGTGAACGAGCAGATGCAGTTCTTCCTGCGGGGGTTCCGCCGCGACGCGCACCCGATGGCCGTGATGACCGGCCTCGTGGGCGCGCTGTCCGCGTTCTACCCGGACTCGATGAACCTGCACGACCCGAAGCAGCGCGACATCTCGGCGATCCGGCTGATCGCGAAGATGCCGACGCTGGTGGCGATGGCCTACAAGTACTCGATGGGCCAGCCGTACATGTACCCGCGCAACGAGCTCTCGTACGCCGCGAACTTCATGCGGATGATGTTCGCGACGCCGTGCGAGGACTACAAGGTCAACCCGGTGCTCGTCCGCGCCCTCGACCGCATCTTCATCCTGCACGCGGACCACGAGCAGAACGCGTCGACGTCGACGGTGCGGCTGTGCGCGTCGTCAGGCACGAACCCGTTCGCGGCGATCGCGGCGGGCGTCGCCTGCCTCTGGGGCCCGGCCCACGGCGGCGCGAACGAGGCGGCGCTCAACATGCTCTACGAGATCCAGGCGCAGGGCGGCGTCGCGAGGATCGGCGAGTTCATCGCGAAGGTGAAGGACAAGAACAGCAACGTGAAGCTGATGGGCTTCGGCCACCGCGTGTACAAGAACTACGACCCGCGCGCGAAGCTCATGCGCGAGACCTGCCACGAGGTGCTCGAGGCGCTCGGCCTGCACGACGACCCGCTGTTCAAGCTCGCGATGGCACTGGAGAAGATCGCGCTGGAGGACGACTACTTCGTGCAGCGCAAGCTGTATCCGAACGTCGACTTCTACTCGGGCATCGTGCAGAAGGCGATCGGGATCCCGACGTCGCTGTTCACGGCGATCTTCGCGCTCGCGCGCACGGTGGGATGGATCGCGCAGCTCAACGAGATGATCGCCGACCCCGAGTACAAGATCGGCCGGCCGCGCCAGCTCTACAAGGGCGCGGCGCGGCGCAGCGTGCCGCCGCTCGACAAGCGTTAGGGTCTGACCCCGGCTTCACGGGGTCTGACCCTGGTGTCGGGAACAGGGCCGCAAAACCGGGGTCAGACCCCGAAATGCCGGGGTAAGTCCCCAGGAGACCGCGATGGGCATCATGAAGGAGTGGGAGTCGACGAGCAGCCTGTTCGGCGCGAACGCGCCGTTCATCGAGGAGCTCTACGAGACCTGGCTCGGCAATCCCGACGCGGTTCCGGCCGAGTGGGCCGGGTACTTCGCCGAGCTGCGGGGGGATGCGAAGGACGTGCCCCACGCGCCGGTCGTCGCTTCGTTCGTCGAGCTCGGCAAGAGCCGCCGCGTCCAGGGCGCGATGATCGACGCCACGACGATGGCGAAGCAGGTGCTGGTGCTGCGCATGATCAGCAAGTTCCGGACGCTGGGCTTCTACCACGCGGACCTCGACCCGCTGAAGCGCCACGAGCCGCCGTACATCGCGGACCTCGACCTCCGGACCTACGGCTTCTCGGAAGCCGACCTCGACACCGAGTTCGACGTCGGGTCGCTGCGCGCAGGCCCCGCCCGCATGCGGCTCCGGGACATCGTCGCGATGCTGCGCGAGACCTACACGCGCACGCTCGGCCTCGAGTACATGTACATCTCGGACAGCACGACGCGGCGCTTCCTGCAGGAGCGCGTCGAGCCGACGCGCGCGCGTCCGTCGTTCACCCCTGCCGAGCGCCGACACGTGCTGGAGCGGCTGACCGCCGCCGAGACGCTCGAGCGCTACCTGCACACGAAGTACGTCGGCCAGAAGCGCTTCTCGGGCGAGGGCGGCGACACGATGATCCCGATGCTGGACCACCTGATCCAGCGCGCGGGCGCCGCAGGCGTGCAGGAGATCGTGATGGGCATGGCGCATCGCGGGCGCCTCAACGTGCTGGTCAACACGATGGGCAAGATGCCCGCCGACCTGTTCTCCGAGTTCGAGGGCAAGGTCGCACAGGCGCTGCCCGCGGGCGACGTCAAGTATCACCAGGGCTTCTCGGCGGACGTCGCGACGCCCGGCGGACCGGTGCACGTCACGCTGGCGTTCAACCCGTCGCACCTGGAGATCGTGAACCCGGTGGTCGAGGGCAGCGTGCGCGCGCGCCAGCAGCGCCGAGGCGACCGGATGGGCGACCAGGTGCTGCCGGTCGTGATCCACGGCGATGCGGCGATCGCCGGGCAGGGCGTCAACCAGGAATGCCTCAACATGGCGCAGACCCGCGGGTACTACACCGGCGGGACCGTGCACATCGTCGTCAACAACCAGATCGGCTTCACGACGTCGGATCCGCGCGACACGCGCGGCACGCTCTACTGCACCGACATCGCGAAGATGGCCGACGCCCCGATCCTGCACGTCAACGGCGACGACCCGGAGACCTGCCTCCTCGCGATCGACATCGCGCTCGAGTACCGGCAGAAGTTCCACAAGGACGTGTTCATCGACCTCGTGTGCTTCCGGCGCTACGGCCACAACGAGGCCGACGAGCCGATGGTCACGCAGCCGCTGATGTACAAGAAGATCCACGCGCACCCGGGCACGCGCAGGCTCTACGCGGACCGTCTCGAGCAGGCGGGGGTGATACCCGCCGGCGACGCCGACGCGATGGTCACGACCTACCGGGCCGCGATGGACCGCGGCCAGCACACGAACAGCACGGTGCTGTCGAACTACAAGCCGCCGTTCACCGTCGACTGGACGCCCTACAAGGGGCGCCACTGGACCGACGCGTGCGACACGCGCTTTCCCAAGGCGCGTCTCGTGGAGCTCGCGGCGAAGCTCGGGCAGGTCCCGCCCGAGTTCAAGCTGCACTCGCGCGTCGAGCGCGTCGTCGCCGACCGCCGCGCGATGGGCGCGGGGAAGATGCCGCTCGACTGGGGCATGGGCGAGACGCTCGCCTACGCGACGCTGCTGGACCAGGGGTTCGGCGTCAGGCTCTCCGGCGAGGACGTCGGGCGGGGCACGTTCTCGCACCGCCACGCGGTGCTTCACGACCAGAACCGGGAGAAGTGGGACAGCGGCTCGTTCGTCCCGCTCGAGCACCTGAAGCCGGACCAGCCGTCGATCGAGCTGATCGACTCGGTGCTGACCGAGAACGCCGTGCTCGCGTTCGAGTACGGCTACGCGACGTCCGAGCCCGGGAGGCTCGTGGTGTGGGAAGCGCAGTTCGGCGATTTCGCGAACGGCGCTCAGGTCGTCATCGACCAGTTCATCGCGTCCGGCGAGGTCAAGTGGGGGCGGATCTGCGGTCTCGTGATGCTGCTGCCCCACGGATACGAGGGCCAGGGCCCCGAGCACTCGTCGGCGCGGCCCGAGCGGTACCTGCAGCTGTGCGCGCAGCACAACATGCAGGTCGTCGTGCCTTCGACGCCCGCGCAGATATTCCATCTGCTGCGCCGGCAGATGATCCGGCAGTACCGCAAGCCGCTCGTCGTGATGAGCCCGAAGAGCCTGCTTCGCCACAAGGAAGCGGTCTCGACGATGGACGATCTCGCCGAAGGCCGGTACCGGACGGTGATCGGCGAGGTGGACAGCATCGATCCGAAGAAGGCGCGCCGCGTGATCGTGTGCTCGGGCAAGGTCTACTACGACCTTCTGGCCTACCGGCGCGAGAGCAAGATCGACGACGTCGCGATCGTCCGCCTCGAGCAGCAGTATCCGTTCCCGCACGCCGATTTCAAGACGGAGATCGCCAGGTACGCGAAGGCGAAGGAAGTCGTCTGGTGCCAGGAGGAGCCGCAGAACCAGGGTGCCTGGTACCGGCTGCGCGCCTACCTGCGCGCCGACGTCCTGGACAGCCACGTGCTCGCGTACGCGGGACGGTCGATCTCGGCATCGACGGCCGTCGGCTACGCCGCGAAGCACAACGCCGAGCAGAAGCAACTGATCGAGGACGCGTTCGCCACGAAGCTCGCCTCCGGCGAGATGGTCGTCGCGCACTGACCAACGAGGCCGCGCGCCGCGCGGATGCCATTTCCATGAAGATCGAAGTCAAGGTACCCCAGCTCCCGGAGTCCGTCGCCGAGGCGACGCTGGTGAGCTGGCACAAGAAGGCGGGCGACGCCGTCCGGCGCGACGAGAACCTGATCGACATCGAGACCGACAAGGTCGTGCTCGAGCTTCCCGCCCCCGGGGACGGCGTCCTGGTCGAGGTGCTGAAGGCGGACGGCGCCACGGTGACTTCCAACGATGTGATCGCGGTGATCGACACCGAGGCGAAGGGGGCGGCTGCCGCGCCGGCAGCCGCGAAGACGGCTTCGGCGCCCGCGGCTGCATTCGTCCCCGCCGCGAAGGCCGCGCCGGCCGTGGCCGAGGCACTGCCCGCGGCCCGGAAGATGATGTCGGAGCAGGGCCTCGCGGCCGCCGACGTTTCGGGCACCGGTCGCGGCGGCCGCGTCACGAAGGGCGACGTGCTGGCCGCCGCACAGCCGAAGGTCGCGCCTGCCGCGGCGCCTG
>CALDKM010000044.1:0-11256 GCA_937898875.1 uncultured Pseudomonadota bacterium | reverse complement strand
TGACGACGCGGGGCTCGTGCGCGAACTCGTCCGCCGCGGCTTCCGCGTGTTACTCGATCTCAAGTTCCAGGACATCCAGATCACCGCGGCGCAGGCCTGCGCCGCGGCGACGCGCCTCGGCGTCTGGATGCTCAACGTCCACGCGTCGGGCGGTTCCGCGATGATGTCCGCATCGCGCGATGCCGTCGCCCGCGCGGCGGCCGAGACCGGTGCGCCGAAACCGCTCCTGATCGCCGTGACCGTCCTCACTAGCCTCGCCGGGCGCGACCTCGCCGAGATCGGGATCGACGCGACGCCGGAAGAGCAGGTGCTGCGCCTCGCGCGGCTCGCGCAGGCGCAGGGCCTCGACGGCGTCGTGTGCTCGGCACGGGAGGCCCCGGCGCTGAAGCGCGCACTCGGGCCCGACTTCAAGCTGGTCACGCCGGGCATCCGGCCCGCGGGCGCGGCCGCCCAGGACCAGGCGCGCGTGACGACCCCGCTCGAGGCGATCTCCGCCGGCGCCGACTACCTCGTCATCGGACGGCCGATCACCGCGGCAGCCGATCCCCTGGCCGCGCTCGACGCCATCAACGCCTCGATCGCCCGGGGAGCACTGCCTTGAAGATCACGATGATCGGGACGGGCTACGTCGGCCTCGTCACCGGGACCTGCTTCGCCGAGGTCGGCAACGACGTGCTGTGCCTCGACGTCGACGCGCGCAAGATCGCGATCCTGAACGGGGGCGGCATCCCGATCCACGAGCCGGGGCTCGAGGCGATGATCCGCCGCAACGTCGAGGCGGGCCGGTTGCACTTCACGACCGACGTCGACCTCGCGGTCCGCCACGGCACGCTGCAGTTCATCGCGGTCGGCACGCCGCCCGAGGAGGACGGCTCGGCCGACATGCAGTACGTGATCGAAGCCGCGCGCAACATCGGCCGGCGCATGACGGACTGGAAGATCGTCGTGGACAAGTCGACGGTTCCGGTGGGGACCGCCGATCGCGTCGCGGAAGCGATCCGGGAGGAGCTCGGGCGCCGCGGCGTCGACGTGCCGTTCGCGGTCGTCTCGAACCCCGAGTTCCTGAAGGAAGGGGCAGCGGTCGAGGACTTCATGAAGCCCGACCGCGTCGTGATCGGCGCGGACGACGAACGCGCCGTGCAGGCGCTGCGCGCCGTCTACGCGCCGTTCCAGCGCAGCCACGACCGCGTCATCGTGATGGACGTGCGCTCGGCCGAGCTCACCAAGTACGCGGCGAACGCGATGCTCGCGACGCGCATCTCGTTCATGAACGAGCTCGCGAACCTCGCCGACCGGCTCGGCGCCGACATCGAGTCGGTGCGCAAGGGCATCGGGTCGGATCCGCGCATCGGCTGGCACTTCCTGTACCCGGGCGTGGGCTACGGCGGCAGCTGCTTTCCGAAGGACGTGAAGGCGCTCCAGCACACGGCGACGACGCACGGGCATCCGCTGAGGCTGCTCGGCGCGGTCGACGCGGTGAACGAGGCGCAGAAGCACGTGCTCGTCGACAAGATCGTCGCCCGGCTGGGCGCCGACCTCTCCGGGCGGAAGTTCGCGCTCTGGGGGCTCGCGTTCAAGCCGAACACCGACGACATGCGCGAGGCGCCCTCGCGCGTGATCGTGGACGCGCTGACCTCGCGCGGCGCGAACGTCGTCGCCTACGACCCGGCGGCGATCCCCGAGGCGAAGCGCGCGTTCGGCGACCGGCCGGGGCTCGCGTACGCGTCCGGCCCGATGGCCGCGGCGAGGGGGGCCGACGCTCTGGTCGTCGTCACCGAGTGGACGGAGTTCCGCAGCCCCGACTTCGACGAGCTGAAGCGGGTGCTGAAGCAGCCGCTCGTGTTCGACGGCCGCAATCTCTACGAGCCGTCGCTCGTCCGCGCGGCCGGGCTCGAGCACTTCGCGATCGGTCGACGCTGACCCCTGCCGGGAGGCGAACGCGTCTCCGCGGCCCGCCCCGGGCCCGACGTTCGACGATCCGGTGCATGGGTCCAGGTCCGTTCGCGTGTCTATAATCGCGGCCACGTCGCGCTCGTGCCGGGCCGGCGAGCGCCCCGGACGAAGATCGATCCCGATGAGCCCCGCGACCCCCAAGCCCGCCGTCCGATTCTCCGCCTGGCAGGAGCGTGTCCGCGCCGGGCGCGTGCTGGTCGTCGGCGACGTGATGCTCGACCGCTACTGGTTCGGCGACGTCGAGCGCATTTCGCCGGAGGCGCCGGTGCCGGTCGTCCGGATCGCGCGCACCGAGGAGCGGCCGGGCGGCGCGGCGAACGTCGCGCGCAACGCAGCCGCTCTGGGGGCGAGGACGTCCCTGCTGTCGGTCGTCGGCGACGACGAGGCGGGCGCCGCGATCGAGCGGCTCGTGGCCGCCGACGGCATCACGGCATCGCTCTACCACGACCCGGCGCTGCCGACGACCGTGAAACTGCGCGTGATCGCCCGCCAGCAGCAGTTGCTGCGCATCGACTTCGAGACGCGCCCGTCGCAGGAGGTGCTGTCGGCGAAGCTGAAGGAGTTCGGAGAGCGGCTGCGCGACACCGACGTCGTCGTGCTTTCCGATTACGGCAAGGGCGGGCTCGCGCACATCGCCACGATGATCGGCCAGGCGCGGGCGGCCGGCCGGCGCGTGCTGGTCGATCCCAAGGGCGACGACTGGGCCAGGTACCGCGGCGCCACGCTCGTGACGCCCAACCGCTCCGAGTTCCGCGACGTCGCCGGACGCTGGCGCGACGAGGCGGAGCTCACGGCAAAGGCCGAGGCCGTGCGCCGCGATCTCGACCTCGAGGCGCTGCTGGTGACGCGCTCGGAAGAGGGCATGAGCCTCTACACGGCGGATGGCCCGCTGAACATCCCCGCGCAGGCGCGCGAAGTCTACGACGTGTCCGGGGCGGGCGACACCGTGATCGCGACGATGGCGGCCCTCATCGCCGCGGGATCGTCGCTCGCCGACGCGGTCCGCATCGCGAACGAGGCGGCGGGCGTCGTCGTCGGCAAGCTCGGCACCGCAGTCGTCCACCCGTCGGAACTCGCCTGATGCCTCAGCCGCGCGGGCCCGCGCCGGACGAACCCTCCGCCCATGCGCGCACCGTCGCGCTCGTCGCGCGCCGCGAGGCGCTCGAGCGCTCGCTCGCCGGGCGATTCTGGCTGCGCTTCCACGCGAGCGTGATGGTATCGGGCACGTTCGCGACCGGTTTCCTCGCGAATGCCGCGATGCTGGCGCTCCCGGTGAACAGCGTCTGGCTGCGCTGGCCGCTCGCGGTGCTCGCGGGCTACGGCGCGTTCTTCGCGCTGGTGCGACTGTGGCTCGCCTACGTCGGCATCAAGCCGCTGTTCGGACCGGCGCGCGCTCTCGAGGAGCGCAGGGACGATCGCGACGGAGGCTGGTGGGTCGACCTGCCGACCGGCCGCGGCGGGGGAGGCGGCAGCGGATCGTTCGGCGGCGGCGGCGGCGGCTCCGGCGGGGCAGGGGCGAGCGCGGCGTTCGACGCTCCTCGCGGTTCGCCGGGGTTCGCGTCGCTCGGGTCGCCGGGCAACCCGGCGACGAGCGCCGCGACCGGGGCGAAGTCCGCCGGCGGGTGGTTCGGCGCCGGCGGCGGCAAGGGAAGCGGCTTCTTCTCCGACCCGGGCGACGGCGACGGCTTCCTCGTGGTCGTCATCGGCCTCATCGTGCTTGCGATCGTCGCGGCGCTCGTCGGCGGCGCCGTGCACCTGATCTGGATCGCGCCGGACCTGCTCTCGGACGCCGCGTTCGGCGCGATGCTCTCGGCCGGCGTCGTCCCGGGACTGCATCGCGCGAACGAGCCCGACTGGAACGGCCGCGTGTTCCGCGCGACCCTTCCCGTGTTCGCGATCGTGATGGCGGTCGTGCTGCTCGCCGCCTGGGCGCTTACCCACACCTTTCCCGGCGCGCGGACGCTCGGCGAGGCGTTCCGATCGCTCTGACGCGACGCGATGGCCAAGGCCAGGACCGTCTACGCCTGCACCGAGTGCGGCGGTGCCTCGCCCAAGTGGCAGGGCCAGTGTCCGCACTGCGGTGCCTGGAACACGCTCGTCGAGAGCGTCGCCACGCCCGCGCCGACGCGGTTCCAGTCGGTGGCCGGCGGGCGCTCGCCGGTGCGACCGCTCTCGTCGATCGTCGCGCGAGAGAACCCGCGCGTGCCTTCGGGCCTCGACGAGTTCGACCGCGTGCTCGGCGGCGGTCTCGTTCCGGGAGGCGTGATCCTGCTGGGCGGCGATCCGGGCATCGGCAAGTCGACGCTGCTGCTGCAGGCCGGCGCCGCGCTGGGCGAGGCGCACAAGGTGCTCTACGTCACCGGCGAGGAGTCCGTCGAGCAGATCGCGCTGCGCGCCGAGCGCCTCGGGCTGGTCAATGCACCGCTCGAACTGCTGGCCGAAGTCCAGCTCGAGGCGATCATCGCGGCGATCGGCGAGGCGCAGCCGGAGATCGTCGTCGTCGACTCGATCCAGACCGTCTACACCGAGGCGCTCACGAGCGCGCCGGGCAGCGTGTCCCAGGTCCGGGAATGCGCGGCGCAGCTGACGCGGCTGGCCAAGCAGCGGGGCATCGTCGTCGTATTCGTCGGCCACGTGACGAAGGAGGGCGCGATCGCCGGTCCCCGCGTGCTCGAGCACATCGTCGACACGGTCCTGTACTTCGAAGGCGACCCTCACTCGGCGTTCCGGCTCGTCCGGGCGATCAAGAACCGGTTCGGCGCCGCGAACGAGCTGGGCGTGTTCGCGATGACCGAACGGGGGCTCAAGGGCGTCTCCAACCCGTCGGCGCTGTTCCTGTCGCACCACGCCGAGCCGGTCCCCGGCTCGGCGATCGTCGCCACGCTCGAGGGATCGCGCCCGCTGCTGGTGGAGATCCAGGCGCTGGTCGATCCGGTGGCGGGTGCGAGCCCGCGCCGCCTCGCGGTCGGCCTCGATCCGCAGCGACTCGCCCTGCTGCTGGCGGTGCTGCACCGGCACGGCGGCGTCGAAGTGGGCGGGTACGACGTGTTCGTGAACGCGGTGGGCGGGGTGCGCATCGACGAGCCTGCGGCCGATATGGCAGTACTTCTTGCAATCGATTCGTCGTTCAAGAACAGGGCGTTGCCGCATAAACTTCTCGTGTTCGGCGAGGTCGGCCTGGCAGGCGAGATCCGACCGGTGCAACGGGGGCAGGAGCGCATTCGCGAGGCGGTCAAGCTCGGCTTCAGGACGGTGCTCTGCCCGACCGCCAATCGGCCGAAGCAGTCGATCGAGGGGATCGAGATCGTGCCGGTCGAGCGGATCGACCAGGCGATCGCGTGGGTGCGGGGGCGCTAGCGCAGAAGGCCGCCGCAGGTTTCACGATTTAATAATCGACCTGATGTCAATGCCACAACCTTTTGATATTGATGCACTTGGTTCTATGCCATGGCCAGACCGCGTCCGCTACCTGGACGAATTGCGGGATCGCCTGATCGGGCTCGCCGACGAAGATCCCGCTCTCGAGGAAGCGCCGGGAGGCGGGCAGGTGCCCTTCGACCGCGAGAGGCGCGAGTCCGGAAAGGACTGGCCCGTCAGCGCCCTTTCCATGATCGGCGCGAAACGGATGCTCCAGTTGCAGCGGGCCGTCGAGTTCGCGATCGAGCTCGGCGTGCCCGGGGACTTCATCGAGACCGGCGTCTGGCGCGGCGGCGCCTGCATCCTGATGCGGGCGGTGCTCGCGGCCCGGGGCGTCACCGATCGCCGAGTGTGGGTGGCCGATTCGTTCCGGGGGCTGCCGCCGCCCGACGCGGCGCGGTATCCGAAGGATGCGGGCAACATGCTGTGCGCGTTCGACCAGCTCGCGGTGACGGCGGACGACGTGCGCGAGAATTTCCGGCGCTACGGGATGCTCGACGACCAGGTGCGTTTCCTGGAAGGCTGGTTCCGCGACACGCTGCCCGCGGCGCCCATCGAACGGCTGGCGATCCTGCGCCTCGATGGCGACCTGTACGAATCGACGATGGACGCGCTCGTCGCGCTCTACGACAAGGTGTCGCCGGGCGGGATCGTGATCGTCGACGACTACGGGATCCTGGAAAGCTGCCGGGCCGCGGTCACCGATTTCCGGCGCGAGCGAGGCGTGACCGAGCCGATCTACCGGATCGACGACAGCGGCGTCCACTGGCAGCGCTCGCCCCGGTAGCGCGGAGGGCCGCTTCCGCGCCGTCAGGCGGGACGGGACCGCAGCAGACCTTCCCCAGGAAACGGCGCAAACCGTCCCGCGTTGCCGGCGGCAACCGGCGCCGGACGCACCGACGGCTCCCCGGAGTCTCCGCTTTCCACGGGGCCGGGCGGGGTTACCATGGCGGCCGAGACCTCGTTCGCGACGGAGGCGCCCGATGAAGGCCTGGACGCTCGCATTGCCGGCCATGCTGCTCGCGGCATGTGCCGCCGTGCCCGCGCCGACGCACGGGCCGCGCTTCGCCGCCGACGCGCTGTTCGCGCCCCCGTCGGAGCGGGTGGACCCGGGACAGGTGTTCGCACTCTCCGACGAGATGCGGCGCTACGTCGCCGAGAACATCGCCGAGCGGGCGCGCGTCAGGGGCCGGCCGGTGGCGCTGATCGACGCGCTGTACGCGCGGAGCGAACTCAAGCTGACCTACGATTCGTCGATGACGCGCAACGCCGCGGAGGCGTTCGCCTCCCGCTCGGGCAACTGCCTGTCGCTCGTCATCATGACCGCGGCGTTCGCCAAGGAACTCGGGCTCGGCGTGCGCTACCAGAAGGTGATCGTCGACGACGCCGTCGGACGCGACGGGGACATCTACATGGCGATCGGGCACGTCAACCTGACGCTCGCCACGCACAGGACCGACGAGAGCATCGGCTTCCGGGTCGGCAAGCGGCCGCCCGAGAGCGAGGCGATGACCGTCGACTTCCTGCCGCAGGACGACCTGCGCGGAATGCGCGCGCAGGGGATCTCCGAGGCGACCGTCGTCGCGATGTACATGAACAACCGCGCGGTCGAGGCGCTCGCGCGCTCGCGGGTCGACGATGCCTACTGGTGGGCGCGCGAGGCCGTCGCGCAGGCTCCGGACTACCTGCCGGCGTACAACACGCTCGGTGTCGTCTACCAGAGGCACGGCCATCCGCGGGAGGCCGAGCCGGTGCTGCGCCACGTGCTGGAGCGCGAGCCGCGGAACACGCAGGCGATGTCCAACCTCGTGGCGGTGCTGGGGGCGATGGGTCGGGGCGAGGAATCGCAACGGCTCGCCGCGACGCTCGAGCGGATCGACCCCGAGCCGCCGTTCACCTGGTACCTGCGCGGCATGGCGGCGTTGCGTGCGGGCGACCTCGGGACCGCGAAGGACGCCTTCGCGCGGGAAGTCGCGCGTGCGCCCGACTACCACGAGTTCCATTTCTGGCTGGCGGTCGCGCTCCTGGGCCTCGGCGAAGGCGACGAGGCCCGCACGCACCTGGCGCTCGCCATGGAAAACAGCACGTCCCGGCGCGACCACGACCTGTACGCCGCGAAGCTCGGGCGACTGAAGTCTTTGCGGTAGGGGCGCCGGCGAGGCCACGCAGCCGCCGTGCTGCCGTAGACGGCCCGAGCACACTTCGCATAATTGTTATTATGTCAAATAGCGTTTAGGCGCAGGCGGTCGACCGGCCCCCCGGATAGAATCGGTCCACCATGCCCCTGCCGCCCTCCGTCGAACGCGAAGAACTCCACCTCCGGTCCATCGTGATGCGCGGGTACCGCCGCGGCGACGGCGACTACGAGATCGAGGGGCGCGTCACCGACACCAAGACCCGGGACATCCAGCCTCCGGGGCGCGACACCCCGATGCCCGCAGGCCTCCCCATCCACGACATGTCGGTCCGCCTCGTCGTCGACGAGTTCCTCGTCGTCAAGGACGTTGTCGCCGTGACCGACGCCGGACCGTTCGCCGATTGCCCCCGGGCCGCCGCGTCGCTGGCCGGGCTGAAAGGCGCCCGTATCGCGGCCGGCTGGACCGCGCGGGTCAAGAGCCTGCTCGGTAAGGAGTCCTGCACCCACCTCGTCGAGATCCTGATCCCGATGGCCACCGCGGCCTACCAGACGCTCGCCGAGGCGAGGTTCGCCCGGGGCGACCAGGTGGACGCCGCCGGGCGGCCGGTCCGAATCGACAGCTGCTATGCGTACTCGGATGCGCGGGAGCTCGTCAGGCGGCGCTGGCCCGTGTTCCACAAACCGGGCAAGGCGTCCGATGCGGGCGGCTGACGGCCCGTCTCGCCGCGCGACTGCGGCAGTTCAGGGATCGGTCCCCGCAACCGCGGCGTGGCGGGCGCGCAATTCCTCGAACGAGACGATCTCGCCGGCGATCGCGCTCGCCGCCACCGTCGGCGGGCTCGCGAGCCAGACCTGGCCCGGCCCCGAGCGGCCGGGGAAGTTCCGGTTGATGGCGCTCACCGTCACCTGCCCGGCCGACGTCGAGGCGCCGGGTCCGCAGTTCGCGCATGCGCCACAGGCCGGCGCGAGCATGGTCGCGCCGACCGCCTCGAACGCCTCGAGGTATCCGCGCCGGATGCAGTAGTCGCGCACGTCGACGGTGCCGAACTGCAGGTAGAGCGCGACGCCCGGCGAAACCTTGAGCCCGCGGCCCGCCGCCCACGCGAGCACGGCGTGGTAGCCGTCGAAGTCCTCGCGCTTGCCGGCCGTGCAGGATCCGCCATAGGCGATGTCGATCCGGGGCCGGGTCGCGAGATCGGAGAGCTCCACGCCGTTGCCGGGGTCGCCGGGTCGCGCGACCCTCGGCGCGAGTGCCCGGCCGTCGACCCGGATCGTGTCCGCGTACGCCGCCCCGGGATCGCTTTTCATCCACGGCTCGATCGCGACGTCGACGCCGCGCCGCTCGCGGACGAATCGCACGGTCTCGTCGTCAGGCTCGACGATGCCGGTGAACCCGCCGAGTTCGGCGGTCATGTTCGTGAGCGTCGCGCGCTCGTCGGTCGCGAGCGCTCGGACCGCGGAGCCGCCGAACTCGAACACCTTGCCCACGCCCGCTCCCGCGCGGATCGCCGGCAGGGCCAGCAGGTGCAGCGCGACGTCCTTGGCCGTGACGCCCGCCGCGAGCGGTCCGTCGATCTCGACGCGTAGCACCTGCGGCACCGTGATGCGGATCGCGCCGGTCACGAACGCGTTCGCCATGTCGGTCGTGCCGACGCCGAAGGCAACGCAGCCCAGCGCGCCGCTGTGCGGCGTGTGGGAGTCGGTTCCGGCGATGAGCTGGCCGGGCAACGCATATCGCTCGGCGACGATGGCGTGCGAGATGCCTTGCGAGCCGGCGTTGCGTGGGTCGCCCGCGCGCAGCCCGGGCTCGAGGTACCCGTGCGCCGCGAGGCGATGACGCGCGACGAAGGCGCGATGCGCGTCGGAGAGCCCGCGCACGTCGCCGACGAGTCCCCGCTCCACGTGCGCCGGGCTCGCATGCACGTACGACAGGTGGTCCTCGAACGCGAGGATCGTTTCCGGCTCGTGCAGCGCGACGTCCGAACCGAGCTCGCGCTCGATCAGGTGCGCGGCCATGCCCGTGTAGTACTCGTGGATGAAGCGGAGATCCGCCCGGACGAAGCCCCCCTCCCCGGCCGTCGCGGGCGCCTGCGTGTCCTGCGTCGCGAGCGCGTGGCGCGCGACGATCTTGTGGAAGAGCGAGCGGGGAGCCTCGCCGTCGGCGTCGCGAGCGTCGTGCGGAACGGCACGGATCGCATCGCCGCGGAGTCGCGCGCGCCCGTAGGCGAGCAATCCCCCGTGCCGCAGGATCTCCGCGGCGAGCGCGTCGCGCCCCGCGAGCAGCTCGTCGAGCCCGATCGCCTCGCCCCGCTCGATGCGCTCGGCGAGCGAGAGATCGGTGGACGTGTAGAGGCCGACATTGTCGGCGTTCTGCCGGTAGATGCGCTCGAAGGACTCCGCGATCACCAGCCGCACGCCCGCGGCTCGCTCAGCGACGACGCTGTGCTCGCGCGAGCTGCCCTTGCCGTAGCGTCGTCCCGCGACGACGACCTCGATGCCCGCCCGGCGGATCGCGTCGCGGCCGATCGGGAGCTCGTCTCCCGCCTTGAAGCCGACGTACGCGTGGCGTCCGAGCGCCGCGTCGAAGTGCACCATCGCCGGCAGCGGCGTGATCTCGTCGGTCGAGACGTCGCTGCGCAGCGGCGCCGCCTCGTCCCGGGTCACGCGCCGACCGCCGAGCTGCGCGCGGACGAGGTCCGGCCGCCCGGACAGCCGGAGCACGCGCGGATGGAAGCGCAGCGGGCTCCGGGAGGGCTCCACCCTACTGCGCCTCGACGCCCGCCTTCCTGACGAGCTTCGCGTACTTGTCGAGCTCGGAGCGGAAGAACTGCGCCGCGTACTCGGGCGTCGACACGTTGATCGTGTTGCCCTGCTTCGCCATCGCCTCGCGAACGTCGGGCGCGTTGAATGCCGCGACGAACGCCTCGTTGACGCGCCCGACGTCGGGGGCCGGAAGCTTCGCCGGACCGATCACGGCGAACCATCCTCCGACGAGGTAGTTCGGCATCCCCTGTTCGACGAACGTCGGGATGTCCGGCGCGGCGGCGAGGCGCTTCGGCGTGGCGACGCCGATGGCGCGCAGCGCGCCGCTCTTCAGGTGCTGCTGGATCGAGGGCAGCGCGAGCGTCCCGAAGTCGACCTGCCCGCCGATCAGGTCCGTCAGCATCGGGCCGACGCCCTTGTACGGTATGTGCTTCGCCTGCGTGCCGGACTCGTCGAGGAACATCGCCGCGGCGAGGTGAAGGATCGTGCCGTTGCCCGACGACGCGTAGTTCATCTCGCCCGGCTTCGCCTTCAGCAGCGCGACCAGCTCCTGCGCGTTGGTCGCCGGGACGTTCTTCGGGTTGACGACCAGGACGATCGGCGTCTCGCCGATCACCGCGATCGGCGTGATGTCGGCGATCGGGTCGAAGGGCAGCGTCTTGTAGACCGACGGGTAGATCACGTGGTTGTTCGACACGACCGACAGCGTCCAGCCGTCGGGCGCCGACTTGACCAGCGCCGACGTGCCGACGATGCCGCCCGCCCCGGGCTGGTTCTCGACGACGACCGGATGGCCGAGCGCCTTCGAGAGCGCGGGCGACGCCGCGCGCGTGATCGTGTCGACGCCCGACGCCGTGGCGACCGGAAGGATGAACCGGATCGGCCTGTCGCCGGCTTGCGCGAGCACTGCGCCGGAAAGCGCCAGCACCGCGAGGCCCATGGCGAGGCGGGCGGCGCCGGTCGGAGCGCTGCGCTCCGCAGGGGTT
>CALDKM010000043.1:0-11257 GCA_937898875.1 uncultured Pseudomonadota bacterium | reverse complement strand
GCATCCTGGTCTCGCTGACCGGAGACCCCAAGGTGGTCGCGACCGGCACGGTGCGCGAGGTGGCGCCGCGCGCGGATCCGATCACCGGCACGTTTCGCGTGAAGGTGCGCCTGGCCGATCCTCCGGCGGCGATGCGGCTGGGCGCCACGGTGACCGGCCGGATGGTGATCGCCGGCGCGCCGGCGATCGAGGTTCCCCCGTCGGCGGTCACGCGCAGCGACGGCCGTGCCGCCGTGTGGGTCGTCGACCCGAAGACGGGCACCGTCGCGTCGCGGCCGATCGAGATCCGCTCGTCCGACCCGAATCGCGTCGAGGTCGCGTCGGGGCTCAAGCCCGGAGACGTCGTCGTGACCGCCGGCGTGCACGCGCTGCGTCCCGGCCAGAAGGTGCGCCTGGTCGAGAAGCGCCCGTGATCGGCCCGAACCTCTCCGAGTGGGGGCTGAAGCGCCCCTCGCTCGTCGTGTTCCTGATGATCGTCGCCGTTGTCGCCGGCACGCTGTCGTTCCTGCGCCTCGGCCGCGCCGAGGATCCCGCGATCACGATCCGCACGATGGTCGTCGCCGCCGCGTGGCCGGGCGCGACGGTCGAGGAGACGCTGAAGCAGGTCACCGAGCGCCTCGAGCGCACGCTGCAGGAGACGCACTACCTGCGCACCGTCCGCAGCTACACGACGGCGGGCCAGACGACGATCTTCGTCGACCTCGAGCAGTCGGCGCCCCCGGCGGCGATCCCCGACGTCTGGTACCAGGTGCGCAAGAACGTCGGCGACATGCGCGCGACGCTGCCGCAGGGCGTCCTCGGGCCGTTCTTCAACGACGATTTCGGCGACACGTTCGGCATCATCTACGCGTTCACCGCGGACGGCTTCACGTTCCGCGAGCTGCGCGATTACGTCGAGGGCGCCCGCTCGCGCCTGCTGCAGGTCAAGGACGTGTCGAAGATCGACGTGCTCGGGGCGCAGGACGAGCAGGTGTTCATCGAGTTCTCGACCGAGAAGCTCGCGGGATTGCGGCTCGACTACCCGACGATCGTCGCCACGCTGCAGGCGCAGAACCTGGTGCGGCCGGCCGGCGTCATCCAGACCGCGCACGAGCGCGTGTTCCTGCGCGTGACCGGCGCGTTCGAGAACGAGCGCGACATCGAGAACGTCAACTTCGTCGCCGGCGACCGCATCGTCCGCCTCGGCGACGTCGCGACGGTGCGGCGCGGATTCGTCGACCCGCCTCAGCCGATGTTCCGGGTCGACGGCAGGCCGGCGATCGGCCTCGCCATCGCGATGCGCGATTCCGGCGACATCCTGACGCTGGGCAAGAACATCCGCACCGAGATGGCCGACGTCAAGGCCGGCCTGCCGGTCGGCATCGAGCCGGTGCTGGTCGCCGACCAGGCGGTGTCCGTCGACGTCGCGATCGGCGACTTCATGACGTCGCTGTGGCAGGCGATCGTGATCATCCTGGTGTGCAGCTTCCTGAGCCTCGGCGTGCGCCCGGGCACCGTCGTCGCGCTGGCGATCCCGCTGACGCTCGCGATCGTCTTCGCCGTGATGGACAGCCTGCACATCGGGCTGCACCGGATCTCGCTCGGTGCGCTGATCATCGCGCTGACGCTGCTCGTCGACGACGCGATGACGACCGTCGACGCGATGATCCGGCGCCTGGGCGCGGGCGACACGAACGAGGAGGCGGCGACCTTCGCGTACCGGACGCTCGCCGCGCCGATGCTCATCGGCACGTTCGTCACGATCTCCAGCTTCGTGCCGATCGGGTTCGCGCAGAGCTCGGCCGGCGAGTACACGTTCTCGATCTTCGCGGTGGTCGCGATCTCGCTGCTGGTGTCGTGGCTGGTCGCCGTGCTGTTCGCGCCGCTGATCGGCAAGGCGCTGCTCAAGGCGCCGAAGGCGGGCGCCGAGGAGAAGCCGAGCCGGCTGCTCGGCGCGTACGCGGCGTTCCTGGGCGCCGCGATCCGCGCGAAGTGGGCGACCATCGGGCTCACCATCGCGGCGTTCGCGGCGGCGCTGGTCCTGGCCGGGCAGGTGCCGCGGCAGTTCTTCCCGGCGTCCGACCGGCCCGAGCTGACGGTCGACCTGACGCTGCGCCAGAACGCGTCGATCTTCGCGACCGAGACCGAGGCCAAGCGCCTCGAGGCGGTGCTCTCCGCGGATCCCGACGTCGACCACTACAGCACCTACGTCGGCCGCGGCGCGATCCGCTTCATCCTGACGTTCAACGTGCAGCTGGCCAACCCGTTCTTCGCGCAGGTCGTCATCGTCGCCAAGGACTTCGCCGCGCGCGAGCGGCTGCAGAAGAAGCTCGAGGCCGTGCTCGCCGAGCAGTTCCCGGACGTCGTGTCGCGGGTGTCGCCGCTCGAGCTCGGACCGCCGGTCGGGTGGCCGCTGCAGTACCGGATCACCGGACCCGACATGGACGAGGTGCGCCAGCAAGCGCTGGCGTTCGCGCAGCTCATGGCGTCCGACCCGCGAACGCGGCACGTCCATTACGACTGGATGGAGCCCGCGCGGCAGGTCCGCGTCACCGTCGACCAGGACGAGGCGCGCCGGCTCGGCGTCAGCTCCCGCTCGCTGGCCGGCGTGCTCAACGCCTCGGTCGCCGGCACCGCCGTCACCCAGCTCCGCGACGACATCTACCTCGTCAACGTCGTCGCCCGCGCGACGGAGAGCGAGCGCGCGTCGTTCGAGGCGCTGTCGGCCATCCAGGTGCCCACGCCGTCGGGCCGGACGGTGCCGCTCCGGCAATTCGCGACGTTCTCCGAGGAGCAGGAGTTCCCGCTGGTCTGGCGGCGCGACCGCGTCCCCACGCTGACCGTGCGCGCCGACGTCCTTGCAGGCGTGCTGCCCGACGAGGTGGTGGGCGCGCTGGCGCCGAAAGTCGCGGAGTTCGCCGCCAAGCTGCCCCGGCAGTACAAGGTCGAGACCGGCGGCATGTACGAGGAGAGCGCGCTGTCCAGCGACTCGGTGTTCGCCGTCGTGCCGATCATGATCCTGCTGATGCTGGCGACGATGATGCTGCTGCTGGTGAGCTTTCGCCGTGTCGCGCTGGTCGTCGTGCTGCTGCCGCTCGGCCTCATCGGCGTCGTGCTCGCGCTGCTCGTGTCCGGCCGCCCGCTCGGGTTCGTCGCGATCCTCGGCATTCTCGCGCTCATCGGCATGATCGCGAAGAACGCGGTGATCCTGGTCGTGCAGATCGAGACCGACCGCGCCGAGGGCAAGGGCGTGCGCGAGGCGGTGATGGCGTCGGCGACGGGCCGCCTGCGCCCGATGATGCTGACGGCAATCTCGACGGTCCTCGGGCTCATTCCGATTGCGCCGACCGTGTTCTGGGGGCCGATGGCGTTCGCGATCATGGGCGGGCTGCTGGTCGCCACGCTGTTGACGCTGGTGCTGTTGCCGGTGCTGTACGTCGCGGTGTTCGGCAAGGAAGACAAGGTGGCCGCGGCGCAGGGCTCCGGCTGACCGCCGCTTCCACGATGGCGAACGTCGAGACGCGAACGCCGCTGCCCGCCGCGGGGGCCGACTGGCTCGAGCTGCGCGTGGGCGAGTTGAGGCAGCTCTTCAACGAGATGGATCCGGCGCCGTTCCGGGAGCGCGACATCGATCCCAACGCCGAGACGTACATCGTCGAGTGGGCGGAAGAGACGCGTGCCGACCGGCCGCTCGGACTCGTCGTGCACCTCGCCCGCGAGCGAGCCACGCCGGAGTCCGCGAGGATGCTGCGTGACTCCGTCGACGAGTACTTCCGCCGGCGCGCCGTCGCGACCAGGGCGAGCCTGCGCCGGCTGTTCCGGGTCGGGCGCGTGAGCCTCGCCATCGGGCTCGCGTTCCTGATGGTCGCGCTCGTGGTCGGCGAGATGCTCTCCGGCATGTTCAGCAAGGAGAGCTGGGGCTCGCTCGCCAAGGAGAGCTTCGTGATCGGCGGCTGGGTCGCGCTGTGGCGGCCGCTCGAGATCTTCCTGTACGACTGGTGGCCGGTGCGCGCCGAGGCGCGCCTGTTCGATCGCCTGGGCGAGCTCGACGTGCGGCTCGTCGGCATCGACGGGACGAGCTCGGGGACGGGGGTCGCATGACCGCCGGAGTGCGGCCCTCCCCCGCGCCGGCCGCCAGATCGCCGATGCGCGCGGCCGTGACCCGCGGCATCGGGCTGTTCGCGCTGTGGATCGTGCTCATGCCGAGCGCGAAGCCCGCGGACCTCGTCGTCGGCGCGCTGGCGACGGTCGGTGCGACCTGGGCGAGCCTGATCCTCCTGCCGCCCGCGTCGGGGCGCGTGCGCTTCGCCGCGCTTCTCGCGCTCCTGCCGCGTTTCCTGTGGCAGTCGCTGCTGGCGGGCATCGACGTCGCGCGCCGCGCGTTCGCGCCGGGGCTGCCGCTCTCTCCCGGCTTCGTCACCTACCGGACCGGCTTCCCGCGCGGCCAGGCGCGCAACAACTTCGCCACGATCACGAGCCTCATGCCGGGGTCCGTGCCCGTGGGCGACGGGCCGGACACCATCGAGTTCCATTGCCTCGACGTCTCGCAGCCGGTGGCCGAGCAGATGGCCGAGGAGGAGCGCCGGCTCGCGAAGGCGCTGGTACCGGGGGAGCGCCATGGCTGAATTCCTGCTCGGCGCGGCGGGATTCGTGCTCGCGATGGTCGCGCTGGGGCTCGTGCGCATCCTGCGCGGCCCCGGCGACGCGGATCGCATGATGGCCGCGCAGCTGCTAGGCAGCGGCGGCATCGCCGCGCTGCTCCTGGGCGGCGCGGCGATCGGCGACGACACGGTCGTCGACGTCTCGCTGACGCTCGCCCTGCTCGCGGCGTTCGCATCGATCGCGTTCGCCAAGTTCGCGCCGTCGTCGTCGCACGACGCGCCGGAAGGCGAGGAGCGGACGTGAGCGTGCTCGTCGACCTGATCAGCTACGTCGCCATCGGCGCGGGCGCGATCTTCTTCCTCGCCGGCACGGTGGGCCTGCTGCGCTTCCCGGACACGCTCACGCGCCTGCACGCGCTCACCAAGGCCGACAACCTCGGCCTCGGGCTCGTCGTGCTGGGGCTCATGCCGCACGTCGCCGGCGTGCTGCCCGCGCTCAAGCTGGTCGCGATCTGGCTGCTGGTGCTGCTGTCGGGAGCCGATGCTTCCCAGCTCATCGCACGTGCCGCACGCCGCGGCGAGCCCCGGTCGCGGCCAGGTCCATGAGCCTCCCGGGACGGCCCGACGGCGCTCGTCGCGCTCCTCCCCCCGCGGGCCGTGCCGCAACGCGAGCCGTGCGCGCGGAGGCGCCCGCGATCGCCGCCGGACCGTGGCGATGATCGAGGTGTTCCACCTGGTCCCCGCGCTGCTGATCGGCGCGCTGGCCGTCTACACGACCGTCGCCCGCGACACGTTCGCGGCCACCGTCGGATTCATCGCCTACGGCCTGATGCTGACGGTCGCATGGGTGCAGCTGCACGGTGTCGACGTCGCGCTCACGGAATCGGCGATCGGCGGCGGGCTCACCGGGCTCCTGCTGGTGCGCGCGTCGGCCAAGTTGCGCGCGAGCGAGGCCGCCGCCCGCGCCGAGCGTCCGCGCGCTTCGACGAGGCTCGCCGCCGCGATCCTGGCCGCCGCCGTGAGCGCCGGGCTCGCCATCGCGGTGCTGGCGCTGCCCGATCCGGCGCCCACCCTCGCGCCGGAGGTCCTCGCCAACATCGGGCCGACGGGCGTCGGCAATCCGATCACCGCGGTGCTGATGGCGTTCCGGGCGACGGACACGCTCCTCGAGTCGATCGTGCTGCTGCTCGCGCTCGTCGGCGTGTGGTCGCTCGCGCCCGACCGCGTGTGGGGCGGGCGCCCGGGGCCACGCTACAACGCCGATCCCGACGGCATCCTGGCCTTCATCGCGCGCGTGCTGCCCCCGATCGGCATCATCGTCGGCATCTACATCTTCTGGGTCGGCGCGGACGACCCGGGCGGCAAGTTCCAGGGCGCGACGATCGTCGCCGCGATGTGGCTGCTCGTGCTGATGGCCGGCCTCACCGATGCACCGCCGATCAGCCGGCGCCTGCTGCGCGCCGGACTGGTCGCGGGACCGGTCGCGTTCATCGCGATCGGCTTCGCGGGCGTGGCGACCGCGGGGGCGTTCCTCGCCTATCCCGACGGCTGGTCGAAGCCGCTGATCCTGGTCGTCGAGTTCGCGCTGATGCCCTCGCTCGCGCTGACGCTCGGGCTGATCATGGCCGGCGCCCCCGAGCGCACCGAGGCGGCGAGCCCGCGGGAGGCGGCCCCGTGAACGCGGCGACGGTGTTCGGCCTGCTCGCGACGGCGCTCGTCGGCGTGGGCCTGTACGGCTTCATCGTCAATCCTCAGCCGCTGCGCAAGATCCTCGCGTTCAACGTTATCGGCAGCGGCGTGTTCCTGCTGTTCGGCGCGATCGCGCGACGCGGCGCGGCGCTCGGCCTGAGCGGCGACCCGGTCCCGCAGGCGCTGCTGATCACGGGCATCGTCGTCGCGTTCTCCGCCACGGCGCTCGCGGTCACCGTGCTGCTCCGGCTGTTCGACGAGACCGGCTCGACGACGCTGTCGTCCGGTCCGGCCCCTTCCGCGTCGGATCCGGATCCGGCGAAGGCGCGGGAGTAGTCCGTGACCGCCGATGCCGTGACGACGCCCGGCGGCCTGCTGCTGCCGCTCGCCGTGCTCGTCCCGTTCCTTGGCATGATCGCCGGGCTCGTGCTGGGCGGCCGCAACGCGCAGCGCGTGGCGATGGTCACGATCGTCGCGGGCGTCGCGATCGCGCTGGGCATCGCGCAGTCGATGCTGCAGTCGGGCGACACGCTCGTCTACGTGCTGGGCGGCTTCGCGCCGCCGCTCGGCATCGCGCTCCGCGCGGATGGCCTGTCGGTGGTCATGATGGTCGCGGTGGCGGTGGTGATCGCCGGCATCGGGGTCTACGCGCGCGGCGACTTCGGCACGCCCGACGGCGTGCGCGAAGCGCGCGCCCCGCTGATGTACTGGCTGCTCCTGCTCGCCGTCTGGGGGTCGCTCAACCTGGTGTTCACGAGCGGCGACCTGTTCACGCTCTACGTGGCGCTCGAGCTGCTCACGTTCGCGGGCGTCCCGCTCGTCTGCCTCGACGGCAAGGGCGAGACGCTGCGCTCCGCGCTGCGCTACCTGCTCTTCGCGCTGGCGGGCTCGATCTTCTACCTGCTCGGCGCCGTGCTGATCTACGGCGAGTGCGGCACGCTCGACGTCGCGCTGCTGGCGCAGAGCGCGCAGCCGGGGCCCGTCACCTGGGCCGCGGCCGCGCTGATGACGACCGGCCTGCTCGCGAAGACCGCGCTGTTCCCGCTGCACCTGTGGCTGCCGCCCGCGCACGCGGGTGCGCCGCCGGCGGCGAGCGCCGTGCTGTCGGCGCTGGTCGTCAAGGGCTCGTTCTTCATCGTCGTGCGCCTGTGGTTCGACGCGATGCCGGCGCTGCCCGGCTTCGCGGCCGCACAGCTGCTGGCGGGGCTGGGCGCAGCGGCGATCATCGTCGGCAACGTCGTCGCACTGAGGCAGGAGCGCCTGAAGCTCCTGATCGCGTATTCGACGCTCGCGCAGATCGGCTACCTGTTCATGATGTTCCCGCTCGCGTTCGATGCCGGCACGGGAGCGTTCGTCCGCGGCGAGGTGCTGGCGGGCGGCATGCTGCAGGCGATCTCGCACGCGACGGCGAAGGCCGCGATGTTCCTGGCGGCCGGCCTGATCTACGCGGCGCTCGGCCACGACCGCATCGCGGACCTGGCGGGCGCCGCCCGTCTGGTTCCGCTCTCCGTGCTCGCGTTCGCGCTCGGCGGCGTGGCCCTGACCGGCGCGGTGCCGAGCGGCGCGTATCTCGCGAAGAAACTGCTGCTCGGCGCGGCCGACGGCAGCGGCCAGTGGTGGTGGGCGCTCGTGCTTCAGGCAGGGGGGCTGCTCACCACCGGCTACGTGCTGCTGGTGCTCGCGCACGCGTTGCGGGCCACCGCGGACGCGCCGGCGCCGCGCGTGCGCGTGCGTCGCTCGCAGGAAGCGGCGGCGCTCGCGCTTGCGGCCTGCTCGCTCCTGCTCGGATTCGCGGACGCGGTCCTGCCCGGCGACCTCGTCAAGTCACCGCTGGACCCGGGCGAGCTCGCGACGCTGCTCGTGACCGTCGTCGCCGGCGCGGCACTCGCGCTCGCGCTCGGACGGCGCCTGCCCGACGTTCCGGCGGGTGCCGCACTCGCCGCGATCGGCAGCCCGATCCGACGCATGACGGTCGCCGTCGGCGGGCTCTTCGAACGGCTGGACTTCGCGCTCCGGCGCTGGCACGTCGCAGGTCTCTCGCTCGTCGTGCTGACGCTGCTGTTCGCCGCCGCGATGTCCGGGGCCCGATGAGCGTCCCGGCAGCGCGCGGCGCCCGCGTTGGTGGCCGGATGCCGGCGTGACCACGGCGAGGGGCGGCGAACTTTCCCGCGGCGCGCTCGTCGCGCTCGTCGTGGGCTCGATGGTGGGGGCGGGGATCTTCGCGCTGCCGTCGGCGTTCGCCCGCGCGACCGGCGTGCTGGGCGCGCTGGTCGCGTGGACGATCGCCGGGACCGGGATGCTGATGCTCGCGCTCACGTTCCAGACGCTCGCTCGGCGCAAGCCCGGACTCGACGCGGGCGTCTTCGCGTACGCGCGCGAGGGTTTCGGCGGCTACGCGGGCTTCGTGTCGGCGGTCGGCTACTGGATCACGTGCTGCCTCGCGTGCGTCACCTGCCTCGTGCTCGTCAAGGCGACGCTCGGGCAGTTCATGCCGGTGTTCGGCGACGGCACGACGCCGGTCGCGATCCTGGCGGCCTCGGGCATCCTGTGGAGTGCGCACGCCCTCGTGCTGCGCGGCGTCAGGCAGGCGGCGGCGCTGAACACGGTCGCGACGATCGCCAAGGTGGTGCCGCTCGCCATCTTCGTCGTCCTCGTCGCCGTGGCGTTCCGCGCGGACGTGTTCGCGGCCAACCTGTGGGGCGGCGCGCCGCCCGGGTTCGCCGGCGTCCGGGACCAGGCGCGCGACGCGATGCTGCTCACCGTGTTCGTGTTCGTCGGCATCGAAGGCGCGAGCGTCTACTCTCGCTACGCCAGGCGTCGCGAGGACGTCGGCGTCGCGACCGTGCTGGGATTCCTGTCGGTGCTGTGCCTGCTCGTGCTCGTCACGACGCTCTCCTACGCGATCCTTCCGCGCGCGGAGCTGGCGGCGCTCGCGAATCCCTCGATGGCCGGCGTGCTGGAGGCGGTCGTCGGGCCCTGGGGCCGGGCGTTCGTCAGCGCGGGGCTCGTCGTCGCCGTGCTCGGCAACTTCCTGTCGTGGGTGCTGCTGGCGGCCGAGGTGATGCGCTCCGCCGCGGGGAGCGCGACGATGCCCGCCGCGTTCGCGCGCGAGAATGCCCGCGAGGTGCCCGCCGCCGCGCTGTGGGCGAGCACGCTGGCGATCCAGGCGCTGCTCGTCGTCGCGCACTTCGCCGAGCACGCGTTCACGCTCGCGCTCAAGATGACGAGCGCGATGGCGCTCGTCCCCTACCTGCTCGTCGGGGCCTACGGTGCGAAGCTCGCCGTCACGCGCGAGACCTACGGCGCCGATCCGCGCGGGCGCGGCCGGGACCTCGTCGTCGGCGCGCTCGCGACCGCCTACGCGGCGGCGATGATCCATGCCGGCGGTCCCCGGTTCCTGCTGCTGTCGGCGCTGCTCTATGCGCCGTCGACGCTGCTCTACGCGGTGGCGAGGCGGGAGCAGGGGCGCGAGCTGTTCGCGTCGGTGCCGGAGCGCGTCGCGTTCGGCGCGATCGCCGCCGCGGCCGCCGGCGCGCTCTGCGCGCTCGCGACGGGGGCGATGTCGCTGTGAACGGGACGCCTCGCGCGGCGCAGCCGCTCCGTCAGGGCGGACTCTCGGCGGCGACGCCCGGCGGCTTCGTCGACCACGCCGGACCGGCCAGCGCGCGGCTGAAGCCGAGATCGTAGAGCTCGCGCATCTTGGCCGGATCGAACACCTCGTCGCCGAACAGCTCGACGCCCTCGGGGATCGTGGTCCAGTGGTAGCCGGTCCGCTCGCGCGAGGTGATCGCGTAGATGCGGAACAGGTCGCCCACCACCGCCGCCTTGCCCGAAGAGTCGAACACGCGCATCGCGATGCTGCGGAGCGAACGCCGCGTAGGCTCCGGCACCGGCAGCAGCTGCCCGTTGTGGACGATGAAGAGGTCTTCCTGGCCCGGTTCCCGACCGGCCTCGGCGCGCGCGCGCGCGAAGCTGAACACGCCGGCCGTGTAGAACACGCGCGTGCCGACGCTGCCGTCGACGTGCATCTCGTCGTAGCGGCGGCCGGCGGCCTCGACGTCGAAGAGCACCGGCGGGAACGCGACCGGGATCGACGCCGACGCCAGCATCACCTTGCGGAACAGCTCGACGGCCTCCGGCCGGCCCGAGGCCGCGACGAGCCCCAGGTTCCAGACGACGAAGCGCTGCGCGTCCAGGTCGACCGTGCCGACGTACAGCCGTCGGCCCCGACGGTGCGCATCGGCGATGTTGCGCAGGAACGCCTCGTCGACGTGCTGCGCGATCAGCGACTGGAGCGGGCCGGTGTCGGCGAGTGCCTCTCCCGCGATCAGCTGCGGCAGGATCGAGAGCATCCTGAAGATGTTGCGCGTGTCGGTCGTCGTGTAGAACTCGCGCAGCGCGTCGTCGTGCGCGGTTCCGAGGAACGCGAACGGGGCCATCAGCGCCCCGGTCGACACGCCGGTGACGATCTTGAAGACCGGCCGCTGCCCGGTCTTCGTCCAGCCGTTCAGGAAGCCGGCACCGAAGGCGCCGTTCGCGCCGCCGCCCGACAGCGCGAGGTGCGCGTAGTGGATCCTGCCGTCGGGTCCGACCGGAAACTCGTCGCGCGACTCCTGCGCGAACGACTGCGCGAGGTCCCCCTGCATCGCTGCGCTCGGGCGGCCGGCCCACGCGCGGATGTCCGGCAGGTTCGCCACGCGCGCCTCGCCGATGAGCTCGGTCGGTACGGGGTTGCGCGGCAGCGTGCCGCACCCCGCGAGCGCGAGGGCGAGCGCGGCGCAGGCGACCGCGAGGCGAAGGCGCGACGGGATCATGCCGCGGCCCGGTCGCGGGAGAGGCGCGTCAATCGCAGAGCAGGCGGACGCGGCGCTCGGCACGGTCGAACGTCTCGTCGGTCTCGGCGGCGAGCAGCTGTTCCTTCGCCTGGATGCAGGAATCGGCCTGGCGCTGCTCGGCGGCCGTCGGGCGCGCGGCGGGCGCGGGCTGCG
>CALDKM010000042.1:0-9588 GCA_937898875.1 uncultured Pseudomonadota bacterium | reverse complement strand
CCGGACTGGCGCGTCGACCGGCTGTGCGAGCTCAACGTCGTCGAGCAGGTCGTGCACGTCGCGCGCACGACAATCGTCGAGGAGGCGTGGCGTCGCGGCCAGCCGCTGACGCTGCACGGCATCGTCTACGGCCTCGCGGACGGCATCCTGCGCGACCTCGGCATCGAGGCGGCAAGCACGGCGGAGCTCCGCGCCCGCTATGCGCCCGCGATCGCGCGCTGCGCCGGGAACGGGTAGACACGCTTCCGCACGCAGCGGCGCGGCGCCGATCGCACGACGGCGGCGGCCCGACTTCCACCGATACGGACGACTCCCATGACGCCGACGAACTCGCGCACACGCCTCCGCCCGATCCGCTGGCTCGCCGCCGCGGCCCTGGCCCTCGCACTGCCTGCGCTCGCGCAGGACTACCCGAGCCGGCCGGTGAAGATCATCGTCCCGTTCTCGCCCGGCGGGGCGGTCGACGGGCCGACGCGCATCGTCGCGCAGAAGCTCTCCGAGCGGCTCGGCGCGCAGGTCGTCGTCGAGAACAAGCCCGGGGCAGGAGCGACGCTGGGCGCGGCCGAGGTCGCGAAAGCCGCGCCCGACGGCTACACGCTGCTGCTGGCGTCGCAGACCAACGCGATCAGCGCCACGCTCTACGGAAGCAAGCTCGCGTTCGATCCGGTCGAGGACTTCGCGCCGGTCATGCTGATCGGCGAGGAGCCCGGCGTGCTGGTCGTGCACCCGTCGTTTCCGGCGAAGTCGCTCGACGAGTTCATCGCGTACGTGCGCCAGAATCCCGGCAAGGTCGACTACGCGTCGTCCGGCAACGGCAGCGGCCAGCACCTGTTCGCCGCGATGCTGGCGTCGATGGCGGGGCTCAGGATGAACCACATCCCCTACAAGGGCAGCGCGCAGGCGACGTCGGACCTCCTCGGGGGCCAGGTGCCGGTCTCGATCCCGGGGACCGCGGGCATGATGGGGCACATCAAGGCGGGCAAGCTGCGTCCGCTCGCGACGACCGGCGCGAAACGCGCCGAGGCGCTGCCCGACGTTCCGGCGATCGCCGAGACGCTGCCGGGATACGAGGCGTACGTCTGGATGGGGCTCCTGGCGCCGAAAGGCACGCCGCAGCCGGTCGTCGACCGGCTGCACCGCGAGCTCGTCGCCGTGATGGCGCTTCCCGACGTGAAGGCCTTCTATGCGGGCCACAACCTCGAGATCGTCGCGTCGACGCCCGCCGACTTCGGCGGGTTCTTCCGCCACGAGAAGGAACGCTGGGCGCGCGTGATCAGGGAAACAGGGGCGAAGATCGACTGACCGTCCCGACGCAACGTCAACGAACGGAGTGCGCATGAATGCAACGAGTCCCGCGCCGCGGTCCGCGGTCACCGGCGTCGAACACTGGACGACGAAGGGCGACGTCAGGCTGTTCCTCTGGCAGAAGTACGTCGGCAGCCCCGACGGCAAGCCGTGCGTGCTGTTCGTCCACGGATCGTCGATGGCGTCGCAGCCGACGTTCGACCTCGTGGTGCCCGGCCGACCCGACTCGTCGGTGATGGACTGGTTCGCGCGGCGCGGCTTCGAGTGCTGGTGCGTCGACATGGAGGGCTACGGACGCTCGTCGAAGCACCGCGACATCAATTGCGACATCGCGAACGGCGCCGACGACCTCGCGGCCGCGACCGACTACATCATGCGCACGCGCGGCGCAAAGGCGTTCTGCGTCTACGGCATCTCGTCGGGCGCGCTGCGCGGCGCGATGTTCGCCGAGCGCCACCCCGACCGCGTCGCGCGTCTCGCGCTCGACGCCTACGTGTGGACCGGCGAAGGCAGCCCGACGCTCGAGCAGCGTCGCCGGAAGCTTCCCGAATTCCTGAAGTCGAATCGGCGGCCGATCGACCGCGCGTTCGTCCACTCGATCTTCGAGCGCGACCACCCGGACTGCGCCGACAGGCGCACGGTCGACGCGTTCGCCGACGCGATCCTCGCGCTCGACGATTCGATGCCGAACGGCACGTACGTCGACATGTGCTCGAAGCTTCCGGTCAACGATCCCGAGCGGATACCGGTTCCGACGATCGTCATGCGCGGGCAGTACGACGGCATCGCGGGGTTCGCCGACCTCGTCGCGTTCTTCGGGAAGCTGCCCTCGCCCGACAAGCAGTTCGTCGTGATGCCGGGCATCTCGCACGCGAGCTTCCAGCAGAAGAACTACCTGACCGTCTACCACATCCTGCACGCGTTCTTCACGCAGCCGGCGCCGGCCTACGTCGGGACCTAGAGCGTGCCCGCCTGGCCGCTCGGCCCGCTCGAGACGGCCTGGTGCGCCGCCGCGATGTTCGCGGGCTACGCGGTGCGCGGCGCGGCGGGCTTCGGCTCGGGCGTCGTCGCGACGCCGCTGCTGGCGTTCGTGCTGCCGCTGTCGACCATCGCGCCGATGATCACGTTCATCGGCGCGTTCGTCTCGATCCGGCAGGCGGTCATCGACTGGCCGCTGATCGCGTGGAAGCACCTCGCGGCATTCGTGCCCGGCATCGTGCTCGGCGTTCCGCTGGGCATCTGGGTGTTCCGCGAGGTACCCGCCGATGTCCTGATCCGCGCGCTCGGCCTCTACGTCGTCGGCTACGCGCTCTACAGCCTGTTCGGACCGAGGCACGGAACCGGCGCGAGCCGCCTGCCGCGCTGGACCGCGCTTCCGATCGGCACGCTGGGCGCCGTCGTCGCGACGGTGTTCGGCGGCATGGCGGGCCCCGTCTACGTGACCTACCTCCACGGGCTGCGCATGCCGATGCGCACGTTCCGGGTCACCGCGTCGACGACGCTGCTGACGCTGTCGATCGTGCGTTCGGCCGCGTACCTCGCCGGCGGCGTCTTCCGGCTCGAGGATCTGGCTCTGGTGCTCGCCGCCGCCGTGCCCGTCGCGCTGGGCACGCTCGCCGGCGAATGGGTGCACGACCGCATCGCCCCCGGGACGTTCGGACGGCTCGTCGGCGGCCTGCTCGTGTTCAGCGGGGCGGCGCTGCTGCTGCGCTGACGTCTCCGGTCGCCACGCGCCGCGAACCGCCCGACGTCAGTGGTGGAGGATCTTCGCGAGGAACTGCTGCGCGCGCTCGCTGCGCGGCTTGCCGAAGAAGTCCTCGGTCGTCGCGTCCTCGACGATCTCCCCGTTGTCCATGAAGATCACGCGGTTCGCGACCTTCCTCGCGAAGCCCATCTCGTGCGTGACGACCATCATCGTCATGCCTTCCTTCGCGAGCAGCACCATCACGTCGAGCACCTCGTTGATCATCTCGGGGTCGAGCGCGGACGTGGGCTCGTCGAACAGCATGCAGATCGGGTCCATCGACAGCGCGCGCGCGATCGCGACGCGTTGCTGCTGGCCGCCGGAGAGCTGCCCCGGAAACTTGTCCTTGTGCGCGATGAGGCCGACGCGATCGAGGTACTTCAGGCCCCGGACCCCGGCCTCGTCGGGCGTGCGCCTGAGCACCTTCACCTGCGCGAGCGTCAGGTTCTCCTTGACCGTCAGGTGCGGGAACAGCTCGAAGTGCTGGAACACCATGCCCACCCGCGCGCGGAGCTTCGGCAGGTCGGTCTTCGGATCGTTGACCTTGATGCCGTCCACCGTGATGTCGCCCTTCTGGATCGGCTCGAGCGCGTTGACCGCCTTGATCAGGGTCGACTTGCCGGAGCCCGACGGGCCGCACACGACGATCACCTCGCCCTTCTCGACGCTGGTCGTGCAGTCCTTAAGCACCTGGAAGCTGCCGTACCACTTGGACACGTCCCTGATCTCGATCATCGGCATGACGGCGGCACCTTTCAGCGAACGATGGCGATCTTCTGCTGCAGCCGCTTGACCACGACCGACAGGCCGAAGCTGACGACGAAGTAGACGAGCGCGGCGAACAGGTACATCTCGACCAGGCGCCCGTCACGCTGCGCCACCTTGGACGCGGCGCCGAGGAAGTCGGTGATCGACAGCACGTAGACGAGCGAAGTGTCCTGGAACAGGATGATCGTCTGCGTGAGCAGGATCGGGATCATGTTGCGGAACGCCTGCGGCAGCACGATCCTGGCCATCGTCTGCCAGTAGTCGAGCCCGAGCGCGTAGCCGGCCGACACCTGTCCGCGGGGGATCGACTGGATTCCCGCGCGCATGATCTCCGAGTAGTACGCCGCCTCGAACATCGTGAACGTGATCACCGTCGACGCGAACGCGCCGACCTGGATCGGCCGGCTCGCGCCGGTCATCCACGCACCGATGTACGGCACGAGGAAATAGAACCAGAAGATGACCAGCAGGAGCGGGATCGACCGCATCAGGTTGACGTAGCCGGTCGCGACCAGCGAGAGCGCCCTGAATTTGGACAGGCGCATCATCGCCAGCAGCGTCCCGAAGACGATGCCGCCGGCCGCGGCCAGCGCCGTCAGCGTCAGCGTGAACGTCATCCCCTCCCTGAACAGGTAACCGACGCTCCGCTCGATGACGTTGAAGTCGAAGGCATTCACGTCAGTGCCCCCCGCCGCCGACCGCCGAGGGGCCGATGAAGCCCGGCACCGCGACGCGCTTCTCGAACCAGCGCATGAACGTGACCGCGACGAGGTTGACGACGATGTAGATCACCGTCGCCGCGGTGAATGCCTCGAACACCTGGAACGTGAACTCCTGCATCGAGCGCCCGGCAGCCGTCAGCTCGATGAGCCCGATCGTCAGCGCGACCGACGTGTTCTTGATCAGGTTCATCGTCTCGCTGGTGAGCGGCGGGAGGATGATCCGGTACGCCATCGGCAGCAGCACGTAGCGATAGGTCTGGGGCAGCGTGAGGCCGAGTGCCGTGCCGGCCATGCCCTGCCCGCGCGGCAGTGCCTGAATGCCCGCGCGCACCTGCTCGGCGATCCGCGCCGAGGTGAAGAACCCGAGTCCGATCACCGCCGGCACGAACGAGCCCCAGGGCGGCGCCATCTGCTTCAGCGAGTCGCCCATCCCCTTGGGCAGCACCTCGGGCAGCACGAAGTACCAGAGGAAGAGCTGAACCAGGAGCGGGACGTTGCGGAACAGCTCGACCCACGCGTTGCCGATGCGCCGCGCCCACTTCGAAGGCGTCGTGCGCATCACGCCGATCACCGAGCCGAGCAGCAGCGCGATGACCCACGCACAGGCCGCCGCGGACATCGTCCAGCCGAGCCCGTGGATCAGCGTCATGAACCACGTGTTGTGGCCGTCCGCCGACGTCTCCCAGAGGATGCCCCAGTTCCAGTTGTATCTCACCGCGTGCCTCCCTCGGGTCGCGATGCGACGCTGCCACGCCTGCGGTCCGCCCGGCGGACCTGCCGCACGCGGGCGACTATAGCAACAAAACGGGGAGCCGAGGCTCCCCGCGTTGGTGCACCGCGACGGTACCGGTCCGGCCGGCGCGCTACTTGTAGACGGCCGGGTCGCCGTTCGACGTCGGATTGGCGAGCACGCGCTTGAGCAGCGGACTCATCGGCACGTTCAGGTTGACGCCCTTCGGCGGGATCGTCTTCAGGAACCACTTGTCGTAGAGCGCCGTCATCTCGGGGCTCGTGTAGAGCTTCGCGGTGGCGCCGTCGACGACCTTGCGGAAGCCGGCGTCGTCCCGCGGCATCATCGCGCCGTACGGCTCGACCGTGTAGGCCTCGCTGCCGACCGCGAAGTCGCCGGGCGCCTTCGAGCTCGCCACGAGGCTGTAGAGCAGGATGTCGTCCATGAAGAACGCCACCGCGCGGCCGGTCTCGACCATCAGGAACGCCTCGGCGTGGTCCTTCGCCGTCAGGATCGACAGGCCGAGGTTCTGCTTCGCGTTCTCCTCGGTGATCCACTTGAGGTTGGTCGTCCCCGACGTCGATACGACCGTCTTGCCCTTGAGGTCCGCCAGCGTGTTGATGTTCGACGACTTCTTCGCCACGTAGCGGTTCGCCGTCACGAAGTAGGTGTTGGTGAAGCCGACCTGCTTCTGCCGGTCGAGGTTGTTCGTCGTCGAGCCGCACTCGAGGTCGATCGTGCCGTTCGCGATCAGCGGGATGCGCGTCGCCGACGTGACCGGGTTCAGCTTGACCTGAAGGTTCGGCATCTTGAGCTCGGCCTTGATCGCATCGACGACCTTCATGCAGATGTCGATCGCGTAGCCGACGACCTGCTGCTTGTCGTCGTAGTACGAGAACGGGATCGAGCTGTCGCGGTGGCCGATCGTGATCGTTCCGCTGTCCTTGATCTTCTTTAGCGTCGGCGAGTCCTGCGCCACCGCGGGCAGGGCGACTGCCGCGGCGACGACCGCGGCGACGAGGGAAAGCTTGCGCATTGCGTGACCTCCGGAGTGGGTTCGTCGGCCGCGCGGCCGGGCGGGCTCGCGGGCGCGAAACCGGTCGATTCTACGGGCGCGGCCGGGCTTTGTCCAAAGCCGGCCGAAGAGCGGCGGCCGGAGGATGCGTGGCCCTGCGAGCCTAGCGCGCCCGATCCCCCGCGGACCGGGCGCGCGCCCAGGCCGCCGCGGAAGCCCGGGCGAGCGCCTCGGCGGGGTCGACCCACGGAACGCCCGGCCGGACGCCCGCCGCGGAGAGCCCCGGGGGGATCTCGGTGCAGCCCAGCACTATCGCAGCCACCCCTCTGCGCTCCAGCGCAGCGACGACACGCGCGAAGCGGCGTCCGCCCGCCGCCGCGTCGCCGCGCTTGACCGCCGCGATGCCGTCCGCGACGGCGCGCAGGTCGACGTCGTCGACGGGCACCGCGATCCGGTATCCCGCGCGCTCGAGCCGCCCCGCGTAGAGCCCGATCGCGTGCGTCGCTTCGGTGGCGATCACCCCGACGGTCGCGCCGGCGGGCACGCGCGGGCCGACCTCGTCCACCGCCGCATCCGCGATGTGCAGGAACGGGACGTCGATGCCCTGCGCGAGGTCGTCGTGCCAGCGGTGGGCCGTGTTGCAAGGCATTGCGAGAAGCGTCGCACCGGCCGCGAGGAGGCGGTCGCGCGCGCCGAGGAGCGCAGGCAACGGGCTCTCGCCCCCGGCGAGGATCGCCGCGACCCGCGAAGGGATCTGCGGGATGGACGCCGCGACGACCGGCACGTGGTCCGCGTCGCCCGCGGCCGGCGTCGCGTCGATCAGCTTCGCGAGGAAATCGACCGTCGCGAGCGGACCCATGCCGCCCAGCACGCCCAGCAGGAAAGCGGGCACGCGCCGGCCGCTCACGTCACAGCCGGACCGCCGGACGGGGCTGCGTCAGGTTCTCGGGCGACAGGATGCGGTCGAGCTCGTCCTTCGTGAGCCACCCCTTCTCCAGCACGAGCTCGTAGACGCCGCGGCCGGTCGCATGCGCCTCCTTCGCCAGCGCGCTCGACTTCTCGTAGCCGATGTAGGGATTGAGCGCGGTCACGATGCCGATCGTGTGGCGCACCGTCTCCTCGAGACGCGCGCGGTTCGCCGTGATCCCGTTCACGCACTGGCGGGCGAGCACGATGCAGCCCTGCCTCAGGTGCGGGATGCTCCTGAACAGGCTGTACGCGATGATCGGCTCGAAGGCGTTCAGCTGCAGCTGACCCGCTTCGGCCGCCATCGTCACCGTCATGTCGTTGCCGATCACCTCGAACGCGATCTGGTTGACGACCTCGGGAATCACCGGGTTGATCTTGCCCGGCATGATCGAGCTTCCCGCCTGCACGGCGGGCAGTACGATCTCGCCCAGACCCGCGCGCGGCCCCGACGACAGCAGTCGAAGGTCGCTGCAGGTCTTCGATAGCTTGACCGCGATGCGCTTCAGCACGCCCGAGAGCTGCACGAACGCGCCGCAATCCTGCGTCGCCTCGATCAGATTCTCGGCGGTCTTGACCTGGACGCCGGACAGCGCGACGAGGTGCTTGCAGGCGAGCGGCGCATAACCGGGGTGCGAGTTGATCCCGGTGCCGATCGCGGTCGCACCGAGGTTGATCTCCTCGATCAGCGCGCCGGCCTCGCGCAGTCGCAGCTGGTCCTCGCCCAGCATCACGGCGAACGTCGAGAACTCCTGACCCAGCGTCATCGGCACCGCGTCCTGCAGTTGCGTCCGTCCCACCTTGAGCAGGTCGCGGAACTCGTCGGACTTCGCCGCGAAGGCGCGCTTCAGCTCCTCCATCGCGGCGATCAGGTCGACGATCGCGAAGCGCAGGGCGAGGCGCAGCGCCGTCGGGTACACGTCGTTCGTGCTCTGCGCCATGTTGACGTGCTCGATCGGGTGCAGGAACGCGTAGTCGCCCTTCTTCCTGCCGGCGAGCTCCAGCGCGCGATTCGCGATCACCTCGTTCGCGTTCATGTTGGTCGAGGTGCCGGCGCCGCCCTGGATCATGTCGACGACGAACTCGTCGTGCAGCGCCCCGTCCGCGATCTCGCGGCACGCGGCGATGATGAGCTTCGCCTTCGTCTCGTCGAGGAGGCCGAGCTCGTAGTTGGTCTGCGCCGCGGCGTGCTTGACCAGCGCGAGCGCCCGCACGAGCTCCGGCCACAGTCCGATCCAGCGGCCGGTGATCGGGAAGTTCTCGACGGCGCGCAGCGTATGGACGCCCCAGTATGCCTGCGCGGGGATTTCGCGATCGCCGAGCAGGTCGTGCTCGACGCGGACGTCGCGGACGTCGGCCTGTGGCATGGGACCTCTCCTCGTGGAAGACGCGGCACTCTACACCGGGGTCCGCTCCGGCGCCATGCGCAACGCGTCGACCCGCGAGCCTATAATCGCGCGATGGACGACGTGCGACTGCCCCCGATCCTGCGCACCGCGGAGCTTCGCGCGATCGAGTCGCGTCACGCGGGCGCGAATCTGATGGAGCGCGCCGGCGCCGCGGCCGCGGCGGTCGCGCAGGCGATGCTCGCGGAATCGCGCGGCGGGACCGCCGTCGTGCTCGCCGGGCCCGGGAACAACGGCGGCGACGGCTTCGTCGTCGCCCGCGAGCTGCGCCGTGCGTTCCACGACGTCGACGTCGTGTTCGCAGGCGACGCCGCGAAGCTCCCCCCCGCCGCGCGCGCCGCGCACGCGTCGTTCGTCGCGGCGGGCGGGTCGACCATCCGCGAGCCCCGCAAGGTCACGGCGTCGCTCGTCGTCGACGCCCTGTTCGGCATCGGCCTCGCGCGACCCGCGACCGGCGGGTACGCGACGCTGGTCGCCTGGGCGAATGCGTGCGGGGCGCCGATCCTCGCGCTCGACGTGCCGACCGGCCTCGACGCCGACACCGGTGCGCTGCACGCACCCGCGATCCGCGCGACGGCGACCGCGACGTTCATCGCGCTCAAGCCGGGCCTCGTGACCGGCGACGGCCTGGACGCGGCCGGGGTCGTGTCGGTGCACGCGCTCGGTCTCGAAGCGGAGCTCGCGGATGCAGCGGGGCACAAGCTCGACTGGCCGCTCGTCGATGCGATGCGCCCGGATTGCCTCTCCCGCGCGCGGCGCAACGTGCACAAGGGAACCTACGGCACGCTCGCGATCGTCGGCGACGCGCCCGGCATGACCGGCGCGCCGATCCTCGCCGGCCGGGCGGCGGTCAGGACCGGCGCGGGCAAGGTCCGGCTGGGCTTCGTCGCGCCGTCGCACCCTGCCGTCGACTGGGGCGCGCCCGAGTTGAT
>CALDKM010000041.1:0-3933 GCA_937898875.1 uncultured Pseudomonadota bacterium | reverse complement strand
AGCCCTGCCGCGCGAGCCACACGCTGTTGCGTCCCTCGCCGTCGGCGATGCAGAGAACGTTGCCGCTCCTCGGGATGGCGGGCAGCGACTGCGCGAGGAAATCGTTCGGCTCGGTGCCGTAGACGTACTCGTCGATCGCGTAGCGCGCGTTCCAGAACGCCTGAAGCTTCGCGAGCGGGTCGTTCCCTGCGGGCGCACTCATCGCTCGCTCCGCGGCGTCTCGTCGCCGGCCTCGTCGAGAATCGCCTGCGCGCGCAGCATGACCGGCCTGTCGACCATCTTGCCGTCGACCGCCACGGCCGCGCCGCCCGCGCCGGCGGCGGCGTCCAGCACGCGGCGCGCCCAGTCTCGTTCCGCGTCGCTGGGCAGGAACGCGCGATTGACGACGTCGACCTGTTTCGGATGGATGCACAGCTTCGCGCCGAAGCCGAGCCTCCGCGCGCGCTCGGCGTCCGCGCGCAGCGCCGCGGCATCGTCGATGGCGGTGCTGACGCCGTCGACCGGCGCCCGGATGCCGGCCAGCCGGGAGACCAGCACGAGCTGCGACCGGAAATAGAGGAGCTCGTCGCCCTCGCCGTCGATCCCGAGGTCGACCTGGAAATCGATCGAGCCGAACACCAGCCGCTCGACGCCCGGGGCGCCGGCGAGCGTGCGCATCGCGTCGAAGCCCGCCGCCGTCTCGACCAGCGGATAGAGGCGCTTGCCCGCGGCGATGGCCGACGCATGCGCGAGATCGGCTCGCCGCTCGGCCTTCGGCACCACGACGCCGGCGACCGCGGCGTGCCCGCACAGCGCGAGATCCTCCGCGAACCACGCGGTCTCCGCCGCGTTCACGCGCACGAGGACCGGCGCCGGCGTGCGCGCCAGCCACGAGGCGAGCGCATCGCGCGCGGCGGCCTTCGCAGCGGGCGCCACCGCGTCCTCGAGATCGACGATCACCGCGCCTGCGCCCGTGGCGAGCGCCTTCGCGTAGCGTTCGGGACGGTCGGCGGGAACGAACAGGTACGAGCGCTGGGCCATGAGACCTGACTCTACCCGGACCCGGGTCACGCGAGGAAGCGCGGGACGCGCGGCGTCGAGGCCAGCGCGCGAATGACGGCGATCGCACGGCGCGCCTCGGCCTCGCTCGCGCCGTCGCGGTAGCGCGCGAGCCGCACCGCCTTCTCCTCGAGCTCGGCGGGCGAGAGCGTGTTGCCCGGATCGCCCTTCGGCTCGTCGACGCGACCGTCGAGCCGCCTGCCGTCGACCGTCTCGACCGTGACCTTGCCGATCCAGCGCGCCGGATACGCGCGATCCACCTCGTCGTCGAGCTCCATCGCGACGCGGTCGCGGAACGCCGTGACCGCCGGATCCCGGTAGTGCGCGTCGAACTCGGCGAGGCCCGCGCGTCCGTCGACCGCGATCAGGCCCAGCACCGTGCCCATCGAGAACTTCGACTGGTGCACGGTCGTCGGGTCGACGACCGGGCCCAGCACGTCGATCGCGCCCTGGTGCACCCGCGCGACGACGCGCTTCACGTCGCCGGCGGAGAGCGCGTTCGCGCGCATCACCTGCTGGAGCGCGTCCGCCGCGGGATGCGTGTGGCGGCACGACGCGTGGTACTTGAACGACGTCTCGGCGAGCGCCCAGCGCGTGCCCAGGCCGTCGACGAGACGCGACGGGTCCGCGTCGGTCGACATGCCCGCGGCCATGCCCTGCCTGCCCTCGAGGATGCGCCGCGCGCCGGTGAAGCCTTCGCGCGCGAGATACGCGGCCGCCAGCCCCGCCCCGGCCGCGTGCGCCGTGTGCAGCTGCTTCGAATCCGCGCCGTCGCGCAGGAACTCCCACAACCCCGCCGACTGCGTCCCCGCCGATCCGAGGGCATTCAGCATCCGTTCCGGCGTGAGGCGCAGCAATCGCCCGACCGCGGTCGCGGCCGCGAGCGTGCCCGCGGTGCCGGTCGTGTGGAACGTGCGGTAGTGCGACCGGCCGAGGAATTCGCCGACGCGGATGCCGACCTCGTAGCCGGCGACCACCGCCGCCAGCAGGTCGGCCCCGCTCGCCCCTTCCGCCTGCGCCACGGCGAGCGCCGGCGGGAACACGACGGACGCCGGGTGGAAGACGGAGCCGTTGTGCACGTCGTCCTGCTCGGCGAAGTGCGAGGCCGCCGCGTTCGCGAACGCCGCCATGTACGGGCTCGTGCGACGACGGCGGATCAGGATCTCCGAGGCGCCGTCCGCGGGGCCCATCGCCTCCGCGAACGCCGTGAGCGTCTCGACCGGGCGCGCCCCTTTGCCCGCGAGCGCGGAGCCGAACCAGTCGATCATCAGCTCCTCGGCGCGGCGCAGCACGGGCGCGGGGACGTCCGGCAGCTCGAGCGTCGCCGCGAACGCGGCAAGTCGCTCTTCCGCGGTCGCCGCGGCGGCGTCGGACCCGATCGGCAGTCTTGCGTTCATATCGCCTTCTCCTCCTCGAGCCGCGCGATCGCGGCCGCGTCGTAGCCCAGCTCGGCGAGCAGCGCCTTCGTGTGCTGGCCGAGCGCGGGCACCGCATCCATCCGCGCGTGCGCCGCATCGGGCATGCCCGGCGGCAGCAGCGCGGGCACCGGCCCGGCCGGCGTCGGCACGTCGACCCAGCGCCTGCGCGCCTGGAGCTGCGGATGCTGCCAGACGTCCGCCATCGTGTTGACGCGCGCGTTCGCGATCTGCGCGCCGTCGAGGCGCTTCACGACCTCCTCGGCGGTGAGGCTCGCGAACGCGGCGACGATCAGGCGCTTCAGCTCCTCGCGGGCGGCCGTGCGGCGCGCGTTGGAGTCGAACCGCGGATCGGTCGCGAGTCCCGGCTGCATCAGCACCTTCGCGCAGAAAACCTGCCACTCGCGCTCGTTCTGCAGGCCCAGCATCACGGTCCTGGAGTCGCCGGTGGGGAACGGTCCGTACGGGTAGATCGTCGCGTGCGCCGCGCCCGCTCGCGGCGGCGGCTCCGCGCCGTCGAACGCGTAGTAGAGCGGGTAGCCCATCCACTCGACCATGCTCTCGAGCATCGACACGTCGATGCCCTTGCCCCTGCCCGTACGCCCGCGCTCGATCAGCGCAGCGAGGATGTTCGAGTACGCGTACATGCCCGCGGCGATGTCGGCGATCGAGCACCCGGCCTTCGCCGGCTCGTCGGGCGAGCCGGTGATCGACACGAAGCCCGATTCGCTCTGGATCAGCAGATCGTAGGCCTTCTTGTCGCGGTAGGGGCCGTCCGCGCCGTAGCCCGAGATGTCGCAGACGACGAGCCGCGGGTAGCGGCCCGCCAGCGCCTCGTACGAGAGCCCAAGCCGCGCGGCCGCGCCCGGCGCGAGGTTCTGCACGAGCACGTCGGCCTTCGCCAGCAGCCGGTCGAGGATCGCCGGCGCCTCGGCGTGCTTGACGTCCAGCGTCATGCTCTCCTTGCTGCGGTTCGACCAGACGAAGTGCGACGCGAGGCCGCGCACGCGCCCGTCGTACGCGCGCGCGAAGTCGCCCACGCCCGGGCGCTCGACCTTGATGACCCGCGCGCCGAGATCGGCGAGCTGGCGCGTGCAGAACGGCGCCGCGATCGCGTGCTCGAGCGTGACGACGGTGATGCCTTCCAGGGGACGCATGGCGGCCGGCCTCAGAACGAGCGCGGCAGCCCGAGCGTGTGCTCGGCCACGTGCGACAGGATCAGGTTGGTCGAGATCGGCGCGACCTGGTAGAGGCGCGTCTCGCGGAACTTGCGCTCGACGTCGTACTCGTTCGCGAAGCCGAAGCCGCCGTGGAACTGCAGGCATGCATTCGCCGCCTCCCAGGACGCCTTCGCCGCGAGGTACTTCGCCATGTTCGCCTCGGCGCCGCAGGGCTCGTGCGCGTCGAACAGCGCGCAGGCCTTCCAGCGCATCAGGTTCGCCGCCTCGACCTCGATGAACGCCTCGGCGATCGGGAACTG
>CALDKM010000040.1:0-14284 GCA_937898875.1 uncultured Pseudomonadota bacterium | reverse complement strand
TTCGCGCGTGCTCGCGACGAAGTTCCACCAGAGGAAGCGCTCGCCGTCGAGCCTCGCGCCACCGATCAGCATCGCGCGCGTCGGGCCGTGCGCCGAGATCGTCACGGGGCGGCCCGGCTCGACGACGCCAAGGTGGTGCCTCGGCAGCGTCTCGCCGTCGATCGCGAGGTCGGCGTCGACCGCGTAGACCGACCGCTCCTCGTGCTCCGCCGGCAGCGCGAGCGAGCCCGCGGTCGCGAAGGTCGCCGACGCGTACAGCGTGTCGGAGACGGTCGGCGTCGGCGCGCGCTGCCCGAACGCGTGGCCGGCGATTACGGTGATCGTCGCGTCGTCGCGCGCGAACGCCGGCAGGTCGGCGGCGGCGAAGTGGGCGAACGCCGGCTCGGCCTCCTCGAGCCCGACCGGCAGTGCGACCCAGGTCTGCATGCCGTGCAGGCGCACCCCGCGGGCACGGTCGGCCGCGTCGCTGCGCTCCGAGTGGACGATGCCGCGGCCCGCGGTCATCCAGTTGACCTCACCGGGCGCGATCCGCTGCACGGTGCCGAGGCTGTCGCGGTGCACCAGCGCGCCTTCCCACAGCCAGGTGACCGTCGCAAGGCCGATGTGCGGATGCGGCCGGACGTCGATGCCGTCGCCGGGCGGAAGCGCGAGCGGACCCATGTGGTCGACGAAGACGAACGGGCCGATGGCCCGTGTCGGGAATCCGGGGAGGATGCGCCGCACCGTGAACGACCCCAGGTCGCGGTCGCGCGGCTTGACGAGGGCGGACAGGGCGGGCATGGCTCCGGTAAGGGTGTGCCGGCGGCGAATCCCGCCACTCTACCGCGTGTCGCGCCCGGTCGAGCGTTCGGTCCGGCGTCCAGGCGCCGCCATCGCCCGGCCGGGCGATAATCGTCGTTTTCGACCCCGGACCCCGCTCATGGCCACCCTCTACGACATCACCGTCGACGACATCCACGGCAAGCCCGTGAAGCTCTCGCGCTACAAGGGCAAGGTGCTGCTGATCGTGAACACCGCGAGCAAGTGCGGCTTCACGCCGCAGTTCAAGGGCCTCGAGGCGCTCTACGGGAAGCTGCACGGCAAGGGTCTCGAGATCCTGGGCTTCCCGTGCAACCAGTTCGGCGCGCAGGAGCCCGGCAGCGAGGCCGAGATCGAGCAGTTCTGCGAGCTCAACTACGGCGTGACGTTCCCGATGTTCGCGAAGATCGACGTGAACGGCGAGAGCGCGTCGCCGCTCTACAAGCACCTCAAGTCGGCGAAGAAGGGCATGCTCGGCTCCGAAGGGATCAAGTGGAACTTCACGAAGTTCCTCGTCGATCGCGAGGGCGACGTGGTCGAGCGCTACGCGCCGCAGACCGAGCCGAAGGCGCTCGAGGCCGACATCGGCAAGCTACTCTGATGCGGTCGCCGATGCTCGCGCGGGCGGCGGCCGCCGCGATCCTCGCCGTCGCCGCCGCGGGCGCGTCCACCGGCGCGCTCGCGCAGGCCGATCCCGCGAAGGTGATCCGCGCGGTGTTCCCGACCGCCGAGACCGGATTCGACCCGCAGGCTGCCGGCGACATCTACTCGAACGCCGTCAACCGCGTGATCTTCGACACGCTCTACAAGTACGACCATCTCGCGCGGCCGTACAAGCTGGTGCCGAACACTGCCGTCGCGCTTCCCGAGATCACCGACGGAGGCAAGCTCTGGACGATCCGCGTGCGGCCGGGGATCTTCTTTGCCGACGACGCGACGTTCAAGGGGCAGAAGCGCGAGCTGACCGCACACGACTACGTCTACGCGTGGAAGCGCGTGATGGACCCGCGCATGCGCTCGAACTCGATGCAGATGTTCGACGGGCGCTTCGAGGGCATGGACGAGCTGGTCGCCGCGGCGCGCGACGGCGGCAGGTTCGACTACGACCGCGCGATCGCGGGCCTGCAGGCGATCGACCGCTACACGATCCGGCTCAGGCTCAGGTTCCCCGACACCGAGCTGATGGCGAACCTGACGACGACCGCCGCGTCCGCGGTGGCGCGCGAGGTGGTCGAGGCGTACGGCGACGGGAGCGGCTGGGTGATGGCGAATCCGGTCGGCACGGGCCCGTACCGGCTCAAGGAATGGCGCCGCGGGCAGAAGATCGTGCTCGAGGCCAATCCGGACTTCCGCGACGAGCGGTTTCCCGACAGCGCCGACCCCGCGGACAGGGCGATCGTCGCGAAGTACAAGGGCAAGCGCATCCCGTTCGCGGGCCGCGTCGAGATCAGCATCGTCGAGGAGAGCAACCCGCGGCTCCTCGCGTTCGAGCAGGGCGAGCTCGACTATGCGGCGGCGCCCGTCGACCTCGTCTGGAACGTGCTCGACCCGCCGGCGAAGCTCAAGCCCCGGCTCGCCGAGCGCGGCATCGCCCTGGGCCGCGGCGTCCAGCCGGCGATCACCTACACGTACTTCAACATGGAGGACCCGGTCGTCGGCGGCTACACGCCCGACAAGGTCGCGCTGCGCCGCGCGTTCTCGCTCGGCTACAACGTCGACGAGGAGATCCGCGTGATCCGTCAGGGGCAGGCGTTCCCGGCGACGCAGGTGATCCCGCCGACGGTCAGCGGCCACGATCCGAGGCTCGACGGACGCAAGGCCTACGACCCGGCGGCGGCGAAGGCGCTGCTCGACCGCTTCGGCTACAGGGATCGCGACGGCGACGGCTACCGCGAACTGCCGGACGGCAGGCCGCTGGTGCTGAAGCTCGCCTCGGCGCCGTCGGCGATCGACCGGCAGTACGACGAGCTGCGCAAGCGCAGCGCCGACGCGATCGGGCTCAGGCTCGAGTTCGTCAAGCAGAAGTGGCCGGACCTGCTCAAGGCGGCGCGCCTCGGGCAGATCCAGATGTTCACGCTCGGCAACATCAACACGACGCCCGAGGGCTTCGGCTTCCTGGGGCTGCTCTACGGTCCGAACGGCGGGTTCTCGAACCTCGCGCGCTTCAAGCTGCCCGAGTACGACCGGCTCTACGAGCAGGCGCGCGCGATGCCGCTCGGCCCCGAGCGCGAGCGCGTGATGCAGCGGATGAACGAGCTCGTCACCGCCTACGCGCCGTGGAACATCACGGTGTTCCGCTACGAGAACGTGCTCGTGCAGCCGTGGATCGGCGCGTACAAGTACAGCGGGTTCACGCAGCACCCGTGGCAGTACCTCGACGTCGACGTCGCGAAGCGCCGTGCGGCCGGCAGGTGAGCTGACGCGATTCGCGACGGGTCGCGGCGCGCTCGCGGCCGGCGTCGCGGCGGTTGCGCTCGCGGCGTCGCTCGTCGCGGCACGCGCGGACGCGCAGTCGCCGGCATGGGCTGATCCGGCGAAGACGCTGCGCGTGATGATCCCGGTCGCCGAGACCGGCTTCGATCCGCAGGCGACCTCGGATCTCTACTCGTCGCACGTCGAGCGGGCGATCTTCGACCCGCTCTACGTGTGGGACTACCTCGCCCGTCCCTACCGGATCGTTCCCAATACGGCTGCCGCGATGCCCGAGATCTCGGCGGACGGCCGCATCTGGACGGTCCGGCTGAAGCGCGGCATCCGGTTCGCCGACGATCCGGCCTTCAAGGCGAAACCGCGGGAGCTGACCGCGCACGACTACGTCTACGCCTGGAAGCGGCTTCTCGACCCGCGCATGCGCTCGCCGTACCTCTGGTACCTGAACGGCAAGCTCGCGGGCGCGGAACCGGTACTCGCCAGGGCGAAAGCCGACGGCAGGCTCGACTACGACGCGGAGATTTCCGGATTGAAGGCGGTCGACCGCTACACGATCCGCCTCGAGCTCGTCGAGCCCGACTACGTGCTGCAGGGCTACCTGACCCAGGTCGGGATGGCGGCGGTCGCCCGCGAGGTCGTCGAGGCCTACGGGGACGCGAGCGGCTGGGTGATGGGCAACCCGGTCGGCACGGGGCCTTACCTGCTCAAGGAGTGGCGACGCGGCCAGCGCATCGTGCTCGAGGCGAACCCGGGCTATCGGGAGGAGTTCTTCCCGGCGGCACCGGAGAACGCGGACGCCGCCACGCGCGCGGTCGCCGCGTCGATGAAGGGCAAGCGGCTGCCGCAGATCGGGCGCGTCGAGATCTCGGTCATCGAGGAATCGAGCCCGCAGCTCCTCGCGTTCAACTCGCGCGCGCTCGACTACGCGAACGTCCCCGCCGACCTCGTCGGCAAGGTGCTCGATCCGGGCGGCCGCCTCGACGCCTACTACGCCGACCAGCGCGTCACGCTCGCGCGCGCGGTCCGGCCGTCGCTCAACTACACGTACTTCAACATGGAGGACCCCGTCGTCGGCGGCTATGCGCCCGGGAAGGTCGCGCTGCGCCGCGCGATCACGATGGGGTTCAACGTGCCGGACCTGATTCGCGTCTGGTGGCAGGGGCAGGCGATCGTCGCGACGCAGCCGATTCCGCCCAACGTCGCCGGCCACGACCCGACCCTCGGCGTGCGCGCACCGTACGACGTCGCGACCGCACGGTCGCTCCTCGATCGCTTCGGCTACAGGGACCGCGACGGCGACGGCTGGCGCGAGCTGCCGGACGGCACGCCGTTCACGCTCTCGATGGGGTCGACGCCGACGAACCGCGACCGCGAGCGCGACGAGCTGTGGAAGCGCAGCATGAAGGACCTCGGCATCCGCATCGACTTCGTCAAGCAGAAGTTTCCCGACCTCCTGAGGATGGGCCGCGCGGGGCAGCTGCAGATGTGGCCGGTCGGCTGGATCACGACCTACGGCGAGGGCGATGCATTCATGCAGCTGCTCTACAGCGGCAACATCGGCCAGTCGAACTATTCGCGCTTCCGCAACGACGAGTACGACGACCTGTACCGTCGGAGCAAGCGCATCCCCGACGGGCCCGAGCGCACCGCGCTCTACGCGCGGATGGCCCGGATCGTCGCCGCCTACGCGCCGTGGGAGCTCGGCGCCTACACGTACGAGAACACGCTGGTGCGACCCTGGGTCCGCGGCTACGTGAAGCACGTGAGCTGGGAGCACCCGTGGAAGTACCACGACCTCGACGTTGCGGCGCAGCGAAGCGCGAAGTAGGCGCCCGGCGCGAGCGGCGTTGCGCCGGCGCGACACGCCGCGGCCGGTTCGTCGCTTCGCCGTTGCCTTGCGCGCGCCACCGGGCGTAGACTCTGCCGCTTGCAGCATTCCCCGGAGCAGCCCGTGAACCGACTTCCGATGCACCCGACGACGACCGCGATCTCGATCGCGGCGCGGGTGCGCGCGTCGGTTGCCTGGATGCGCGTCGGGGACGACGGCCGGAACCCGGCCGGGCTCGCACCGATCTAGCCATACCCGACGGAGATCCCGCCGGGTCACGGCGGGGCTTCCGAGTCGGTTCTTCCTCTCCGTCTCGTCTACCCCGCCCGCTTCGAGTGCCGTGCCGCCATCCGCGGTGCGGCGGGGAACCGCCATCCGCGGTCGCCCGCGAGTCGAACGAGACGGAAGAACGACGATGATCGACCGCCTGCAACGCAAGCTGCGCCGCACGTTCACCGGCCTGTGGCTGTCCGCCGACTTCCGTCGCATGTGGCTGTCGCTGACGATCACGTCGTTCGGCGCGCAGGTCACGAACCTCGCGCTGCCGCTGACCGCCGCGATCCTGCTGCACGCGACGCCGCTGCAGATGGGCGTGCTCGTCGCGCTCGAGACGCTGCCGTTCGCGCTCGTCTCGCTTCAGGCGGGCGTGCTGATCGACCGGGTCCGCAAGCTGCCGATCGTGATCGCCGCCAACGTGAGCCGCGCCCTCGCGCTCGCGGTGATCCCGCTCGCCGCGTTCACCGACTGGCTGTCGATCGAGGTGCTCTACGCGGTCGGCTTCTTCTGCGGGATCCAGAACGTCGTCGGCGGCGCAGCCTACCAGGTGCTGCTCGCGCAGATGGCGGGGCGCAGGCGCCTCGTCGAGGCGAACGCGAAGATCTCGCTCGGCGAGACGGGCTCCGCGCTGGTCGGTCCCGGTCTCGCGGGGATGCTGATCCAGGCGCTGACCGCGCCTGTCGCGATCCTCGTCGACGCTTTGTCGTTCCTCGCCTCGGCACTGATGCTGCGCAAGCTGCGCGTGCCCACCGACGTCCCGCATCCGGGGCCGCGGCCGGGCGTGATGCACGAGATCGCCGAGGGGCTGAAGCTCGTGCGCGGCAACCCGACGCTGTGGTCGCTCGCGTGGCTCGCGGGCCTGTGGCAGATCCTGCACCACGCGCAGCTCGCCGTGCTGATCCTCTTCGCGACGCGCGAACTGGGGCTCTCGGCGGGGGCGATCGGGCTGGTCTACGTGTTCGGGGGCCTGGGCTGCGTCGTCGCCGCGGCGAGCGCCGAGCGGCTCGCCGCACGCTTCGGCGTCGGGCCGATGATCGTGCACGCGCTGACGGCGACGGCCATCGCCTGGCAGCTGTACGGACTCGTCGCGGGGCCGGTCTGGCTGGCTACCGTCGCGCTCGGTCTGGCGATGCTGCTGTTCGATTTCGGCGGCGTCATGTTCGGCATCCAGTACCTGTCGCTGCGCCAGGCGATCACGCCCGACCGGCTGCTCGGGCGGATGACCGCGACGATGCGCTTCCTCACGGTCGCCGCGGCCCCGCTGGGTTCGCTCGCGGGCGGCGCGGTCGCCACGCTCGTCGGCCTTCGTGCGACGCTGCTCGGCATCGGCGCGCTGGGCCTCCTGCTGGCGGTGGGCGCGATGGCGCGCTCCCCGGTGCGCCGGCACGTGCGCCTGCCCGTGGCCGCCGACGTCTGACCGGACGCGGGGGCGCGGCCGCTCGGCGCGACGCGTAGAATCGGCTCGACGCGCCCGTGTCGAGGCGCGGGAGGAACCGAACGATGGAGACGCCGCCGCTCAAGCTCACGCCGGCCGAGGAGGCGCTGCGGGACGCCGCGCTCGAGTACCACCGCAGCCCCGGCCGAGGAAAGATCTCGATCACGCCGACGAAGCCGCTCGCGAACCAGCGCGACCTGTCGCTCGCCTATTCGCCGGGCGTCGCGTACGTGTGCCTGGCGATCCGGAAGGACCCGTCGCTCGCGGCCGAGCTGACCTCGCGCCAGAACCTCGTCGGCGTCGTCACCAACGGCACCGCGATCCTGGGGCTGGGCGACATCGGCCCGCTCGCCGGCAAGCCGGTGATGGAGGGCAAGGCCTGCCTGTTCAAGAAGTTCGCCGGCATCGACGTGTTCGACATCGAGCTCGCCGAGAAGGACCCGGACAGGCTGGTCGAGGTGATCGCCGCGCTCGAGCCGACGCTCGGCGGCATCAACCTCGAGGACATCAAGGCGCCCGAGTGCTTCCACGTCGAGAAGAAGCTGCGCGAGCGGCTGAAGATTCCCGTCTTCCACGACGACCAGCACGGCACCGCGATCATCTCGTCGGCCGCGATCCTCAACAGTCTCGAGCTCACCGGCCGGACGATCGGCGACGTGAAGTTCGCGGTGTCGGGCGCGGGCGCCGCGGCGATCGCGTGCCTCGACCTGATCGTGGCGCTGGGTGCGCATCCGCGCAACATCTTCGTCGTCGACAGCAAGGGCGTGCTCCACGCGGGCCGCACGAACCTCGACGAGTCGAAGCGGCGCTACGCGCAGGCGACCGACGCGCGCACGCTCGCCGACATCGTGAAGGGCGCCGACGTGTTCCTCGGCTGTTCGGCGCCGGGCGTGCTGACGCCGGAGATGGTCGCGACGATGGCGCCGAGCCCGATCATCCTCGCGCTCGCCAATCCCGAGCCCGAGATCCGGCCCGAGCTCGCCAAGGCGGTGCGTCCCGACTGCATCATGGCGACCGGCCGGTCCGACTACCCGAATCAGGTCAACAACGTCCTGTGCTTCCCGTACATCTTCCGGGGCGCGCTCGACGCGGGCGCCACCGCGATCACCGAGGCGATGAAACTCGCCGCGGTGCGCGAGATCGCCGCCCTCGCGAAGGCCGAGATCAGCGACGAGGTCGCCGTGGCGTACGCGGGGCAGGAGCTCGCGTTCGGTCCCGAGTACATCATCCCGAAGCCGTTCGACGCGCGCCTGATCCTGCGCATCGCGCCGGCGGTCGCCAGGGCGGCGCAGGAGTCCGGCGTCGCCGTGCGGCCGATCGCGGACATCGACCGGTACCGCCAGTCGCTCACGCGCTTCGTCGCGCACACGGCGATGTTCATGCGGCCGGTGTTCGAGGGCGCGCGAGCCCGCGCGCAGCGCGTCGCGTACGCCGAGGGCGAGGACGAGCGGGTGCTGCGCGCCGCCCAGGTCGTGCTCGACGAACGCCTCGCGCGGCCCGTGCTGATCGGGCGCCCCGCGGTGATCGCGGCGCGCGTCGCGCGCGCCGGACTGCGTTTCCGGCCGGGCGTCGACGTCGACGTGATCGACCCGGAGAGCGACGCGCGCTACCGCGAGTACTGGACCGACTACCAGCGGCTCATGGGCCGGCACGGCGTGACGCCGGACATGGCGAAGGCCGCGCTGCGCCGGTCGACGACGACGATCGGCGCGATGATGGTCCGGCGCGGCGACGCGGACGCGATGCTGTGCGGGCTCGTGGGCCGCTTCGACGTTCACCTGGGCCACGTCCGCGACGTCATCGGGCTCAGGCAGGGCGCGACGACCTACGCCGCGCTGAACGCGCTGATGCTCCCCGAGCACACGATCTTCGTGACCGACACGTTCGTCAACGAGGAGCCGACGGCCGAGCAGCTCTCCGAGATCGCCGCGATGGCGGCCGTCGAGGTGCGGCGGTTCGGGATGCCGCCCAGGGTCGCCTTCCTGTCGCACTCGATGTTCGGCTCGAGCGACCGGCCCTCCGCGCGCCGGATGCGCCGGGCGCGCGAGCTCTTCGCAGCCGCGTGCCCCGACGTTCCGTGCGACGGCGAGATGCACGGCGACGCCGCGCTCTCGGAGGAGATCCGGCGCACGTTCCTGCCCGATTCGACGCTCGAGGGGGCCGCCAACATCCTCGTGATGCCCAACCTCGACGCGGCCAACATCCTGTTCAACGTGCTCAAGATGACGGGCGGCAAGGGGATCACCGTCGGGCCGATCCTGCTCGGCGCGGCGGCGGCCGTGCACATCCTGACGCCGTCGTCGACGGTGCGGCGAATCGTCAACATGACGGCGCTGGCGGCGGTCGAGGGGAGCGTGCGCGCGCTGCCGGGAGCGTGAGCGAACGCGAGCGTCCGGGGTCCCGAAATGCGAAGGGCGGCCACCGAAGTGACCGCCCCTCTTCCCTGTCCGAGTCTCGCGGAGCCGGATCCGGCATCAACTCACCGAACCCTGCTCGAAGTCTAGTCGCGCAACGCGCGCGAGGTCAATCGTCGCCGACGGACGGCGCGGCCGCGCGAACGCGAATCGCTCGCACGCGCACCACATCGCACGCGCGGCGCGCGATCGCGGCGAAGTGGACGCCGGCCGGTCGCGCGCGCCGACTCAACCCGGACTGCGCTGGAACTCGTAGACGGCAGGCAGCTCGAGGAGTTGCGTCAGCTGATCGAGCGCGCGCCGCGACTCGTCGAGGAGCTGCGGGTCGGCGAGATCGGCCGGCAGCAGGCGATCGCGGTAGTTCCGGCGTATCCAGGCGTCGAGTCCGTTCGCCAGCGCGTCGTCGAGGAAGACGCGCGGGCGGATCGCCGCACGCTCCGCCTTCGTGAGCGCGACTCGCAGCCGCAGGCACGCGGGCCCGCCGCCGTTGCGCATGCTCTGGCGCAGGTCGAGCACGAGCGCCTCGGCCACCGGCCCGCCCGGCGCCGTCCAGCGGTCGAGCACCGCGGAGGCGCGCGGGTGCTCGCGCACGTCCGCCGCGGCGACGAGCAGGATCCCGCCCTCCGGCCTCTCGACGAGCTGGCTGTTGAACAGGTAGGTCGCGACCGCGTCGTCGACGGACAGTTCGGCCTCCGCGACGACGTCCGCGCGAAACCCGCGGCCGACGCGCGAAGCGAGCTCGCCGATCGTGCGTCGCGTGTCGGTCCATGCGCGCTCGTGCGCCAGCAGCGTCCGGCCTTGGCCGACCGCGATCACGTCGTTGTGGAAGACGCCCGCGTCGATCGCGTCCGGGTGCTGCTGCGCGTGCACGGTGCGCGCGGGGTCGAGACCGTGGCAGCGGGCGACCGCCTCGCTGGCCTCGCGCGTCTGGCGGGCCGGGTAGCGGCGCGGCACGGGCGCATCGCCGTCGTACGCGCCGCGGCCGTGCACGAACAGCTCGACGCCCGGGCCCCGCTCGTCCGGGCCCGAGAACCTCGTGTGGTTCGCGGCGCCCTCGTCGCCGGTCTGCGCGGCGGCGGGCAGGGGGTCGTGGACGACGAAGTGGCGCGCGTCGGCGAAGATCGCGCGAAGGACGCGTGCAGTCGTCGCCGCCTCGATCGACCGGTGCAGCAGCGACGCGAGGTTCGCCGGCGTGAAATGCGCCCGGCCGTCGGCGGTGTCCGACGAGGGGCTGACGGTCGCGGCGTTCGCGGTCCACATCGCCGCGGCCGAGGAGCTCGCGGACAGCAGCGACGGCGCCTCGCGCGAGGCCCGCGCGAGCACGTCGGCATCGCTTCCGGCGAAGCCGAGCGCGCGCAGCGTCGGCAGGTGCGGGCGCTCGTGCGGCGGCAGCACCGCCTGCGGGATCCCGCGCGACGCGATCGCGCGCATCTTGGCGAGTCCCTGCAGCGCCGCCTCGCGCGGGTTCGACGTGCGGCCGGCGTGCCGTTCCGACGCGACGTTGCCGCGCGACATGCCCGAGTAGTTGTGCGTCGGGCCGGGGAGGCCGTCGAACTGGCAGTCGATGTCCATCGCGCGGGGTCGAACCCGTCAGCGATCCGCCGGCGAAAGCGGCGCGGCGCGCGCGAGGTCGCCCTCGCGGACGTCGAGCGCTGCGGCCTGGTGGGGCTGCAGCGGGAGCCTGTCTGCGCGTCGCGGGGCGTTCGCGAGGATCGCGCGAAAGCCGGCGAAGCTGCGGTTGCAGACGAGCCACGGCACTCCCGCGACCGGGTTGTCGGGCACCGGGTCGACCTCGTCGAGCGTCACCGGCAGCAGGCGCGAGCGGTGCACCGCGTCGATGTCGTCGCGGAACGCCTCGACGGTCGGCCCCGCGTCGAAGATGTCGACCGAGCCGTCGTAGCGGAAGCCCTCCTGCTCGAGCATCCGCCGGGCGGGCTCGGTGTCGGCGTGCACGGCGCCGATCGCCTCGCGCGCGTCCGCCGGCAGAAGATTCACGTAGACCGGGTGCTTCGGCATCAGCTCGGCGATGAACGACTTCTGCCCGATGCCGGTCAGGTAGTCGGCGGTCGAATACTCCATCGCGAAGAAGTGGCGGCCGAGCCCCTCCCAGAACGGCGAACGGCCCTGCGAATCGACGCGACCGCGCAGTTCGGCGATCACCTTCTCGCCGAATCGCTCCGCGAACTCGGCGATGAACAGGAGCCGGCTCTTCGCGATCAGCGGGCCGTTGCGGCCGTGCCGGAACGACTGGTCGACGAACAGCGTGCACAGCTCGGTGTGCCCGGTGTGGTCGTTCGACAGGAACAGCGTCGGCACCGCCGTGTAGACGCCGAGCGCGCGCGACGCGTGCACGAGTGTGCCGACGCGGTAGTTGTACCAGGGCTCCTTGAGGCCGACGGCGGCCTCGATCGCGCCGATCCCGACCACCCGGCTTTCGGCAGCGCCGCGGGCGGCCTCGGTCAGCACGAACACGTAGCAGGCGTCCTCGCGCGGCGCGGTGCCGGCGAACGACGCGATCGACCGGTCGATCCGCCCGGCGAGCCTCTCGCGGCTCGCGGGCAGCGTCGTCAGTCCGGTGCCCGTGCGCTCGGACAGCGCGAGGACCGCCGGCAGGTCGTCGCGCGCGATGGGGCGGACGACGAACATTGCCGCGCGTTCAGGTCAGCACGCGGTCGAGCGCGGTCTCGAGGCGCGCGAGGCCCTCGAGGATCTCGTCGAGCGAGATCACGAGCGAAGGCGCGAGGCGCACGACGTCGGGGCCGGCCATCAGCACGAGCAACCCCGCGTCGCTCGCGCCCTGCATCACCTGGAAGGCCTTGCCCCGCCACGGGTCGTCGAGCTCGCAGCCGAGCCACACGCCCTCGCCGCGGAGGTCGCGGAATACGCGGCGGCGCGCGTTGATCGCCTTCAGGCCCTCCATGAAGAGCGCGTGCCGCGCCCTCACGCCGTCGAGCACCTCGGTGGTGTTGACGATGTCGAACACGGCGCCCGCGATCGCGCACGCGAGCGGATTGCCGCCGTAGGTCGTGCCGTGGACGCCGACCGAGAACGCGCCGGCGATCTCGTCGGTCGTCAGCATCGCGCCGATGGGAAACCCGCCGCCGAGTCCCTTCGCGGAGGTCAGGATGTCGGGGACGACCCCCTTCTGCATGTACGAGAACAGCGCGCCGGTCCGTCCCATGCCGCTCTGGATCTCGTCGAGGATCAGCAGCGCCTGGTGCTCGGTGCACAGGCGTCGCGCCGCCTGCAGGAACGCGGGCGTGCCGGGCGTCATGCCGCCTTCGCCCTGCATCGGTTCGAGGATCACGGCGCAGACGTCGTCGCCGCCTTCCTCGCGGAACGCGGCTTCCAGCGCGGCGACGTCGTTGTACGGGACGTGCGTGATGCCGGCCGGGCTCGGGCCGAAGCCCGACGAGTACTTGGCCTGGCCGCCCGCGGTCACCGTGAACAGCGTGCGGCCGTGGAACGCGTTCAGCGTCGAGATCACGCGCACCTTGCGCTCGCCGTAGCGGTCGTGCGCGTAGCGGCGCGCGAGCTTGAGCGCCGCCTCGTTCGCCTCTGCGCCCGAGTTGCAGAAGAACGCGCGGTCGGCGAACGTAGCGTCGACCAGCCGCTGCGCGAGGCGCAGCGCCGGCTCGTTCGTGAACCAGTTCGACACGTGCCACAGCGTGCGCGCCTGCTCCTCGAGCGCGCGGATCATCGCCGGATGGCAGTGGCCGAGCGCGGTCACCGCGACGCCGCTGGCGAAGTCGATGTACATGCGCCCCTGCTGGTCCCAGACGCGGGAGCCCTCGCCGCGCACCGGCACGAACTGCGCGGGCGCGTAGCAGGGCACCATCAGCCGGTCGAACATCGCGCGCGTGACCGGCATCGTCGAGGCGGCCGACACGGGGGCGCCCTCGCGCCGCGCCGTCGCCGGAACGGCGGCGACGGCGGGGGCGGGGTCCACGGGCGTCTTCATCGTCGGGCCTCTCGTCGTGGGCGTGGGGGAGCCGCCGTCGGGATCAGAGCGCGGCGATCGCCTGGATCTCGACCTTGTAGTCGGGATTGGCGAGCTTCGCCTCGACGGTCGCGCGGGCAGGCGTGTGGCCCTGCGGCACCCACGCTTCCCAGACCGCGTTCATCGCGGCGAAGTCGGCCATCGACGGCAGGAAGATCGTCGCGGACAGGAGCTTCGTCTTGTCGGTGCCCGCTTCGGCGAGCAGGCGGTCGATCGCCGCAAGCACCTGGCGCGTCTGCGTGGCGAGGTCGGCCTTCGGTTCGTCGGCGACCTGCCCGGCGAGGTAGACGGTGCCCGCGCCGCGGTGGACGACCATGTCGGACAGGCGCTTGCCGACGTGGAATCGCTGGAGGGTCATGATCGCTCGTCTTTCGCAGGGTTGCGGCCGGCGGCCGTCGAAACGAGAATTCTAGTCGAACTTGACCCGGCGACCCCGAAGGATCCGATGACCGCCCGACTCGCACTGACGATGGGAGCGCTGCTCGCGCTGGTGGCGGTCGCGCTCGGCGCGTTCGGCGCCCACGCCCTCAAGGGGCGTTTCGAGCCCGGGATGGCGGCCGTGTGGCAGACCTCGGTCCAGTATCACGGCTGGCACGCGCTCGCGCTCGTCGCCGCCGGGCTCCTGCTGCTGCACCGCCCGGACGCGGGCGGGATCGCGATCGCCGCGTGGCTGTTCGCCGCGGGCATCGTCCTGTTCTCGGGGAGCCTCTACCTGCTCGCGCTGACCGGCACGAGGGGACTCGGCGCGGTCACGCCGTTCGGCGGATTCGCGTTCCTCGCCGGCTGGGCGGCATTCGCATGGGGTGCGTGGCAGCTTCGGTAGAGACTCGATCGAAGGGCGGCCGGCGCCCCGGGGCCGCCGGCCTCCCTCCGGGGGCGCCGTCGTCCGACGTGCGGAGCGTCGGTCGGCCGGCGTCGATTCGCGGGCGGTCGCCGCCTCCCGGGGGCGCGCGCCCCTCGGGCAAAGGCGCGCGCTGCACGCTTCGGGGGATCATGCGCGCGCCGGGCCGTCCCAAGCGCGCAGCCCCCTCGGGGGGCGGCGTGCGAAGCACGCTTCGGGGGATCATGCGCGCGCCGGGCCGTCCCAAGCGCGCAGCCCCCTC
>CALDKM010000039.1:0-20067 GCA_937898875.1 uncultured Pseudomonadota bacterium | reverse complement strand
GATCGTGTGCACGCCGGAGGACGCCTACCGCTGCTTCATGCGCACCGAGATGGACGCGCTCGCGATCGAGGACGTCGTGGTGCTGAAAGACGCCCAGCCGCCCGAGCTCCGCGCGCGCTACCCCAAGCAGGACTTCGCCCCCGACTGACGATGACCGCACCCGCCGCCGCTCCGTCGCGCACGGAACTCCGCAAGTTCGGCTTCACGACCGCCGCGATCGTGGCCGCACTCTTCGGGCTCGCGCTGCCGTGGCTTTTTGGCCGCGCGTGGGCGAGGTGGCCGTGGATCGTCGCCGTACTGCTCGCGCTGCCGGCCGGCTTCGCGCCGGCGCTGCTCGCGCCAGTGCATCGCGCCTGGATGGCGGTGGGTTCGGTGTTGGGTTGGATCAACACGCGCATCCTGCTCGCCGCAGCGTTCTACCTCGTCGTGATGCCGGTGGGCGTTGTCATGCGGCTCGTCGGGCGCGACCCGATGCGGCGCGCGAAGTCGGTCGGGCCGTCGTACCGGCAACCGTCGACCGAACGCGCGGCCGAGGACATGGAGAGACCGTTCTGATGTGGGACCTGCTGAAGGACCTGTGGGCGTTCCTGCGCGTGCGCAAGAAGTTCTGGCTCGTGCCGATCGTGCTGGTGCTGGTGCTGCTCGGCGCGCTCCTCGTGCTCGGCCAGGGGTCGGCGATTGCGCCGTTCATCTACACGATCTTCTGAACTCGCCTCGCTCGCGCTCACGCTGATCGTCGCGACGCTCGCGGCCGGCGCGCTCGCGCAGGACGTGAGCGCGATCCGAGAGCGCTTGGATCGCGCGAAAGCGGCGGCCGACTCGGGCGACCGCGTCGGCGCACTGCGCCTGTACGCCGACCTCGCTGACTTCTACCACCGCGGCGGCGACGACGTGTCGACCGACTACGTGAACGGCGAGGCGGCGCGCGTGCTCCTCGACCTCGACCGCCCCGACGACGCGGCGCGGCTGCTGACGGCCTCTCGCGTCGCCGATCCGGATACGGCGCAGCGCGCCTCGCGCGATCACACGCTCGTGGTCGCGCTCGAGCGCGCCGGCCGCCGCGACGAGGCCCGCGCCGTGCTCGAGACCGCCCGTCCGACCACGCCGACGGACGCGTGGGCGCACCACTTGGCCGACGACGCGATCCGGCTCGGGATTCCCGACCGGCCGAAACGCTGGGGTAGCGTCGCCTGGACGCTGACGGCGAGCGCGGCCGCGTTCATGGTGGCCGGAATGCTCTGGCGCCGCCGGCGGGCTGAGATCGCCACCGCGGCGGTCGCGTGCTTCGCCTCCGTGGGCCTCGCCGAGGCGGCGCTGCGACTTGCACTGCCCCCGCCCACCGAGGTCCGGCACATTCTGCATCCGCCGTCGCGCACGACCGTCTTCCACCCCGAGGCGGGCGTGATGCCCGGCGTCGAGTACGCCGAGAGCAAGTTCACCACCGACGCCGCCGGTCTGCGCAGCCGTCCCCTTCCCGGCCCGGGGACGATGCGCGTGCTCGCCATCGGGGGCAGCACCACAGAATCGCTCTATCTCGACGACCGCGATGCCTGGACTGCAGTACTGGAAAGAGAACTGGCGCAGCGCCTCGGGCGACCGGTCTGGGTCGGCAATGCCGGTAAGTCCGGACTCACGAGCTTCGCGCACGTTTCGCAGGCGCTCGCCTACGTGGACGACGTTAAGCCAGATGTCATCGTGATCCAAGCCGGCATCAACGACCTCACGATGTGCGTCTCAGGGGATCAGCGGGCACTCGTCGAGACCGCTTTTCGCTTTCGCTGGCCAGACGCGTGGGACGCATACGGCCACCGCATCTTTTTTGAGGTTGATCCGCCAGGCGCGGGGCGCGGGTTGCGGTTGCAGGCGATCGTCGACCGCGCGATCGTCCATTACGCCGAGCGGCGCGCCGCGGTGGCGAGCGGGCGCGCGGCCGTCGTGCAGGATCGCGAGGCTTCCTATTATCACGTGCTGCGTGCGAGGCGCGCCGGCGCGCAGAAGGTGGACACCGATCCCGACCTTGCCCCCTGCCTGATCCCCTTCGACGACAACCTTCGGCGCATTGCCGGCATCGTGCTTCCGCTCGGCATCCGCCTGGTGCTGGTGACACAGGGATCGCTTTACCGCGATCCGATGCCCGCTGAGGATGAAAGACTTCTCTGGTTCGGTGCCGCGGGCCGGAGCGTCTTTAGCGATCCACCTGCCGCGCACTACTACTCGGCTGCTGCGATGCAGCGGGCGCTGGCGCGCTACAACGCGGTCACGCTGCGGCTGTGCGAGGAACGGAAGCTGGCATGTGTCGACGCCGATTCGCTCCTGCCGCATACGACAGCAAGCTACTACGATGACGTGCACTTGAATGTCGCCGGGGCGCTTCGACTTGGCGAAGCGGTGGCCGCGGCGGTCGGCGCGTCGCCGTAAAGAGGGTCATTCCGGCTGTTCTTTCGAGCCGGAACCAAATGTGTGGCAAACGCGCAAGGGCTACCGGTTCCGGCCAGGGAAGTCGATTCAACCTTACGGCGATCAGGATCAACGCGCGCTCGAGGATTGCGTTCGGCCAACACGTCTGGGGAGGCGCCTGCGCGGAAAGAGTCGCCTTACCGCGGCTGCCGGGTCAGTGTTAGTGTCCCGCCGGATGAATGGACAGGGGCCGGACTGAAGCCTGCCGCCCTTGCAGGCCGGGGCCCAGCCCGACGAATTCGGCGCCGGGATCCGGCCGGCCTTTTCGCTGTCGGAAGCGCTTGCGGGCGCGTAGAATGCCGGCGCCCCCGACGACGCTGCCACGACGCTTGTCCCCGCCGCCCCCATGTCCGAGATCGCCGACCAGACCCCGGCCGAAGGCGGCGACGCGCGCGTGCGCGTCGAGGACGCGCTCGCCGAAGTCACCGCGCTGATCCGCAAGAACCGGCTCGTCGAGGGCCTGGTCCACGAGCAGGCCGCGCACGCGTCCGACGCCGAGCGCGCCGGGCTGGTCGAGAGCCTCGTCACCAAGCAGAACCGCGCGGCGCTCACGCAGAAGCTCGACCGGCTCCACCCGGCCGACATCGCCTACATCCTCGAGGCGCTGCCGCTCGACGAGCGGATCTACGTCTGGGACCTGATCAAGTCCGCCGAGCGCGACGGAGAGATCCTGGTCGAGGTGAGCGACGCGGTCCGCGAGTCGCTGATCTCGTCGATGGACACCGACGAACTCGTCGCCGTCGCCGAAACGCTGGAGGCCGACGAGCTCGCGGCGATCGCCGAGGACCTCCCGCAGGAGGTCATGGACGACGTCTTCCGCGGCATGCCGGTCGACGAGCGGGAGCAGCTGCGGGCCGCGATGTCGTTCGAGGAGGACATGGTCGGCGCGCTGATGGACTTCGAGGACATCCAGGTGCGCCCGGACGTCACCCTCGAGGTCGTGCTGCGCTATCTGCGCCGCTTCGACGAGCTGCCATCGCAGACCGACCAGGTGTTCGTCGTCGACCGCGACGAGAAGCTCCTCGGCGCATTGCCGATCGCGACGCTCATCGTCAGCGATCCGGAGACGCTGGTCGCCGGAGTGATGCGCCCGCCGACCGTGAAGCTGCAGCAGCACGAGAAGGCCGACGCCGCGGCGAGCGCGTTCGAGCGCTACGATCTCGTCTCGGCGCCCGTCGTCGACACGAACGACCGCCTCGTCGGCCGCGTAACGGTCGACGAGGTGCTCGACTTCGTCCGCCAGCGCGGCGAGGAGGGCGTTCTGGCGCAGGCGGGCCTGCGCGAGGAGGAGGACGTCTTCGCTTCGGTCTGGAAGTCGTTCCAGAACCGCTGGACCTGGCTGGCCGTCAACCTGATGACCGCGTTCTTCGCCTCGCGCGTGATCGGCGTGTTCGAGGGATCGATCGCGAAGCTCGTCGCGCTCGCCGCGCTGATGCCGATCGTCGCGGGCATCGGCGGCAACTCGGGCAACCAGACGATCACGATGATCGTGCGCGCGGTCGCGCTGGGCCAGGTGACGCGCGAGCACGCGAACAAGCTGATCCGCAAGGAGCTCCAGGTCGCGCTGCTGAACGGCGTCATCTGGGGCGGCGTGATGGGGCTGGTCGCGATGATGCTCTACAAGGACGTGATGCTCGGCGTCGTGATGATCATGGCGATGACGCTCAACTTGCTGCTCGCGGCGCTGATGGGCGTACTGATCCCGATGACGATGATGCGCACCGGGCGCGATCCCGCGGTCGGCTCGTCGGTGCTGATCACCGCCGTCACCGACTCCGGCGGCTTCTTCATCTTCCTCGGGCTCGCGACGATCTTCCTGCTTTAGCCCGGGGCGCGATCGGCCCGACGGCCTACCGTCCCGCGACGAACGCCGCGATCGCGTCGACGACCTGTGTCTCGATCCCCGCGTAGCCGTGGTGCCCGGCGGCCTCGCATGCGTCGCCCTTGTCGGTGCCCCCGTCGAACGTGAGGAACGCCCTGCGAGGCGCCGACGTCAGCCGCGCCGCCAGCGCGGGGGCCCGCGAGTACCGCGTCGCACTGCACCCGTCGTCCCTGTGGTGCACGACGAGCGTGGGCACGGTGATCGTCTCGACCGGCATCGCCGGCACCGCCCGGCCGAGCGGGTCGACGAGGATCGTCGACGTCAGCACGAGACCGTCGGCGCCGATCGACGCGAGCGCGAGCCAGGCGGCCGACTGCGTGCCGCGGCTCGTCCCGACGAGCCAGACCGGCAGGGCCGTCTTCGCGCGGAGCCACTCGACGACCGCCTTCGCGTCCGCCGCGTGCGCCGTCGTCTGCCGGAAGCCCCCCAGCCACGGGTCCGCCTGCCGGTCGGACGGGGCGTCGATCACCGCCACCGAGATCCCGCGCTCGGCGAAGAGTGCGCGCGTGCGGACGAGGAAGTTGCCGCGGCCCCATCCGATCTCCCCGTCGCGCCGGATCGCGAGGCCGCCGTGCCCCCCGGCAAAGAGGATCGCCGACGCCACCGGCGCCTCGGCGGGAACGTAGAGGAGCCGCTGCGTCACGCCCGGCCGCGTCGGGACGTCGACCACCTGCGGCGCCTGGGCGGACGCCGCAGCCGCGACGAGCCACGCGGCAGGGAGCACAATCGCCATGCGGAGCCCGGCCGGGGCGACCCGGTGCAGGAATAAACCCGTGCTTCCCGCTGTTTTCCCACCTGTGCCGTTCCATATGAGGGGGACCCGATGAAAAGCTTCGTTTCCAGTATCGCATTCGCCGCCGCCGTCGCGGCGCTCGTCGCCGGTTGCGCCACGGTCGCGCCGAGCCCCGCGAAGACCGTCGATGGCGCGCTCGTCAACGACGCGGGGATGACGCTCTACACGTTCGACCGCGACGTCGGCGGCAGCGGCAAGTCGGTCTGCAACGGTCCGTGCGCCGCGAACTGGCCGCCGCTCCTTGCGAAGACCGACACGCCGCCGAACGCGGCGTGGCAGGTCATCACGCGGGACGACGGCAGCAAGCAGTGGGCATACCAGGGCAAGCCGCTCTACCTGTGGGCGAAGGACGCGAAGCCCGGCGACCGCACCGGCGACGGCGTCAACAACGTCTGGAAGGTCGCGCGACCCTGACCCGACGCCTCGAGCCCGTGGCGTCCCGGCGCCACGATCCGCGCGGGCCGACGCCTCCCCGCTCCCCCGGCCCGCGCCCCCTCGTCCTTGGCCGACGCGCCCCTTCCGCAGCCCGAGCTCCTCGCGGCCATCCCGCGGCTGCGGCGCTATGCGCGCGTGCTCGCGCGGGATGCGGCCCGTGCGGACGATCTGGTCCAGGAGACGCTCGCGCGCGGATGGGAGAAGCGCCGGCTCTGGCAGGCGGGAACGGACCTGCGCGCCTGGCTGTTCACGATCATGCACAACGTCTTCGTGAACCAGCGTGCCGGCGCGGCGCGAGAGGCGGCCAACGTGTCGCTGGACGCGGAGTCGGAAGCGGGGGGCGGAGCGTGGCAGGTGCCGGTGCCGGCGGCGCAGTTCGCGCGCGTCGAGCTCGCCGAGATCCTGCAGCAGGTGGGGCGGCTTCCCGTCGAGCAGCGCGAGACGCTGCTGCTCGCGGCTGTCGAGGAGATGAGATACGAGGAGATCGCCGTCATGATGTCGGTGCCCGTCGGCACCGTGATGTCGCGGCTGTCGCGCGCGAGGGAGAAGCTGCGCCGGATGACCGACGAGCGTCCCGCGGCGCTCAAGCGTGTGAAATGAGCGGACCAACCGGGCGACGAGCATGCTGGCGATCACCGACGACGACCTGATGGCCTATGCGGACGGCCAGCTCGCGGGCGAGCGGCGCGAGGCCGTCGAGCAGGCGCTAGCGCGCGATGCCGCGCTCGCCGCCCGCGTCGCGTCGATCCGCGAGCAGAACGCCGCGCTGCGCGACGCACTCGACCCGTGGCTCGCCGAGGCGATCCCGCCGCGGCTGATCGCTGCGGCCGAAGGGCGTGCGGGCGGCGGAAGGCTGCTGCGCATGTGGCCAGCGCTCGCGGCGGCAGCGACGCTCGTGCTCGGGATCGCGGTCGGCTGGTTCGGCCGCGACGCGATGCTCGAGCGCTCGGGCATGCCGACCACGTTCGCGCGGCAGGCGGCGCTCACGCACGTGCTCTACGCCGCCGACCAGCGGCGTCCGGTGGAGGTGTGGGCGAACGAGGAGGCCGGTCTCGTGCGCTGGCTCACGCGGCGCCTGTCGTTCGACGCGCACGTGCCGGACCTGAATCCGCTCGGTTTCGCGCTCGTCGGCGGGCGGCTCGTCGCGGGCAACGAAAAACCCACGGCCCTCGTCATGTACGAGAATGCGGAGAAGCAGCGGCTTACGCTGCAGTGGCGCGTGACGAACGAGAAGGCGGGCGAACCCGGCGAGACCTCGTTCCGCTACTCGCTCGAGAACGGCGTCGGCGTCTTCTACTGGATCGAGGACGAGTGCGCGTACGCGCTCTCCGGCCCGCTCGATCGCGCGCAGCTTCTCGCCGTCGCGCGCGTCGTCTACGGCCAGCTCGCGACGCCGAGCAAGCCCGCACCGGCGGCGTCACCGCCGGGCGGCAGCGTGCCGAAGACCACGCCGGAGCAGCCTCGCGTCCAGGGGTAGCCGGCACGGCCGCCATCGGCTGCCCCTGCGGCAGCGTGGCCGGAGGAGCCCCGCGTCCAAAGGGGGCGGCAGGGGTCGATCCCATCCGAGGGGCAAGCGGGGTCATGCCCCTTTCCCAGCTGTTCGGGCCCCGTTCCGCATTGCCGATAAATAGGGTCAGACCCTACTTTCCGATCCTGCCGATAAATAGGGTCAGACCCTACTTTCCGACCCAGCGCTGCTTGATAATCGGGGTCAGACCCTGTTTCGGGAGCCGCCTCGCGGTCGGCCTGCCGAAAGGAGGCGTCAGGGCCTCCTTTACGCCCGATACGTCGCCGCCAGCGTGATCGTCCCCGCCGCCGATGGGCGACAATCCGCCCCATGCCTCCGGTCGTGTCCCCGGCATCCTCCCGTGGACACGCATCGGGCGACCTCCTCCACCTGACGACCATGCAACGAGCACCCGCAAGCCCCGGCGATCCGGTCGCGTCGATCGAGACGCCCGCGCTCGTCCTCGATCTCGACGCATTCGAGCGCAACGTCGAAGCGATGGCGCGCGAGGTCGCCTCGCGCGGCCTGCGCCTGCGCCCGCACGCGAAATCGCACAAGACGCCCGCAATTGCGCAGGCGCAGGTGGCGCGCGGGGCGGTCGGCATCTGCTGCCAGAAGATCGACGAGGCGGCGGCGTTCGTCGAGGCGGGCATCACCGACGTGCTCGTCACCAACGAGATCGTCGCTCCGACGAAGCTCCTGCGCCTGGCGGCGCTCGCGCGCCAGGCGCGGATCGGCGTGCTCGTCGACGACGAACGCGCGATCGCGCCGCTCGCGCACGCCGCGAGGCACGTGGGCACGACGATCGACGCCTACGTCGAGGTCGACGTCGGCGCGGGACGCTGCGGCGCGAGTCCGGGCGAGGCCGCCGCGACGCTCGCGCGGCGCATCGCGGGCGAGCGCTCGCTGCGCTTCGGCGGCCTGCACTGCTACCAGGGCGGCGCGCAGCATCTGCGCATGCCGGGGGAGCGCCGCGACGCGATCGCGGTGGCCGCATCGCGGGCCGTCGAGTCGCGAGACGCGGTGCTGCGATCGGGCATCGAATGCCCCATCGTGACCGGCGCCGGCACCGGCACCTGGGAGCACGAGATGGCGTCGGGCGTCTGGAACGAGCTGCAGCCCGGCTCCTACGTGTTCATGGACGCCGACTACGCGCGCAACACGCCCGGAGACGGCGAGCGCCGCTTCGAGCACAGCCTGTTCGTACTCGCAGCCGTGATGAGCACGCCGACCCGGGAGCGCGCGATCTGCGATGCGGGCTTGAAGGCGTTCTCGTTCGACTCGGGGCTGCCGGTCGCGTGGCGCCGCGACGGTATCGTCTACCGCAAGGCCTCCGACGAGCACGGCGTGCTCGAGGTGGTGGCGGGAGCCTCGGCGCCGTCGCTGGGCGACAGGCTGCTGCTGGTCCCGGGGCATTGCGATCCGACCGTCAACCTCTACGACTGGATCGTCGCGTACCGCGGCGACCGGGTCGAGCACGTGTGGCCGGTGGCGGGCCGGGGCGCGCTGGGGTGATCGACCCGGGCCCGGCGCCGGACGCTCGAATTCCGATGGAGGCGACACGCGATGCGCGCGGGACTCGACCACGTTCACCTCTTCGCCTCCGACATCGCCGAGACGACGGAATTCTTCCGTGCGATGTTCGGCGCGTCGATCGTCTGGGACGAGGAGGCGGCCGGTGTGCGCAACGTCCGGCTCGCCCTCGGGCGGGCCTTCGTCCAGATCTACGACCAGCCGCCGAAGGCGCCGCGCGGAGGCGCCTTCCACCACATCGGCATCGAGACCGACGACATCGATGCGCTGGTCGCGCACATGGAGGCGAACGGCGTGCGTTTCCGCAATCCGGTACGCGATGAGCCGGCGTTCCGGTACGTGATGGTCGCCGGCCCGGACGACCTGCTGATCGAGCTCTACGAATGCCGGGAGCCCGCGCGCTGGGGGATCGAGCGGTGAGCGTTGCGCGCAAAGGACCGAACCAGGTGCCGTCGCGGGCAATGCGCTCGTCCGCAGGCCCCGGGCTGCCGCCACCTCGATGGACATCGGCGTCCTCCCCGGCGTCTTCATCCAATGGCCCTGGCTCGCGCTCGTGCCCGGTGGCGCGTTCGCGCTGGCGTGGTACCGGTGCCGCAGGGCGAGCGTCCTCGTCGCCGCGCTCGCGTGGCTCGCGTATTTCGCCTACGAGTTCGGAATCAGGCTGCGCGTCCTGTGCACGGGCGAATGCAACATCCGGGTCGACTTGCTCGTCTTCTACCCGGTGCTGCTCGCGTTATAGATCCGGGCCGTCGTGGCGATCCTTCGCGTGCCGACCCGGCGGTGACCTCGTGTCGCAAGCTCGAGCCGGGCGCGCCCGCGGCGCGATCCGTCGCGTCGGGGCGTTGCCCCTCGCGCGCAGCATGCGCGTCGCGGCGAGGCTGCCCCATAATGGGGTCGATGGAAGGAGACCCGCGGGGGCCGCGCGCTCGCGCAATGCCCGGGAGGACGACGTGCGATCGCTGACCCTGTTCGTCGCATGGTGCATCCCGTTCGTGCCGAGCCGGCCGGTCGCGCTGCCGTTCCGGCTGCTCGGACACCGCCGCGCGTGAGCGGCGACCGATCCCTTCCGAAGGAACTTCGATGAGCATCGCGCAGCGGCACTTCCACGGCGTCTTCCCCTACCTCGTCTCGCCGATCAAGCCCACGGGCGAGGTAGACGACGCGGTCCTCTCGCGCCTCTGCGACGACCTGATCGCGGCCGGCGTCCACGGCCTCGCGCCGCTCGGGTCGACGGGCGAGTTCGCGTACCTGTCGGCGGCGCAGCGGCGACGCGTCGTCGAGGTGACGATCGAGGCGACGCACGGCCGTGTGCCGGTGGTTGCGGGCGTCGCATCGACGACGACCGCCGATGCGGTCGCACAGGCGCGCGAGGTCGAGCGGCTGGGCGCGGACGGCATCCTCGCGATCCTCGAGGCGTACTTTCCGATCGGCGACGACGGCGTCCATGCCTACTTCAAGGCGATCGGCGAGGCGGTGGGCAGGCCGGTCGTCCTCTACACGAACCCGAACTTCCAGCGCTCGGACCTTTCGCTGCCGGTCATCGAGAGGCTCTCGCGGGTCCCGAACATCCGCTACATCAAGGACGCGTCGGTGAACACCGGTCGACTGCTGTCGATCATCAATCGCGTCGAAGGACGGATGGAGGTCTTCGCCGCCTCTTCGCACATCCCGGCCTGCGTGATGCTGATCGGCGGCGTAGGCTGGATGGCGGGCCCCGCATGCGTCGCGCCGCGGCAGAGCGTCGAGCTCTACGAGCTGTGCCGGCACGGCCACTGGGCCGCCGCGATGGAGAAGCAGCGTCCGCTGTGGGCGCTCAACCAGGCGTTCGCCAGGTACAACCTCGCTGCATGCATCAAGGGCGGGCTCGAGCTGCAGGGGTACGCGGTCGGCGCGCCGCTGCCGCCGCAGTCGCCGCTGCCGCCCGAGGGCGTCGAGGAAGTGCGGAGGGCGCTCGTCGCGATCGGCGCGTTGTAGCGCTTGCCTGCCGCGCCTGCCGCCGCAACTCCCGGAGCATCGGATGAAGCCAGTCGCCTGGGGCGTGATCAGCACCGCGAAGATCGGGCTCAACCGCGTGTTGCCCGGCATGATGAAGAGCCCGTGGTGCGACATCCGCGCGATCGCCTCGCGCACGGAGGGCGCCGCGCGCGAGGCGGCGGACTCGCTCGGCATCCCGAAGTCCTACGGCTCGTACGAGGCGCTGCTCGCCGATCCGTCGATCGAGGCGATCTACAACCCGCTGCCCAACCACCTGCACGTGCCGCTCACGCTCGCGGCGGCGAGGGCGGGCAAGCACGTGCTGTGCGAAAAGCCGATCGCGCTGACGGCGGGGGAGGCCGCGCGACTCCGCGATGCCGCGCGAGACGTGCTGATCGCGGAGGCGTTCATGGTCCGCTTCCACCCGCAGTGGCTGCGTGCGCGCGAGCTGGTGCGCGAAGGCCGGATCGGCACGCTGCGTGTCGTACAGGCGTTCTTCGCGTACGACAACCCGGATCCGGCGAACATCCGCAACCGGGCGGAGATCGGCGGCGGCGGACTCTACGACATCGGCTGCTATCCGATCGTCGCGGGACGCTTCTTCTTCGAGGCGGAGCCGAGGCGGGGCATCGCGCTGATCGAGCGCGACCCGACGTTTCATACCGATCGCCTCACGAGCGCGCTCGTCGACTTCGGCGACGGCCGTCGGCTCGACTTCACCGTGTCGACGCAGCTCGCACCGCACCAGCGGATCGAGCTCTCCGGCACGACGGGACGCATCGAGATCCCGATCCCGTTCAACCCGCGGCAGGGCGCGCAGACGAAGCTGCTGATCGACGATTGCTCGTCGCTCGAAGGGACGGGCATTCACGTCGAGACGCTGCCGGCGAGCGACCAGTACGAGCTGCAAGGCGAGGCGTTCTCGCGCGCCGTGCGCGGCGAGATCGCGCTGCCGTTCGGCGTCGAGGACGCGATCGCCAACATGCGCGCGATCGACGCGCTGTTCCGGTCCGAGCGGACCGGGACCTGGGAGGCGGCCGGCGCGTGACCTCGCGGGCCCGGCAGAGGGATAATCCACGGATGTCCCCCGCCGAGATCGTCGACCGCCAGCTCGACGCCTACAACGCGCGCGACCTCGAGCGCTTCGTCGCGTGCTTCGACGAGCGCGTCCAGGCGTTCCGCCCCCCGGCGCCGGAGGCCGCGATCGAGGGGCGGGCGGCGCTCGCGAAGCACTACGCGGCGAACCGCTTCAACCTTCCCGGGCTGAAGGCCGAGATCGTCGACCGGATCGCGCTCGGCAACTTCGTGATCGACCACGAGCGCATCTTCGGTGTCCGCGACGCGCCGTTCGAGGCGGCGGTCGCCTACGAGATCGCCGGCGGGCACATCCGCCGGATGTGGCTCTACGTGCCGGCATAGCATCGCGCTCAGGCACCGATGACGATCGGCCTGCTCCTGCTCATCGCGTACGCGCTCTCGCTCGCCGCCATCGCGATCGCGGTCGCCGGGCGGCTCGCGCTCTGCGGATGGCGCGTCGCCCGCGCCGGCCGTGCCGGGTTGGCAGCGGCCTGCGTCGGCGGCTTCGTGCTGATCGCGGCGCTGGTGGCGTGGGTCGCGGCTGTCGGCTTCGCCTACGGCGTCGCGCACTCGATGAAGACCGTGTGGACCGACGCGCGGGCGGCTGCGCTGGCCGGCGTGCCGCTCGTCGTCGCGGGCTACGCGCTGTGGCGGATGGCGGTGCGATTCGAGTCGTCGCTGGGAGCGGGACGTGGCTGAAGCGCGGGCGCCCGTGCCGTCGCGCGGCGTCGTCCGTGCCGCGCGCGGTTCACTCCGGATCGGCGCCGCACTGCTGCTCGCCGCCGGGGTGGCCGCCTGTGCCGACGAGTTCCTCGGCGACACCGACAGGGCCCGCATCGGGCTCGCCGTGGACCCTGCCCGCACGAAGCCCCTCGACGAGGCGACGCGGTGGCGGCCGATCGACGGCGGCAGCCGTTACCTGCGCGTGCTCTCGCCGACGCTGCCGCCGGGTGTCGAGGCGGTCGTCGTCCCCTACGTGAAGGAGAGCGGCGGGAGCGGCCGCGACGGCGGACCGTTGACGCTCGGCGAGCTGACCGCCGGCCCGGGCTCGGCGTGGGCCGACGTGATCGCGGTCGCGTCCGATCGCCCGCAGATCGTATCGGTCGAGCGCGTCGAGCGCGCGGGCGCGTCCGACCTGCACGCGGCGCGGCTCGTGACGCGCGAGCGCGGCGAGGCGCGCGTGACGTTCCGCGTGCAGCCGCTCGACGAGACCGGCCGGCCGTCGCGCGACCCGCCGGTCGAGGACTCGTTGATGATCGAGGTCAGGCGATGACGGCAGCCTGCTCCGTGTTCGTCGCGACGAGCCTCGACGGATTCATCGCGCGGGAGGACGGCCGCATCGACTGGCTCGAGCGCGCCAACGCCGCGGTCCCGCCCGGCGAGGACTGCGGCTACAAGGTGTTCTTCGACTCGGTCGACGCGCTGGTGATCGGGCGCGGCACGTTCGAGCTCGCGGTCGGGTTCGACCCGTGGCCCTACGGCGGCAAGCGCGTCGTCGTGCTGACGCACTATCCGGCATCGCTCGCGATTCCGGCCTCGCTCGCGGCGTCGGTGTCGGCGAGTGCCGAGCCGCCGGCGACGCTGGTGGCGCGCCTCTCGGCCGAGGGCGCGAAGCAGCTCTACGTCGACGGCGGCCGGACGATCCAGTCGTTCCTCGAGGCGGAACTGATCGACAGGATCACGATCACGACGATCCCGGTGCTGCTGGGGGCCGGCCTGCCGCTGTTCGGGCCATTGTCGCGCGACGTTGCGCTCGTCCTCGAATCGACGCGGTCCTGGCCGTTCGGGTTCGTGCAGGGCACCTGGCGCGTCGAGCGTTGACGTCCGAAGGCCGCGAGGCCCGGCACGCTGCGCCGCGCGGTGCGCTCGTCGGCGCGATGCTCGCCATCGCCGCCGAAGCCTAGAACGGCGCCGGCGCGCGCGCCTATGGCACACTTGCTCCGTGAACCTCGCCGACGTCGACGTCGCCGCCTCGCCCGACCGGTCCGGCTGGACACGGCTCACCGGCCGCGTCGCCTACGACGCCGCGCAGGACGGCAAGCGCGAGGAGGCGTACTGGTTCGAGTTCCCGGATGCGTACGCCGGATCGATCACGACGAGCGGCAATCCGTGGCTCGCATGCCTGCTGCCGGTGGCGGTCGAGATCGGCGAGCCGCTCGTGCTGTCCCGCCCGGTCGATCCGCAGATGCTCGACTTCGCGCGCGACCGGTTGGCGATCTGGCACTGGTGGAACCCGCGCAGCGCGCCGGTGCGGATCGAGGCCGACGTCGAGGCGGCTCCCGCGGCGGCCGGCAGACGGACCGTGAGCCTCTTCTCGGGCGGCGTCGATTCGTTCTACACGGTGCTGACGCCGCGCGCCTGGCCGATCGACGACCTGCTCGTCATCCACGGCGCGTTCGACCTGATGTACGCGAAGCGCGAGTCGTTCGACCGCGTGCAGGCGAGGCTCCAGGCCGCGGCGGACGCCCTCGGCAAGGTGCTGATTCCATCCGCGACGAACCTGCTGCACACGCGGCTCGGCGCGACCGACCTCTCCTACATGTCGCAGGGGTCGATGATGGGCTCGGTGCCGCTCGCGCTCGAGCGCCGCTTCGCACGCATCCTGATCCCGTCGAGCATCGACCTCGACTGGAAGGAGGCGTGGGGGACGCATCCGATCACCGATGCGATGCTGTCGACGTCGGCGACGATCGTGGCCGAGGACGGGCTCGCGGCGCGGCGCATCGAGAAGACGTCGTTCGTCGCCGGGTCCGACGTGGCGCTCTCGTCGCTGCGCGTGTGCCTGTTCACGGGCGACGAGACCAACTGCATGCGCTGCGAGAAGTGCCTGCGCGCGGCGATCGCGCTGGAGGCCCTGGGCGTGCTCGCGCGCGCGCCCGCGTTCGGCACGGCGAAGCTCGACGTCCGGCGCGTGGCGAGGATGCCGATCGGCGACCCGGACGTGCGCCACTACTACGCCGAGCTGATCCCGTATTGCCGGGAGCGGGGCCGATCGGATCTCGCGGACGCGATCGCCCGCTCGCTCCTTCGCGCGCGGCTGCACGATCCATTCCGTTCGATCGTGCGCCGGCTGCGGAAGGTGCCGGGCATCGGTGCGGCGACGAGGTGGCTCGAGTCGCGCGTGCACGATCCGGGCGTCACATGGCATCTGCCGCAGTGAATCGCACCGTGGTGCCGTGGCTGGGGCTCGAGTCCTCGTGGGTCGGGCATCGGCCCGACGGGGCGTGGCGATGAAGCTGCTGCGCATCGACATCGACCGCTCGCCGGATCACCCGGCCGCGACGAGGTTGTCCGGCGTCGTCCGCTACGACGACCCGCGCGGCGGGCCGGCGGAGGAGACGTACTGGTACGACGTGCCCGAAGCATTCGCCTCCTCGATCAGCGACTCGGGCAATCCGTGGCTCGCGGGTCTGCTGCCGGTTGCCGTTGCGCTCGGTGAGCCCCTCGCGCTTTCGCGGCCGGTCGATCCGCTGCTGCTCGACAACGCGCCCGAGCGGATGAGGGTCTGGCAGTATTGGGCCCCCGAGCGCAAGCCGGTCGAGATCGAGGCGGACGTCCTGGAGGCGACCGGATGGCCCGGCGGCGCTGCGCGGACCGCGAGCTTCTTCTCGGGCGGCGTCGACTCCTTCCACACGGCGCTCGTTCCGCGGCACGTCCCGGTCGACGACCTCCTGCTCGTGCTCGGCACGTTCGACCTCGTGAGCGGCCACGATGCGTCTTACGAGCGCGTCCGGGCGAACATGCAGGCCGCGGCCGACGCGATCGGCAAGACGCTGGTGCCGGTGACGACCAACCAGATGAAGACGCGCATGGCGGCGAGCGACCCGAAGCATCTCGCGGGCGGCTCGATGCTGGCGGCGGTCGCGCTCGCGTTGGAGCGGCGCTACGCACGGGTCATGACCTCGGCGGCGGCGGATCCCCGGGGGTTCGATTCGGCCACCGGACACCCGTACCTGACCGCGCTCCACTCGACCCGCCACACGAGGTTCCTCGAGGAGGGCTTCGGCTGCTCGCGCGTCGCGAAGACCGAGGTCGTCGCGCGCAGCGGCGCGGCGCTTGCGGCGCTGCGCGTGTGCTTCATGAGCGGCGACGAGACCAACTGCGGAGAGTGCGTCAAGTGTCTCCGCACGATGGTCGCGCTCGAGGCGTTGGGAGTCCTGGGGCGCGCGCCGTTCGGACAGGCATCGCTTTCGCCCTCGCGCATCGCGCGCATCACGGTCGTCGACGAGCGCGAACGCCACTACTACGAGGAACTGCCGCCTTTCTGCCGCAAGCACGGACGTGCCGACCTGGCCGAGGCGGTCGAGCGCGCGCTCGGCCGGGCGCGGCGGCACGACCGGTTCCGGCCCTTCGTGCGATGGCTGCGCCGATTTCCGGTCGTCGGTCCGGCGACCCATCGACTCGAGGCGCTCGTGCAGGACGAGGGCCGCGTCGATTACCGGCCGCCGCGGGAATGAAGGTCGGTTCCGCCTCGTGGCGCTCACCGTTCGAATGGCGGCGAAGCGTCCGGCTCAAGCCGGTCCCGCAAGAGTCGCCGCCGTCGCCGCGATCGTGCCTGCGAGGGAGGCTTCAGCCTGACGGGTTGTGGCCCCGAAAGGCCGGCGGTTACACCGTGACGAGCCCCCGCCCCGTGCGCAGCATCGCCGCGAGCCGCGGCACTGGACCGTAGGTCACGCGCAGCGCGTCGGAGAGCCCGAGCGCGGCGAGCGCGCTGCGGATCGTCCCGGGCGCGGGATGCGAGGCCGCGAGCTCGACGAGCGATACGCCTGCGTCGGGCAGGCCGTCCGCCGGGTGCTTCGCGACGTCCCACTGGATAAGCGTCGGCGGCACGCCTCCGCCGGGACGACTGCCGTCGTCGGGGATCGTGATGCGCCAGCGGTAATCGCCGCGCGACATCGGATGCACGGGTCCCGGATCGACCGTCGATCTCGCGACCGCGCGCACGATGTCGTCCGTGCGTGCGACCCAGGCGATCAGGCGCGGCTGGTCGCCGAGCGCCGATTGCATCGCGGCGTCGTCGAGGTCGAACCAGCGCGGCCGCGCTGGACGGGGCAGGACGGGGTCGATCGCGATCAGCTCGAGGTAGACGCGCTCGCCGAGCCTCGCGAGCGCGTTGTGCGTCCCCATCGCGACGTGCTGCCCGCCGGGACGGGCGACGACACCGGTGAGATCCGCGACGTATTCGATCGCCTGCGCGAGCGTCGCGCCCGCGACGACGAGGTGGTCGAGCGCGGCGGCGCTCACGCGGCGCGCTCCGAGGGATCGAAGTCGAGCTCGACGCGCGCGCCGTTCGGGTCGAAGAAGAACACCTGCCACATGCCCGAGCCGACCTGGCGCCGGCACGCATGGTGGATTCCGGCGGCGTCGAGTTGCGCGAGCCTGGCCGCCAGGCCGCGCGCCGAGAACGCCATGTGGTCGATCACGCCGGGCTTGAGCTCCTCGCGCTTGCGTCCGCCTACCACGTGAAGGATCGCCGCGCCTCCCGCGTAGAGCCACGCGCCGGGGAAGCCCAGGTCGGGCCGCGCTCCCGGCTCGAGGTCGAGGAATCGGCAGTAGAACGCGACCGTGCGATCGACGTCGTCGGTCAGGATCGTGAAGTGGTTCATCGCGTGGACCGTCATCGCCCGCCCTCGCCGCGCCACGGTTCGTCGTTGACCGGATTCCGGGATGCTACGCCAGCGCGCGCGCCCACACCAGTTCGAGGAACGCGCCGGCCATCGCGGTGGCGTCGGGACCGGCGGCATCGTTGAAGGGGAGCGACGCATCGCCGCCGCTCCACGCGTGGCCGAGGTCGTCGATCTCGACGAGACGCGCGGCGAGCGTGCCGTCGCGTTCCCACTCCCGCAGCGCGAAGCCGTGGCCACGGATCGCCGACTCCCGGCGCGCGTGGTCGGGATCGGGCAGCGTCGATTCGGAGCCGGACGGCACGTCGACGCCGTTGCGCGCGAGGAACTGCCGGACGAGCGCGGCGGCGTTGCGCGGCGCGACGACGTCGTCGACGCGGCCCTGGATCGCCAGCAGCGGCACCCTGCGCGCATCGGCGTCCGCGCCATCGTGCGCCTCGCGACCGACCGTCGCGACGTCGGTCTCGGGGCCGCGCTTCATCACGGAGAGCGCGGTCAGCGGCGAGCTCGCGGCGCCGCATGCGATGCCCGCCACCGAAACCACGGCGCGAACGCGGTCGCCGTGCCGCACGCCGAGCGTCGCGGCGAGCGCGGCGCCGGCCGAGATGCCGATCGCGGCCGTGCGGACCGTGTCGGCCCGCCGCCATCGCATCGCCTTGCGCATCATCGCCGCGACGATCGCGGCCTCCCCGCGTCCCGACGCCGTCGCGCCGTCGAACCAGTTCCAGCAGCGGTACGGGTTCGCGGCGTCCGCCTGGCGCGGCAGGAGCACGCAGCTGCCGAGGCGGTCGGCGAGCGCGGCGATGCGCGTGGCACGCGCGATCTCCTCGGGCGTCTGCCTGCACCCGTGCAACAGCACGACGAGGGGCATCGGGCGCAGGCGCGACGCGCCCGCCGGGACGTACAGCAGGTAACGACGTTGCGGCCAGACCCCCGGGTTCGTCGCGAGCCAGCCGCGCCAGGCGAACGCGGCGCCCTCGACGTAGTGCCCCGCCCGCGGTGCGCGCCGGAACCAGCCGGCGAGCTTCGCCTTGACGCGCGACCAGAGGCTCATCGCCCCTCACCCCGACCCTCTCCCCGCATCGCGGGGAGAGGGAGAGAAGTCGGCTCCGTGGCGCAGTGGCGCGCGTCCAGCGCCTCTCCCCGCATCGCGGGGAAAGAGTGGAAGATCGGCTTCGTCGCGCAACCGCACGCGACCCACCCCCTCTCCCCGCATCGCGGGGAGAGGGCCGGGCGCGCTTCTTGTGCATCGTCGTCGTCGGCGCACCCCCTCTCCCCGCATCGCGGGGAGAGGGCCGGGGTGAGGGGCGGCGAGCCGCCGTCGGGTCCGCTCAAATGAGGACGATGTCGAACTGCTCCTGCGTGTAGAGCGTCTCGACCTGCAGCGAGATCGGCTTGGCGATGAAGTCGCCCAGCCCCGCGAGGCTCTGCGACTCCTCGTCGAGGAACATGTCGATCACCGACTGCGAGGCGAGGATGCGGAACTCGCGGGCGTTGAACTGCTTCGCCTCCCGCAGGATCTCGCGCAGGATCTCGTAGCAGACCGTCTGCGGAGTCTTGAGCGCGCCGCGGCCCTTGCAGGTCGGGCAGGGCTCGCACAACACGTGCGCGAGCGACTCGCGCGTGCGCTTGCGCGTCATCTCGACCAGGCCCAGCTGCGTGAAGCCGTTCACGGTGAGCCGCGTCCGGTCGCGCTCGAGCGCGCGGTTGAGCTCCGCGAGGACGGCGGCGCGATGGTCCGTGTTCTCCATGTCGATGAAGTCGATGATGATGATGCCGCCGAGGTTGCGCAGACGCAGCTGCCTCGCGATCACCTGCGACGCCTCGAGGTTCGTCTTGAAGATCGTGTCGTCGAAGCTGCGCCCGCCGACGAAGCCGCCGGTATTGACGTCGATCGTCGTGAGCGCCTCGGTCTGGTCGATGATCAGGTACCCGCCGGACTTGAGGTCGACGCGCCGCGCGAGCGCCTTCTCGATCTCGTCCTCGACCGCCGACAGGTCGAACAGCGGCCGGTCGCCGGAGTAGTGCTCGATGCGACGCGAGAGCGCGGGCGTGTACTGCTCCGCGAACTCGGCCATGCGCTGGTGCGTCTCCCGCGAGTCGACGAGGATGCGCGTCGTCTCCTCGGTGGCCATGTCGCGCAGCACGCGCTGCGCGAGGTTCAGGTCCTGGTAGACGAGCGCGGGGGCGGGCGAGTCGGTCGACCGCGCGGTCAGGTCGTGCCAGAGCTTCGTCAGGTACTCGATGTCGGATTGCATCTCGCGCTCGGTGGCGGTCTCCGCCATCGTTCGGATGATGAAGCCGCCGCCGAGACCCTCGGGCAGCAGATGCTGGAGTCGCCCGCGCAGATGCTCGCGCTCGGCCTCGTCCTCGATGCGCTGCGAGATGCCGATGTGCGAGTCCTGCGGCAGGTAGACGAGCAGCCGGCCGGCGAGGCTCACCTGCGTCGACAGGCGCGCGCCCTTGGTGCCGATCGGGTCCTTGATCACCTGCACGAGGAGCGCCTGGCCCTCGTGCAGGATTCGCTCGATCGGCCGCTCGGCGCCGCCGTGGCCGTTCTGCCGGTGTTCCCAGATGTCGGCGATGTGCAGGAACGCCGCCCGCTCCAGCCCGATCTCGACGAACGCGCTCTGCATGCCGGGCAGCACGCGCGCCACGCGCCCGAGATAGATGTTGCCGACGAGCCCCCGCGCGCTGGTGCGCTCGACGTGCAATTCCTGCACGACGCCCTGCTCGAGCATCGCGACGCGGGTTTCCTGCGGCGTTACGTTGATGAGGATTTCAT